>DASSVD010000127.1:0-2157 GCA_035706365.1 Nocardioidaceae bacterium
ACGACCACGACGTCGGGGCCGTAGCCGAGCAGCTCCTCGACGAAAGCGTCCGTGCGCCCGTAGGCGACCTCGAGGCGGTCCCAGCCCGGCCGGTCCGGCCACGACGAACAGTCCCGTGCGGAGCGACGCACTCCCAGGGCGGCCCCTTCGCGGACCCGCAGCACGGCGTGGTGCTCGGTCGGCGGTGGCGCCAGGGACTCGGTGAGCGCGCGCAGGTCGGTCCCCGCAGGGACGACGTACGAACCGGCGGCTCCCGCCGTGCGCACCGAGCCGTGCACCCGGGAGAGCCGGAACATCCTCGGCGCGTCGCGGTCGGTGTCGTGGCCGACGGCGTACCACCGTCCCCGCACCGACACCACGCCCCACGGCTGCAGGTGCCGCTCACGAACCTCGGCAGAACCCGGCGACCGGTAGTCGAACGCGAGCGGCGTGCGCGTGCGCACCGCGTCCCAGAACGGCTCGAACGCCGGCTCCTCGGCGGTGATCTGCGGCTGGACGAGGTCGAGGGCGTCGCGGTCCACGCTCACCCCGGCGGCCTTGAGCTTGACGACCGCATCGGAGGTGGCAGCGGCCAGCCCCGCGTGCTGCCACACCCGCGCGGCCAGGCCCACCACGGCCGCCTCGTCGGGCTCGAGGTCGACGTCGGGCAGCTCGAAGGCGGAGCGCTCCACCCGGTAGCCCGGCTCGTCGTCGAAGGCCCGGTCCAGCGTGCCGACCTCGATCGGGATGCCCAGCGAGCGCAGCTCCTCCTTGTCCCGCTCGAACATCTTCTCGAAGGCCTCGTCACCGGCCTCGCGGTACTGCTGCACCACGGAGCGGATCCGGTCCTTGGTGACGTAGCTGCGCGAGACGAGCAGCGTGATCAGCAGGTTCAGCAGACGCTCGCTCTTGCGCGCTGCCACGGCGCTCCCCCTTCCTCGAGCCCTTCCTCGGGCGGCGTCAGGACGGCTGGTCCACCCCGAGGATGTCGACGACGAAGGCCAGGGTGTCGGTGCCCTTGATCCCGGCCTGCGGGTTGCCGGCCGAGCCGTAACCGTACTCCGGCGGCGCGATGACCAGGACCCGGCTGCCGCGGGTCAACCCGACCAGGCCCTCGTCCCAGCCCTTGATCAGGCCGCCGACGCCCAGCGGGAAGGTGACCGGCTCGCGGCTGTAGGACTCGTCGAAGACCTTGTCCGTGCCGTAGACCTGGCCCAGGTAGTTGAACGTCACCAGGCTGTCGTCGGTGACCTCGGGGCCGTCGCCCTTGATCAGCGGGATCACCTGCAGCTTCTTCGGCGGCTTCTTCGCGGCCGAGGAGAAGTCGAGCTTGGTGACCTTACCGTCCTTCTCGACCACGGTCGGCGCGTCGGCCGGCGGCTTGACCGGCGTCCCCTGCGGGCCGTCGAGTACGTCGGTGGGCTCGACCGAGGCGATGTCGACCACGAAGACCACCGGGTCGTCCTTCTCGATGCCCATCTGCGGGTTGCCCCGCGAGCCGAACGCGTCCTCCGGTGAGGCGGCCACGACGACCCGGCTGCCCGCGGGCTGGTCGATGATGGCGTCGATGACGACCGGGAAGAACTGGTCGTCGCTGACGGTCTGCAGGTGGTAGGGCGCGCCCTGCTTCCAGGTGCTGAACACCTGCTCGCCGGTGCGGCCGTTGTAGAGCGAGAAGCTGATCAGCGCCTGGTTGCCCTCGACGACGGGGCTGCCGTCGCCGCTGGTGACCACCTCGGTCGTGGATCCGTCGATCTCCAACGGGGCGTCGATCGTGACCTGGGGCTCCTCGCCGACCGGTCCGGAGACCTCGACGCCGTCGACCGACCCTGCGTCGCCGGAGTCGGCGCTGTCCCCGCCGGTCTCGTCGGAGCCGGTGCTGCTCGACGCGCTCGGCGAGTCGCCGGCCTGCCCGGTCGAGTCGTCTGCCCCACCGCACGCGGCGGCGGTGAGCAGCAGGGGAAGGACGGCCAGGGCCGCGAGACGACGACGCACGGGTTCACCTCGGTTGCAGGGGACAGATGCGGAGCATGGGGGCGCCCGGCCGGCGTACGGCGGGCCAGGTCCGCGGGCAACCATAACCGGCGTTCCTGAGAGCCGCTCAGGTCACATGCCCTCGATGAGCTTGTGCACCCGCTCGTCCTCGGCCCGGAAGGGGTCCTTGCACAAGACGGTGCG
>DASSVD010000128.1:0-2647 GCA_035706365.1 Nocardioidaceae bacterium
GCGCTGGTGCCCTACATCCAGGCCCGCGACGAGGTGTCGGTCGAGCAGGCCGCCGCCGACTTCGGCGTGCGCCCTCAGCAGATCGTCAAGGACCTCAACGTGCTGTGGTTCTGCGGGCTGCCCGGTCTCGGCATGGGCGACCTGATCGACGTGGACATGGACGCCCTCGACGGCGAGGGCGTGATCCGGGTGTCCAACGCCGACTACCTGCGGCGCCCGCTGCGCCTGGACAGCTCCGAGGCCTCGGCGCTGATCGTGGCGCTACGCACGCTGCGGGAGTCCGCCGACGACGCGGTCCGGCCCGTGGTCGACCGGGCGCTGGTCAAGCTCGAGGCCGCCGCGGGCGACGGGGCAGCGCTGGCCGCGCAGGTCGACGTACGTCTCGAGCCGGACGAGCCGCGCCTGGCCGGGCTGCGGGCCGAGCTCGAGCGCGCCGTCCGCGACCGCCGTCAGGTGCGCCTGGGGTACTACGTGCCGGCTCGGGACGAGGCGACCGAGCGAACGGTGGACCCGATCGGCCTGGTCGCCGCCGAGGGGCACACCTACCTCGACGCCTGGTGCCACCGCGCCGAGGGAGCGAGGCTGTTCCGCCTCGACCGGGTCTCGTCGGCCACCGTGCTCGACACCGCCGCCGAGGACCACCCCGACCTCGCCCCCCGGGACCTGTCCGAGGGCCTGTTCCAGGGCTCGGACCAGGACACGTTGGCGGTGCTCGAGCTGGCACCCACGGCCCGCTGGGTGGCCGACTACTACCCGGTGGAGGAGACCGCCGAAGGCGAGGACGGGCGGCTGGTGTGCTCGGTGCGCGCCGGCAGCGAGCAGTGGCTGGTCCGGCTCGTGCTGGGGCTCGGCGGACGCGCCCGGGTGCTGGAGCCCGCGGTCCTCGCCGACCGGGTCCGGGCGACCGCATCGGCGGCCCTGAGACAGTACGAGTGATCGGGACGTAGGATGGTCACGGCATCGAACGACGGTTAAGAGGACAAGATGAGCGTTGCACTGACCCCGATGATCGCGGGGCTCGGGCCGACCGAGCTGCTGATCATCCTGGGTGTCCTGATCCTGCTGTTCGGGGCCAAGAAGCTGCCCGAGCTGGCACGCGGCAGCGGCCGCGCCCTGCGCATCTTCAAGGCCGAGACGAAGGGCCTTGGCGACGACGAGGACGACCAGAAGACGCCCGAGCAGCGGCAGATCGAGGCGCACAACCGCGCGACCCAGGCCCGGTTCACCGAGACGGACCCGGCTGCGCGGCCCCAGCCGCCGGCCGACACCGACCGCTGACCCGGCGAGCACCTCCACGCCTGTGTCGATCTCCGGTGTCGTCGGCCTGTTCCGCGGGAACCCGCAGCACCCGATCGGGGACGACGGCCGGATGGCGCTGTCGGACCACCTGCGCGAGCTGCGGGCCCGGCTGCTCAAGGTCGCCCTGTTCCTGCTGGTCGCGACCATCGTCGCGCTGTTCTTCTACCCCCAGCTCTTCGGGCTGATCGCCGGGCCCTACTACGACGCCCGGCGGGCCCTGGGCCAGGACGTCGACACCAAGATCGTCTTCAACGGCGTCACCGACCCGCTGATGATCCAGCTCAAGGTGTGCGGGATGGCCGCGCTGGTGCTGGGCAGCCCGTTCTGGCTCTACCAGATCTGGGCGTTCATCATGCCGGGTCTGCACCCGCACGAGCAGCGCTGGACGCGGGTGTTCGTCGCCATCGCCGGCCCGCTGTTCATCGGCGGCGTCGCGGTCGGCTACTACGTGCTGCCCAAGGGCCTCGAGGTCCTGATCGGCTTCACCCTCGGCGGCGTGGAGAACCTGGTCGAGTTCGGCCGCTACTTCGCCTTCTTCACCCGGATGCTGCTGGTCTTCGGGGTGGCCTTCGAGATCCCGCTGTTCGTCATCCTGCTCAACCTCGCCGGCGTGGTCTCCGGCCGCAGCCTGGCCCGGTCGCGCCCCTGGATCGTGCTCGGCACGTTCGTCTTCGCCGCGGTCGCCACCCCGTCGACCGACCCGTTCTCGATGCTGATGCTGGCCGTGCCGATGCTGGTGCTGTTCCTGGTCAGCGAGCTGATCGCCCGGCTGGTGGACCGCCGTCGGGCCCGGCGGGCCGATGAGCTGACCGGCCTGTCCGACGACGAGCAGTCTCCGCTGGGCCCCGACGACTTCGACTACCGTCGCTCGAGCCTGGACGAGGACGACTGAGTGGCCGCGCTGCCCGCCGTGCAGGAGGTGGACCCCTTCGACCTGCCCGAGTGGCTGGGCGAGGGCGAGGTCACCTGGGTCGCCGAGTCCAGCCTCGCCGGCGGCCCGGTGGTCGCCGGCCGGTTGACCGGCGACCTTCGGGCCGGCGACCCGCCGGGCGGGGAGCCGCTTGCCTGCGATCTGCTCGCCGCCGACCGCGCGTTTCCGCGGCCGGTGCTGGACGAGACCTGGCGCACCGACGCCCACCAGGCGTGGACCCATGGTCAGGTCCTCCTGGTGGAGTACGGCGGGCGGCTGACCCTGCTGGTGCCGGCCACCACCCTGGACGCCGACCGGGTGCTCGAGGCGCTGGCCCGGCTGGCCAAGGCAGTGGGCGTACGTCGGGACCGGTTCGTGGCCGCCCTGCGCCTGTGAGAGGCCCCCTGTACTCGTGAGTCGCAGGCCCGCCCGTCCGAT
>DASSVD010000129.1:0-11781 GCA_035706365.1 Nocardioidaceae bacterium
CGCCAAGACCTCCGCCCACCCGTCGTGAATGCCCCGCCCCAGCCCGCCGACCCGTCGTGAATGTCCCGCCGGAACCCGCCGACCCGTCGTGAATGTCCCGCCGGAACCCGCCGACCCGTCGTGAATGTCCCGCCGGGGTGAGTTCGCCCGCGCTGGGTACCGTGGCCGGGTGACCGAGACCAGTCAGCGCACCGCGTCGTCGATCCGCCTCACGCAGTACGCCGCCGGAGGTGGCTGCGCGTGCAAGGTCCCGCCCGGGGAGCTCGAACGGGTCCTCGCCGACCTGCCCACCAGCCGGGCCGGCGGCGACCTGCTGGTCGGCCTCGACCACGGCGACGACGCGGCGGTCGTCCGCCTCGACCAGGACCGCGCGGTGATCGCCACCGCCGACTTCTTCACCCGCGTCGTCGACGACGCCTACGACTGGGGCCGGATCGCGGCCGCGAACGCGCTGTCCGACGTCTACGCGATGGGCGGGGAGCCGATCGTCGCGGTGAACCTGCTCGCCTGGCCTCGCGACCGCATCCCGTTCGAGCTCGCCGCCGAGGTGTTGCGCGGCGGTGCCGACGTCTGCGCCGAGGCGGGCGCGCACCTGGCCGGTGGACACAGCATCGATGACCCGGAGCCGAAGTACGGCCTTGCGGTCACCGGTGTGGGCGATCCTGCCAGGTTGCTGCGCAACGACGCCGGCGAGGCAGGCCTGCCGCTGACCCTCACCAAGCCGCTCGGCCTGGGCGTGCTGAACAACCGGCACAAGGCGACCGGCGAGCGCTTCGACGAGGCAGTCGCGGTGATGACCACGCTCAACGGGCCCGCGGCGCGGGCGGCCCTCGACGCGGGACACCGGTGCGCCACCGACGTGACCGGCTTCGGCCTGCTCGGCCACCTCCTCAAGCTGGCCCGGGCCAGTGGTGTCTCGGCGGTGGTCGACGCCGACGCCGTGCCGTACGTCGAGCCCGCGCGGCAGGCGATGCGCGACGGCTTCGTGCCCGGGGGAAGCCGGCGCAACCTCGACTGGGTCCGCCCGCAGCTGTCCTCGGACCGGGACGATGAGGAGCTGCTGCTGCTCGCCGACGCGCAGACCTCTGGTGGCTTGCTGGTCGCGGGCGAGGTACCCGGCTACCCGGTGGTGGGCCGGCTCGTGGAGCGAGGCGACGTACTCCTGACCGTGCGGTAGCCCGCCCCGCGTCCCCCGCACCTCCGGGCCCGCTCACCGGGCACCGGTCAGGCCCTCGCTGGTCGAGCCGGACAGCCGCTGCGCGAGGTAGATCGGGATCGCCGAGGCGACGACGAGCACCGCGGCGATCACGTTGACCACCGGCGCCTGGTTGGGTCGGAACAGGTTGTTGAAGATCCAGATCGGCAGCGTCTGCTCCTGCGCCCCGGCGGTGAACGTGGTCACGATGATCTCGTCGAAGGAGAGCCCGAAGGACAGCAGTGCGCCGGCCAGCAGCGCAGAGCGCAGCATCGGGAAGGTGACCAGCCGGAAGGTGGTCCACGTCCCCGCCCCGAGATCCATCGAGGCCTCCTCCAGGTTGCCGCCGAGGCGCCGCAGCCGCGCCTGCACGTTGTTGAACACCGTGACGATGCAGAACGTCGCGTGCGCCACCACGATGGTGAGGAACCCAAGCTCCCAGCCGAAGACCGTCCGGAAGGCGTTGTTGAGCGCGATGCCGGTGACGATGCCCGGCAGCGCGATCGGCAGGATGATCACCAGGGAGACCGCGTGCCGCCCGAAGAAGCGGTAGCGCTGCAGGGCCAGGGCCGCCATCGTGCCGAGCAGGAGAGCGAACAGGGTGGCGAGGGCGGCCACCTCGAGGCTGACCACCAGCGCCCCGCGCGCTCCGCCCGAGTTGAGTGCCACCTCCCACCAACGCAGCGTCAGGCCGGTGGGCGGCCAGGCGAACGTGCGGTTGACGTTGAAGGAGTTGATCACCACCAGCGCCAGCGGCGTGTAGACCACCACGAGCGCCACCACCACGAACCCCAGCAGCAGGCCCCGCGCCGTCCGGGACAGGGTCATCGCGTCACCGCCCTTCACCCGTACTCACAGGTTCTCCAGGGCGCCGGTACGCCGGGCCGCGGCGAGGTAGGCCAGCATCACCACCACCGGCACCGTCGCGACCGCCGCCGCGAACGGGAGGTTGTTGGCCGCACCGACGTTGTCGTAGACGACGTTGCCGAGCAGCTGGCTGGCCCCACCGACGATGCGTACGGCGATGTAGTCCCCCATCGACAGAGAGAAGGTGAAGATCGAGCCGGCCACCACCGCCGGGAACGCCATCGGCAGCACCACCCGACGCAGCGTGTGCGCGGTGCCCGCGCCGAGGTCTGCGGACGCCTCGAGCAACGAGTCGGGAAGCCGCTCCAGGCCGGCGTAGATCGGCAGGATCATGTAGGGCAGCCACAGGTAGGCCAGCGTCACGATGGTCGCGGGGAGGCCGTAGCCGGGGCTGCCGAGGCCGAACGGCGCCGCGACCCACGCCACCAGCCCCTCCTCCGACAGCATCCCGCGCCAGGCGTAGGCCTTGACCAGGTAGGAGGCCCACAGCGGCATCAGCACCGCGATCACCAGCCACCGCTGCGCCCACGGCCGGGCCACCTTGGCCATGTACAGCGCGATCGGGAAGGCGATCAGTGCGTCGACCACGGTGACCAGCCCCGCCACCAGCAAGGTACGCACGGTGATCGTCCGGTAGACCTCGACGGTGAACAGGGTCCGGAAGTTGTCCAGCGTCCAGGTCCGCTCGATCTCGCCGGTGAAGCTGTTCTGCCCCCACAGCGAGGTGAGGAACAGCGCCCCGAGCGCGCCGAGGTAGGCCACCCCGAGCCACAGCACGGGAGGCGTCAGCAGCAGGCCGAGCCGCAGCCGCGGGTTGCGGTGCAGCACCGCTGTCGGCGCGGCCCGGCGCGGCGTACTCAGCCCTTCACCTCGGTCCAGGCCTGCGTCCAGCGGCCGTAGTCGGTGCACTGCACGTCGGTGCGCCCGTCGAGGCACTGCTCGATCGGCGTGGTCCAGTACCACAGCTTCGCCGCGTAGTCGGCGTCGCCGGCGTGGTACGTGTCGCAGAAGCCCTTGTCGACGGTGAGCGCGCACGCCTTCCCGTTGGCCGGGGACTCACCGAAGTATTCCGCGACCGCGGCGTTGGCCTTCGGGCTGATGATGTGATCGAGCCAGGCGTAGGCGCAGTTGGAGTGCTGGCTGTCCGCTGCGACCATCCAGGTGTCCGACCAGCCGGTGGACCCCTCGGGCGGCAGGACCGCGTCCACCGGCACCTTCTCGTCCTGGGCGACGTTGACGATCACCTGCCAGGTGGTACCCAGCACCGAGTCGCCGGTGGTGAAGGCCTGCACCTCCTTGAGGTAGTCCGACCAGTACTCCGAGATGTTCTCCCGCTGCGTGGTCAGCACGTCGACGGCGGCCGCCAGCTGCTTCTCGTCGAGCGCGTAGGGGTTCTTGATGCCCAGGTCGGGCTGGCTGTTCATCAGGTAGAGCGCGGCGTCGGCGATGTAGATCGGCGAGTCGTAGGCGGTGATCTTCCCGGCGTACGGCGAGTCCGCCTCGAACACCGCCTCCCAGCTCTGCGGGGCCGGCTTGACCACGTCGGTGCGCCACATCAGCAGGTTCGCTCCGTAGCCGTGGGGTACGCCGTACATCTGGCCGCCCACGGAGTTCCAGTCGCGGTCCTTGAGGAAGTCGTAGACGTCGGCGTAGTTCGGGATCAGGTCGGTGTTCACCGGCGCCACGTCGCCGCTGGCGATCAGCCGCAGCGACGCGTCACCCGAGGCCGAGACCACGTCGTACTCGCCGGTCTTCATCAGGTTGACCGCCTCGTCCGAGGTGCCGAAATACTTGACGTTCGCCTGACAGCCGGTCTGCTTCTCGAACGGCGTCACCCAGTCCACGGTGGGGTCGTTGGTGCCGTCCTCGGCGTAGCCCGGCCAGGCCAGGATGTTGATCTGGTCCTCCATCGGGCCGAGCTCCTTCTTCATCGGCACGTCGGGCGGGGTGAAGCCGGCCCCGGTCGTGGCACCGCCGCCTCCCCCGCCAGCGCCGCCACCGTCGCCGTTCCCGCCGGACTCCGAGGTGGTGCCGCAGGCGGCGACCACCAGGGCCAGCACGCACGCGCCGGCCAACGTCTGGACTCGTCTCATCTGGTCTCCTGGGTGTGCAGTCCCCCGTCGGACGAAGGGTGTACGGCGCCGCCGAGCCGCACCATGTGCTCGCGACGCCACTGCAGCTGCACCGGCTCGCCCCGGGAGGACAGGGCTTGCTCGAGCGAGCCCTCCTGGTTCTGCTGGTGCACGGTGAGCGCGCCACCGACGTCGAGGTCGACCACGCAGTGGGTCGCCGATCCGACGTAGACGACCTCGCGCACCACGCCACGGGCGCTGCACAGCTCCGGGTCGGCCGGCCCCCCGCTGCCCCGGGCTCCCGCAGCTCCCCCGCCTCCCGCAGCGCTGTCGAGCGGTCGGAGCAGGATCTTCTCCGGCCGGATGCTGACCGGGCCGGGGTCGTCCTCGCCGAGCAGAGTGCTCGCGACGGCGCCGTCGAGCAGGTTGGAGGTGCCGACGAACCCGGCCACGAAGGCGGTGGCCGGTCGCTCGTACAGATCGACCGGCGTCGCGACCTGCTCGACCCGGCCGGCGTGGAACACCGCGATCCGGTCGCTCATCGTCAGCGCCTCCTCCTGGTCGTGGGTCACGAAGCAGAAGGTGATCCCGACCTCGCGCTGCAGCGCCTTGAGCTCGAGCTGCATCTCGCGGCGCAGCTTGAGGTCCAGCGCTCCGAGCGGCTCGTCGAGCAGCAGCACCTTGGGCCGGTTCACCAGGGCCCGGGCGAGCGCGACCCGCTGACGCTGGCCCCCGGACAGCTGGTGCGGGCGGCGGTCACCGAAGCTGTGCAGCCGCACGGTGTGCAGCGCCTCCTCCACACGCCTACGCCGCTCCGCCCGACCGACCCGCTTCACCCGCAGGCCGTACTCGACGTTCTCCGCGACGCTCATGTGCGGGAACAGCGCGTAGTCCTGGAAGACCGTGTTCACGTCGCGGGTGAACGGCGGTTCACCGGTGACGTCGCGACCGCTGAGCCGGACCTGCCCGGCGGTGGGGGTCTCGAAGCCGGCGACCATCCGCAGCACGGTCGTCTTGCCGGAGCCGGAGGGCCCCAGCATGGCGAAGAACTCGCCGTCGGCGACGTCGAGGTCCAGGTCGTCCACGGCCGTCACGGGGCCGAACCGCTTGGTCAGGCCCCGCAGGGAGATCGCCGGTGCCGCACCGTCGGCCGCCGCCATGCTCGGAGTATGCACCGAGGGGTCGCCCGGTTCCATGCCCAGTTCGGGCCCCCCGGACTCAGCGTGTTCAGCCGGGCAGGTCGACGACCAGGTCGGCGCGCGGGGCACTCGCGGCGACCAGCCGGGCGTTCGGCTCGTCCACCGCCTCCATCCAGGCGTGGGCCTGGGCCGGCGTCTTGCCGAAGCGCACGTGTCGCTCGTGCAGCTGGGCCAGCCGCACCGGCTCGGGAACCCGGGCGAACCACACCTCGTCCAGCTCGGCGCGGGCGGCCCGCCATGCGGGTCGGTCCAGCAACAGGTAGTTGCCCTCGGTGACCACCACGTCGGCTCGCGGGTCCACCGCGAGGGCGCCGGCGAGCGGCTGCTCCAGGGTGCGCTCGAAGCCGGGAGCGTAGACGACATGGTCGGGGCGCTCCCGCAGCCGCCGCAGCAGCGCGGCGTACCCCCAGCCGTCGAAGGTCTCGGGCGCCCCCTTGCGCTCGAGCAGCCCCTGGCGGGCGAGCTCGGCGTCGGCGAGGTGGAACCCGTCCAGCGGCACGTACGCCGCCTCCGCCCGCCCGCTGCCTCGCAGCGCGCCGACCAGCGCCTGCGCCAGGGTCGACTTGCCGGCCCCGGGAGCTCCCGCGACGCCGAGCACGACCCGGGTCCCGGCTTCACCGGGGCGGAGCCGGGCCAGCAGCGGCGCCAGCGAGGCCGCGGTGGTGTCCGGGAGGGCGAGGGAGGCCGTCATGACGGCAACCTATCCGACGAGAATGTGAGTCTTGCCCGGCGTGTCGGCTGGCGGAAATCCGATCGTTCCGCTAGCGCGGCACCAGGTGTGTCTACTAGCCTCAAGCGTCACACACATCCCACTGGTCTCACCAGTCGGGCGCCGCCAACCTCGGGAAGCTGCTCGTGCACCCTCGCCACCTCCGCATCCTGGCCTCAGCCTTCGCGGCTGCGGTCACCCTCACCCTCGCACCGGCGCCGGGGGTCACCGCCGAGGCCCAGGCGCTGACCGCGTCCGCCGCGCAGCGGCTCGGCGGGAGACCTGCGGTCAAGGAGGCGCGCCACTTCAACAACGGCGGCTTCCAGCGGCTGCACTGGGACACCGTGCGCGGCGCCGCCTACTACCAGGTCTTCGTCAAGCAGGCCCCCTACGACGGTGCGCTGCCGCGCAACTGGCGCCTGCTCAAGACCGTCGAGGGCACCGCCACCACCGTGCACATCGCGCAGGGCCAGACCCGCCAGTTCGGCGTCCGCGCCGTGGGAGGCCCGGCCGGCCTGCGACGGGCCGTGACGGCGATCTCCAGCTTCGGCACCGTGTCGCGACCCCCACGCCTGCGAGCGCTCGACCGGCAGGGCGGCTGGCACACGATGCACAAGCGGGCGTTCTACCGCGACACCGCTCTACGCACCCGCCGCCCGGGCGCGCGGCTCACGCTGCGGGGCGCGGACGACACCTCCAGCGTGCGGCTGGTCGCCGTGACCGGTCCGCGCTACGGCTCGCTCGACGTCTACGTCGGCGGTCGCAAGGTCAAGCGCATCGACCTCGGCCGCCGCCACCGCAACCCGCACACGCGTCTGATCGCCCGGCTGAGCCCGCCGCGGTCGGGCAGGATCACCCTGGTCCACCGCGGACGCAAGCCGGTGCGGATCAGCGCACTCGGTCACGCACGACGCGCCACCACCGCGACACGGAAGCCGAAGGCTCCGCTGGCGAGGCCGCCGGCCCGCAGCTTCACGTTCCGCGGGTCCGGCTGGGGTCACGGCGTCGGGCTGTCCCAATACGGCGCCCGCGCGATGGCCGAGGCCGGCCGGAGCACGAAAGAGATCCTGCAGCACTACTACAGCGGCACGCGGCTCGGCCAGGTCGAGGACGACCGCGAGCTGGACATCAACGTCAGCTACCACGCGTCCCCGGTCGTGGTGCGGCTCAGCGCCCTGCAGCGCGGTGCGGACGCGGAGGTGTGCGCCATGAAGCGGCGCCGGTGCGCCGACAGCGTGGTCACCCACGACCGGCGCGCCAACGACCGGCCTGCCGGGCGCATCGTGGTGACCCGGCACCGCGGCCGGGTCCAGGCACGGGTCGAGCAGCCCGACGGTGACGTGCACCGGCTGCGCGGCGACCGGATCCGGGTCCGCTGGAGCGGCACGCGCTACCGGGACGGCTCCGGTGCCGTGGTCCGGCTCGGCAGCGGGCGCGAGTACCGTCACGGCGAGCTGCTGGTCACCAAGCACGGCAGCACCCTGCTCAACGCCGCGGTCCGGGTGGAGCTGCAGGCGGAGTACCTGCGCGGCATCGCCGAGATGCCGTCGTCCTGGGACATGGAGGCGCTGCGCGCACAGGCGATCATCGCCCGCACCTATGCGCTCAGGTCCGGACGCGGCAAGCGCAGCGACTGCGACTGTCACCTGTTCGACTCCGTGCTGGACCAGTCCTACGTGGGGTGGGGCAAGGAGAACGAGGGCCGCGACGCCTACTACGGCAAGCGCTGGGTCCGCGCGGTGAAGTCGACCGACGGGACGGTGCTGACCTACCAGGGCGCGCTGGCCAGCACCTTCTACTTCTCCTCCTCGGGCGGGCACACCCTCAACGCCCGCGACGTCTGGTCCGCCTCGGTGCCCTACCTGCGCTCGGTGCCGGACCGGTGGTCGATGGACAGCGCCAACCCGAACCGGCACTGGTCGAGCACCCGCAGCGCTGCGGCCATGTCCGACCTGTTCGGTCTCGGTCGGATCCACAAGATCTCGGTGGTGGACCGCTTCGCGGGTGGCGCGGTGCACGCGGTGCGGGCGACGGCGGTCAACGGCGCGACGCGCACGATCAAGGGCAAGGCGGACTACCTGCGCTCGAAGCTGGGACTGAAGTCGGCGTGGGTCACCTCGATCGACGAGACCTACTGACTCCGCCGACGGGCACCGCCCCCACACCCGCGACCTCACCAGCGACCCGGGACACTGGACCATGAGCAATCCGCTGATCCTGGTCGTCGGCGCCGGCCCCGGCCTCGGTGTCGAGGTGGCGCGGCGCTTCGGCGCCGAGGGGTACGACGTGGCGCTGCTCGCCCGCTCGCCCGAGCGGCTGGAGCACCTCGCCGCCGTGCTGACCGAGGAGGGCGTCACCGTCGGCTGGAGCGTCGTGGACGTGACCGACGAGACCGCGATGAGCGAGGCCCTGCAGCGCATCGTCGCGCACACCGGCCGGCTCGACGTGGTGCACGTCAACCCCAGCGTCTTCCGGCACGCCACCCCGCTCGAGCTCGGCCTCGACGACCTGCTCGCCGACGTCCGCGTCGGGGTCGGCGCGCTGCTCGTCGCCGCGCGCACCGCTCGGCCTCACCTGCGCCGCGGCGGCCGGATCGTGGCCACCGGGAGCATGGCCGCCGACCAGCCCTGGCACGAGGCCGCCTCCCTGGGCGTGCAGAAGGCGGGGTTGCGCAACCTGGCGCAGAGCCTGGACGCGACTTTGTCCTCCGACGGCATCCGGGCCGCGTCGGTGACCGTGAACGGCACGCTGGTCCCCGACACCGCGTTCGCGCCGGCCCGGGTCGCCGACGCGGTGTACCGGGCCGCGACCCGGCCGGAGCAGGAGTGGACCGCCGAGGTGCGCTACGACGGATGACCGCCCGGCTGACCGAGACGGCTCACCGACCCCCTCGGGTCGACCGCTGCCCTGCGACACGGACGGCGGCTAGCCTGAGCCGGACGGCAACCACGCAAGGAGGCGTGATGAGCGAACCGGTTCCGCGACTGCTCGTCGTGGGAGACGGCGACGTGGCCGAGGCGCTGCGCGCGCACGCGGCGGTGCTGGGCTGGCCGACGCAGGTCGAGGAGACCCTCGACGGCGCCCGCGCGGCGATGACCGGCTCCGAGGTCGTGGTGGTGACCAGCCACCACGAGGGCGTCGACGCCCCCGCGATCCAGGAGGCGCTCGCGGCAGGCGCGGCGTACGTCGGGGCGATGGGGTCGCGCCGGACGCAGGAGCGGCGCCGGGCCTGGCTGCTGGACCACGGCACCCCGGCGGACGCGCTCTCGTCGCTGCACGCGCCGATCGGGCTCGACATCGGGGCCGACGCCCCGGCGGAGATCGCGGTCTCGATCCTCGCGGAGGTGATCGCGGTGCGCGCCGGCGCACGGGGCACCGTGACCGCCAGCTCCCTGCGCGGCCGCACCGGCCCGCTGCACCCGCACCTCCCTCCCGGCACCGCCACGTGCCCGACCGGCTGATGCGCGCGGTCGTCTACGGGGAGTACGGCCAGACACCGCAGCTGCGGGACGTGCCCCCACCGGACTGTCCCGAGGACGGCGTCGTCCTGGACGTGGCGGCTACCGGCGTGTGCCGCTCTGACTGGCACGCGTGGCGCGGGCACGACCCGGTCCCGCTCCCCCACGTCCCCGGCCACGAGCTGGCCGGGACCGTCGCGCGGATCGGCCGCGACGTGCGGCACTTCGCGATCGGAGACCGGGTCACCGCGCCGTTCGTGTGCGGCTGCGGGCGCTGCGAGCAGTGCCGGGACGGCGACGCGCAGGTGTGCCCGCACCAGACCCAGCCGGGCTTCACCCATGCCGGCTCATTCGCCGAACAGGTCGCCCTCCACGCCGCGGACACGAACCTCGTGCGGTTGCCCGACGGCATGGACCCGGTCGTCGCCGCCTCGCTGGGCTGCCGGTTCGCCACGGCCTTCCGGGCGGTGCGCAGCCACGCCGCTCCGGCCGCCGGCCAGTGGGTCGCGGTGCACGGGTGCGGCGGCGTGGGGCTGTCCGCGGTGATGGTCGCCGTCGCGCTCGGGGCGCGCGTGGTCGCCACCGACGTCCACCCGGCGGCGCTCGACGCCGCCAAGGACCTGGGTGCCGAGGCGACCGTGCTCGTCGGGGCCTCCCCGGGCACGCCGCCTGGCGAAGCCGTCGCCGCCGAGGTCCGCAGGCTCACCGGCGGGGGCGCGCACGCGAGCCTCGACGCGCTCGGCTCGCCCGCGACCGCGGCCGCCTCGGTCCGGTCACTGCGTCCCCGGGGGCGGCACGTCCAGGTGGGCCTCCTGCTCGGAGAGGAGGCTGGCTGCATCCCGATGGACCTGGTGGTCGCACGTGAGCTGGCCGTCCTCGGCTCGCACGGGATGGCTGCGACCGACTATCCCGAGATGCTGCAGCTGGTCGATGAGGGAGTGCTGCACCCCGACCGGCTGGTCGGCCGGGTGATCGAGCTCGACCAGGCTCCGCAGGCCCTGGTCGCGATGGACCGTCCGGCCACCGGGACCGGAATGACCGTGGTGCGGCTGCACACCGAGCCAGCACGAGCCGGGAGGGCGCATGGCCACCGCTGACCTCGACGACCTGGCGATCGACCCCGGATCGCCGACCCCGCCCTTCGAGCAGGTCCGGTCCGGGATCGCCGCCCGGGTGGCCTCCGGAGCGCTCCCCGCAGGCACCCGGCTCCCTCCGGTGCGCGCCCTGGCCGGCTCGCTGGGCCTGGCGGTGAACACGGTCGCGCGGGTCTACCGCGAGCTCGAGGCCGACGCCGTCGTGGTCACCGAGGGGCGGCGCGGCACGTTCGTGCGGGGGACCGCCGCGGACGGTGATGGTGCGGCGGCGCGGGCCGCGCGGGAGTACGCCGCGCTCGCCCGCAAGGCCGGACTGACCCGGGAGCAGGCGCTGCTGCTCGTGGAGCGGGGATGGAGCAGCGGGAACCCGTGACGGGCTGCGGGGACGGCTGAGGGGGCCGCGGTGACGGCAGCCCACCGGGACGCTCAGGCCGAGCCGGCTCCCACCCACGCCGCGAACCGCACCGGCGCCGAGTCCGCGTCGTCGTCGGTCTGGGCCGCCATCTGCGCCTGCATCCAGTCACGCAGCCGCCAGATCTCGTCCGAGGCGGGGAGCGCGATCAGCTCGCCTGCCACGGCCATGGCGTCGGCCTCCTCCAGCAGCGCACGCAGCCGCGCCAGGCCGGGTCGCAGGCCCCCGGGCTGCACCGAGGCCACGATGCGGACGTCCACGAGCTCGTCGCCGCGCCGCAAGGCTTCGGCCGCCTGCAGGCGTGCGGCGTCCCACCCGGTCGCGTGGCGGTCCACGAACTCCTCCAGGTCGTGGGCCAGTCGCGCGGCACGCGGGTGCCCGCCGTCCGCGGAGATCAGCTGCAGCTCGCGGATCAGCTCGGCGATGTGCCCGTCGTGCGCCCGGACCAGGTGCACCGGGCAGCCGAGCAGCGTCACCGTCACGCTGCGGGAGCCGGCCCGCTGCTCCGCGTCGTACTCCTGCGCCTCGAACGCGGCACCGGACGGACGTCGCCCCTCCGAGCCATGGCGGGGGTGGTCCTCCGCCTCCCCGGCGTCCGGGTCTGCTGTCGCGGCGGGCTCGCCGGCGCCGAACTCCGCCCACACCCGCGTGCCGGCCGGCAGCTCCTCGACACCCCAGTGACTGGCCAGCGCGGAGACGATCGCGATGCCCCGCCCGGTGGTCGGCTGCTCGTCGGCACTGAGCTCGAGAAGCTCGGCGAGATCGCCCAGCTCCG
>DASSVD010000130.1:0-10933 GCA_035706365.1 Nocardioidaceae bacterium
GGCCATCCAGCGCGCCACGTCGCCGAGCCCGAACCCGCGGGAGCGCGCCCCGGTCCACACCGCGGCCAGGCCGAGCTGCAGCGAGGAGACCCCGCCCCACGCCCGGCCGAAGTCGCCGGAGTCCAGGCACTTCAGGTCCGCGGTGGACGGCGAGTGGTCGGTCACCACCAGGTCGATCAGGCCGTCGCGGAGCCCCTCCCACAGCGCTTCGCGGTTGTCGGCCTCCCGGATCGGCGGGCAGCACTTGTACGCCGTGGCGCCGTCGGAGATCTCCTCGGCTGCGAAGGTCAGGTAGTGCGGGCAGGTCTCCGCGGTCACCGGAAGACCGTCGGCCCGGGCCGCCGCGAGGATCGGCAGCGCATCCGCGGAGGCGACGTGCAGCACGTGCACCCGGCACCCGGTGCGCGCGGCCAGGTCGACCACGCGGGCGATCGCGGTGTCCTCCGCGCGGTGGGGTCGCGAGGCCAGGAAGTCGGCGTACCGGCGGCCGTGCGGCTGCGGCGCTGACGCGATCGTCGCGGGGTCCTCGGCGTGCACGATGAGCAGGCCGTCGAACGCCGCGATCGCGCGCATCGCGTCGGCGAGCTGGGCCTCCTCCAGCGGCGGGAACTCCTCCACGCCGGAGTCCAGCAGGAAGCACTTGAAGCCGAACACGCCGTCCTCGTGCAGCGGGCGCAGGTGGGGCACGTTGCCGGGGACGGCACCGCCCCAGAAGCCCACGTCCACCCAGCACTGTCCGGTCGCGGTCGCGCGCTTGACCGCCAGCGCGTCCGGGTCGACGGTCGGCGGGATGCTGTTCAGCGGCATGTCGACGATCGTGGTCACCCCGCCCGCCGCGGCCGCCCTGGTCGCGCTGGTGAAGCCCTCCCACGCGGTGCGGCCGGGGTCGTTGACGTGCACGTGGCTGTCGACCAGCCCGGGCAGCAGCACCTCGTCGTCGGCCAGGTCGACCACCCGCGCGGCGGCGGGCCCGTCCGTCTCGGGAGCCGTCGGGTCCCAGGGGTCGACGGCGACGATCCGGCCGTCGGTCACCGCGACCTGCCCGGGCCCCTCCCCCGCGGGGGTGATCACACGGCGGGCTCGCAGCAGCAGGTCCGCGCTCATCGTGCGTGCTCCGCCGCACCGGACAGGTGGGTCTGCGCGAGCTGCTCGCCCAGCCGCTCCAGCAGCGGCACCGGCTCGCGCAGGCACCGGTCGACGTCGGGCTCGAGGTCGGTCAGCGCGTACGCCGCGGCGATCCCGGCCTGCTCCAGCCGGTCCGCGGAGAGCGCGTTGCTGCCGCACACCGCGACCACCGGTACGCCGGCCGACGCGGCCGACCGCGCCACGCCCGCGGGCGCCTTGCCGCGCAGGGTCTGCTCGTCCAGGGCGCCCTCGCCGGTGACCACCAGGTCGGCGCCCGCAAGACGGTCGGCGAATCCGACCAGGTCGAGCACCAGCGCGATTCCGGGACGCAGCGTCGCGTCGAGGACCGCGAGCGCGGCGAAGCCGACTCCTCCGGCCGCGCCCGCTCCGGGCTGCTCGCGCAGGTCCGCCCCGACGGCGTCGGCGACCACGTCGGCCCAGTGGGTCAGTCTCGCCTCCAGCGTGGCGACCTGGTCGGGGTTCGCGCCCTTCTGCGGGCCGTAGACGGCCGCGGCGCCGTGCTCGCCGAGCAGCGGGTTGTCCACGTCGCAGGCGACCGTGATGCGCACTCCGGCCAGCCGCTTCCGCAGGGCGGTGAGGTCGAGGCGGGTGATCGACGCCAGGCCCTCTCCACCCTCGGGCACCTCGGGCCCGGGGTCGGCGCCGAGGGCGCGCAGCAGGCCGGCGCCACCGTCGGTGCAGGCGCTGCCGCCGATCCCGAGCACCACCTCCCGACAGCCCGCGTCGATCGCCGCGGCGACCAGCTCTCCGGTGCCACGGCTGGACGCGGTCAGTGGAGCGAGCCGGCCCTGGGGGATCCGGACCAGGCCGGACACGTCGGCCAGCTCGACGACGGCGGTGTCGCCGTGCCGGGCGTAGCCGGTGCGCACCGGCTCGCCGGTCGGTCCGGTCGCGGTGACCGCGACGTGCTCCCAGCCGGCCGCGACCGCCGCGGCGAGGGTGCCGTCCCCGCCGTCGGCGACCGGGACCTGCACGCAGGTGGCCTCGGCGCCGGCCGGGGAGCGGCGTACCCCGCGGGCGACGGCGTCGGCGACCTCGGTCGCGGTGAGCGACCCCTTGAACTTGTCGGGCGCGATCAGCACGGTGCTCATGCAGGGCATCCTGCTGCCGAGGACCCCACGGAGGCCAGCGCGGTCGGCGCGTCCTCGGGGCTCTCGGCCAGCGCCTCGAACTCGGTGACGTTGTCCAGCTCGGTCCCCATCGCCACGTTGGTGACCCGCTCGAGGATCACCTCCACGACCACCGGCACCCGGTGCTCGGCCATCAGCTTCTTGGCCTGCTCGAGCGCGGGCAGGATGTCGTCGGGGTGCAGCACCCGCAACGCCTTGCAGCCCAGCCCCTCGACCACCTTGACGTGGTCGACGCCGTAGCCGGCGGCCGGCTCCCCCGCGCTGTTGATGTTCTCGAAGGACAGCTGGACGCAGAAGTCCATGTCGAAGGCGCGCTGGGACTGCCGGATCAGCCCCAGGTAGGAGTTGTTCACCACCACGTGCACGAACGGGATCCGGAACTGCGCGCCCACGGCCAGCTCCTCGATCAGGAACTGGAAGTCGTAGTCGCCGGACAGCGCGACCACGGTGGCCTCCGGCTCGGCGGTGGCCACCCCCAACGTCGCCGGCACCGTCCAGCCCAGCGGCCCGGCCTGGCCCGCGTTGATCCAGTGCCGCGGCCGGTAGACGTGCAGCATCTGCGCGGCCTGGATCTGGGACAGCCCGATCGTGGAGACGTAGCGGGTGTCCGGCCCGAAGGCGCGGTTCATCTCCTGGTAGACCCGTTGCGGCTTGATCGGAACCGCGTCGAAGTTGGTCTTGCGCAGCAGGGTGGCCTTGCGTTCGCGGCACGAGCCGGCCCACGCCGTACGGTCGGTCAGCTCACCGGCCGCTGCGGCGTCGCGGGCGACGGCGAGCAGCTGCTCGAGCGCGGCCCGCGCGTCGGAGACGATCCCGTAGTCGGGGGCGAACACCCGGCCGATCTGGGTGGGCTCGATGTCGACGTGCACGAAGGTGCGCCCGCGGGTGTAGGTGTCCAGGCCGCCGGTGTGCCGGTTCGCCCAGCGGTTGCCGACACCGAGCACGAAGTCGGAGGCGAGCAGGGTCGCGTTGCCGTAGCGGTGCGCGGTCTGCAGCCCGACCATGCCGGCGTTGAGCGGGTGGTCGTCGGGGATCGTGCCCCAGCCCATCAGGGTGGGCACGACCGGCACTCCGGTCAGCTCGGCCAGCTCGACGAGCAGGTCGGCCGCGTCGGCGTTGACCACCCCGCCGCCGGCGACGATCAGCGGGCGCTCCGCGGCCTGCAGCATCGCCAGCGCCTTCGCCGCCTGCGCGCGGGTGGCGGCCGGCCGGTGCACCGGCAGCGGCTCGTAGGTGTCGGGGTCGAACTCGATCTCGGCCAGCTGCACGTCGATCGGCAGGTCCACCAGCACCGGGCCGGGGCGGCCCTCGCGCATCATCCAGAACGCCTTCGCCAGCGCCCCGGGCAGCTGGGCCGGCTCCAGCACGGTGGTCGCCCACTTGGTCACCGGCGCCACGATCGAGGTGATGTCGACGGCCTGGAAGTCCTCCTTGTGCAGCTTGGCGACCGGCGCCTGCCCGGTCAGGCACAGGATCGGGATCGAGTCGGCCCAGGCCGAGTAGAGCCCGGTGACCATGTCGGTCCCGGCCGGTCCCGACGTACCCACGCACACGCCGATGTTGCCGGCCCGGGCGCGGGTGTAGCCCTCGGCCATGTGCGAGGCACCCTCGACGTGGCGGGCCAGCACGTGGGTGAGCTCGCCCTGGTCGCGAACGGCAGCGTAGAACGGGTTGATGGCAGCACCGGGCAGCCCGAACAGGTGGCTCACGCCCTCGCGGCGCAGGATC
Source organism: Nocardioidaceae bacterium (assembly GCA_035706365.1). Classification (GTDB taxonomy): domain Bacteria; phylum Actinomycetota; class Actinomycetes; order Propionibacteriales; family Nocardioidaceae; genus Nocardioides_C. Next base: position 4,005 of record DASSVD010000130.1, read on the forward strand.
TCCACGGCGGCGCGGGCGGCGGTCATACGAGGCATGGGGGTCCCCTCGGTCTGAGAGCGGATGGAAGGAGTGGGGCACGGCTGGGAGGGTCCGGGCCACGGGAGTGCTGTGCCGGTCTGCGGGCTAGCGGCCGGAGAGCCGCTCGACCCCGCGCAGCAGGGCGGAGTGGTCCAGGCCGCCGTCGCCGGAGGCGTTCGCGGCGGCCATCAGCTGGGCGACCAGCGCACCGAGCGGGACCACCACACCGGCCTCGCGGGCCGCGGCGGTGACGATGCCGAGGTCCTTGTGGTGCAGCGCGATCCGGAAGCCGGGGTCGAAGGAGCGGGCGAGCACGTTCTGCTTCTTCTGCTCCAGCACCCGGGAGCCGGCCAGCCCGCCGCCGAGCACCTCCAGGGCGGCCTCGGTGTCCACGCCGTAGGCCTCGAGGAACACGACCGCCTCGGAGAGCGCCTGCAGGTGGGCTGCGACGACCAGCTGGTTCGCGGCCTTCACGGTCTGGCCGGCTCCGGACGGTCCGACGTGGACCACCGTCTTCCCGACGACCTCGAGGTAGGGCCGCGCAGCGGCGACGTCCGCGGCGTCCCCGCCGACCATGATCGAGAGCGCCGCGTTGCGGGCGCCCGCCTCGCCACCGGAGACCGGCGCGTCCACCAGGCGGAGACCGCGATCCCGTGCCTGGGCGGCCAGCTCGGTGGTCACGTCGGGCCGGATCGTGGAGAAGTCGATGACCAGCGTCCCGGGACGGGCGTGGGCGAACACGCCGTCCTCGGCGGCGAGGACCTGCTGCACGTCGGGGCTGTCGGGCACCATCACCGCGACCACGTCGGCCTCGGCGACCGCCTCCGCGATCGACGCGGCCGCCTGCCCGCCGGCGTCGACCAGCGGCTTGGTCTTCTCCGCGGAGCGGTTGTAGCCGATCACCCGGTGGCCGGCTCCGGCCAGGTGGATCGCCATCGGGCTGCCCATGATGCCCAGGCCGATGAAGGCCACGGTGCTGGTGCTGTCGGACTGGTTCACGAAGGTCTCCTCGTCGTCTCGAAGGGCGAGTCGCGGCGCTCAGCCGACGTGCGCGCTGCCGCGACGCTCGCGGGGCAGCCAGCGCAGGCTGTTCTCGGTACCGCCGGACTGGGGTGACGGCTTGTACTCCAGCGCCACCCAGCCGGTGTAGCCGGCCTGCTGCAGGGCGGCCAACTGCGCGTCCAGCGGCAGCTGCCCGGTGCCGGGCTCGTGCCGACCGGGGTGGTCGGCGATCTGCACGTGGGCGATGCGCCCGGGAACGCCGGCGTGGTCGGCGATCACGCTGTCCACGTCGTCGCCGTTGACCGCGAGGTGGTAGAGGTCGGCGAGCAGCCCGAGGTTGGCCTGCCCGGACTCGTCGCGGACCTGCTCGATCACGGCGAGGGCGTCGGCGGCGGTGAGCAGCGGGTAGCGCTCGGCTCCGCTGACCGGCTCGACCAGCACGGTCCCGCCGATCCGCTCGGCGGCGCGGGCGGCGACCGCGAGGTTCTCGCTGCCGAGCCGGTGCTGCTCCTCGGTGGGTACCCCGTCGACCCGGTTGCCGTAGAGCGCGTTGAAGGCCCGGCAACCCAGCTGCTCACCGATGCCCACCGTCACGTCGACGTTGTCGCGGAACTGTGCCGAGCGCTCCGGCCACGACACCAGGCCACGGTCACCGGCGGGCATGTCGCCGGCGGCGAAGTTCAGCCCGACCAGCGCCACTCCGGCGTCGCGCATCGCGGCCACGAAGGCGTCGGCGTCGCGGTCGGCGGGGACCGGCTCGCCGAACGGCCACCAGAACTCCACCGCGTCGAAGCCGGCAGCCTTGGCCGCGGCCGGACGCTGGAGCAGCGGCAGCTCGGTGAACAGGATGGAGCAGTTGATCGCGTAAGGCAGCGTGTGGTTCGCCAGGGTGTGGGTCAGCGGCGTGTGGGTCATGCGGTCCTCACGCTCCCTCGGGCCGCGGGCCGCGACCACGCTGGTCGGGGGCGGCCGCGACGACCGAGGCGCCCTCGCGGGTGCCTGCGCGCAGCTCGTTGAAGACCAGGTTCAGCCCGACCGCGACGATCGCGGCGGCGCTGATCCCCGAGTGCATGATCGTGGCCAGCCAGTCCGGGAAGGCGTCCCAGAAGGTCGGGGCCGCGATCGGGATCAGGCCCACACCGATGGCAGTGGCGACGATGACCAGGTTCAGGTTGTCGCCGTACTCCACCCGCGAGAGCGTCCGGATGCCGCTGGCCGCGACCGAGCCGAAGAGCACGATCCCGGCGCCGCCGAGCACCGGGTAGGGCACCGCGGCGACGACACGGCCGACCACGGGCAGCAGGCCGAGCACCAGCAGGATCGCGCCGCCCATCGCCACCACGTAGCGGCTCTTAACCTTGGTCAGCGCGACCAGGCCGACGTTCTGGGCGAACGCGCTGCACGGGAACGTGCCCAGCAGTGGGGCGATCGTGGTCGAGGCCATGTCCGCGCGCAGGCCGTCGGCGACCCGGCGGGCATCGACGGGCGTGTCCACGATCTCTCCGATCGCGAGGATGTCGGCGGTGGTCTCGGTCATGATCACCACGATCACGATCGTCATCGAGACGATCGCACCGATCTCGAAGGTCGGGGCCCCGAAGTGCAGGACCGGCGGTGCCGCGATCCAGGATCCGTCGGGCACCCCGGAGAAGTCGGCCTTGCCGACCGCGGCGGCGACGGCGGTGCCGATCACGATGCCGAGCAGGATCGACAGCCGGGAGATCGCGCCCTGGAAGGCGCGGCTGATCACCAGGATGATCAGCAGGGTCAGCCCGGCGAAGCCGATGTTGCTCATCGAGCCGAGGTCCGGCGCCCCGGCACCACCCATCGCCCAGGTGAAGGCGACCGGCAGCAGCGACAGCCCGATCACGGTGATGATCGTCCCGGTGACCACCGGCGGGAAGAGGCGGACCAGCTGGGCGAAGAACGAGGAGAGCACCAGCCCGACCAGCCCGGCCACGATGATCGAGCCGAACACCGGCTGCAGCCCGCCGTCGCTGGCGATCGCCACCATCGTCGACACGCTGGCGAAGGAGATCCCCTGCACGATCGGTAGCCGGGCGCCGAAGGGCCCGAGGCCCAGCGTCTGCAGCAGCGTGGCCAGCCCGCTGAGGAAGAGGCCGGCGGTGACCAGCAGCGCCATGTCCCCGGCGGAGAGACCGGCGGCCCCGCCGACGATCAGCGGCGGCGCGATGAGCCCGCCGTACATGGTCAGGATGTGCTGGGTGCCGTAGACGAGCAGCTTCCCGAACGGCATCTTCTCGTCTTCAGGGCGTGCGGGTACGGCGGTGGCGGCGCGGTTCATGCGGTCTCCTCAGCAGAAGCCGGGCACGCCGTGCCAGGCGTTGCCGGGGTCGGTGGCGTCGTCGCGGACCACGCTGGCCTCGATCAGCCCGTAGGGCCGGTCGGCGGCGTGGAACACCTCGCCGGGGTTGTCCACCCCGAACGGCCCGAGGTCGACCAGGAAGTGGTGGTTGTTGGGCGCGGAGAACGCGATCTCGGCGACGTCGGGGTGCTGCTGCAGCACGGCCTCCCCCATGCCGTAGAGCGTCTGCTGCAGTGCGTAGCTGTGGATCTCGGCGAACCGCTGGAGCAGCAGGGCCTTGATCGCGTCGAAGGACTTGTCGTAGTCCAGGCCCCGCGCCACCGCCGGGGCGTCGTAGCGCCAGCGGGCGACGAGGTCGGTGGCCAGGATCCGGTCGTCGGTCTCGGCCAGCGTGGTGTAGCCGTCCTTGAGGAAGCCGTGGAACTCCGAGCCGGTGGACTTCAGCAGGGTCAGGTCACGCAGGCCGGAGACCACCTGGGCGACCCGGTCCTCGCCGGATCCGTCGACGTTGACCACGGTGGTGCGTACGCCGGAGCCGCCGCGGACGAAGCTGTGGTCGTGGCCGGCGCCGCCGACGTCGATCCGGTCCCAGCAGTACTCCTCGATCGCCACCCGTGCCCCCTCGGCGGCCGGGGCGGCTTCGATGAAGTGGTCGGCCAGGCTGAGGGCGAACTCCTCGACGGAGCCGACCCCCTTCTCCTTGGCGAAGGAGAAGACCGTGTTCTTCTGCGTGTCGGTGGGCAGCACGTCACGCTGGTCGCCGCTGACGTGGGCGGCCTCGAAGCGGCCGCGCAGCGAGGTGGAGACGCTCAGGTCACGGATCTGGTGGCGCGGCGTGTCGCGGTAGACCCGCACCACGCGGACCTCGGACTTGCCGTACTGGTTGGCACCCAGGCGGATGGTCATGGCCGATCAGCTCCCTCGGTAGGTGGAGTAGGCGAACGGGCTCAGCAGCAGCGGGACGTGGTAGTGCTGGGCGGGGTCGGTCAACGCGAAGGTGAGGCTGACCTCGGGGAAGAAGCCGGTCTGCCCGGTGGCCGCGAAGTAGGCGGCGACGTCGAAGACCAGCCGGTAGTGCCCCGCCTCGACCCGGTCCGGTCCGAGGGCGGGCACCCGGCCGTCGGCGTCGGTGGACGCCTCGGCCAGCAGGTGCGTGGTGGTGTCGTCCAGGTGCTCGAGCCGGACCGGTACGCCGGCGGCGGGGCGCCCCAGGGCGGTGTCCAGGACGTGCGTGGTGATCGCGCTCATCGGGCCTCCACCAGCTTGCGCAGCCGGAGCAGCGCGATCTTGCGCAGCTCGTCGGCCACGACCGCGGCCTCGGTGTCCTCGTCGTGGCGCAGCCGCTCGTGCAGCGCGGCGAGGATCTGCCCGGCGGACAGCCCGGTCGCGCAGATCAGGAACACCCGGCCGAAGCGCTCCTCGTAGGCACGGTTGCCCGCGAGGAGCTCGCGCTGCACCGCGTCGTCCTCGGTGCGGGCGGCGGCCTGCTCCTGGCGCGACCAGGCGGCCTCGGTCCCCGCACCGGCGGCGCGCTCGCCGATCCGAGGGTGCTGGGCGAGAGCCCGGTCCACGTCGGCGCGGGTGAACGTGCGCGCCGACGTGTCCGCAACGTCGAGCAACTGCTCGGTGTCGACGTAGGGACGCTGGGCGCGGACCGCGTCGACCCAGGAGGGGACGTCGCAGCAGGCGGCGAGCGCCTGCGTCACCTCGGGGTCGGGAGCCTCGTTGAACCGGTCGAGATCCATCGCAACCTCTCGCAGTGCGGAATCAACATTCTGCTGAATGGAAGGTTGCTATGAGGCTGACATGTGACCGGGCTCACGTCAACAGTTTGTTGAAGTGGATCTCGGCGGCTACCGGGCGCGGTTCAGGTAGTTGTAGACGGTGAACCGGGTGACGCCGAGCGCCTCGGCCACGGTCTCCACCGACTTGCGGTAGCTGAACGCACCGCGCTCCTCCAGCAGGCGCACGGCCTGCTGCTTCTGCGCACGGGCCAGCTCGTCCAGCGGCCCGCCGAGCTCGCGCGAGAGCTCCTCGAGCAGCAGCCCGAGGTCGCCGACCGCTTCGGGGGCGGCGGGCTCGGGCAGGCGTACGCCGGCGACCGGGGCGCCCTCCCACTCCAGGGGTACGTCGCCAGGGCGGATCGCGCCGGGCGACACCAGGGAGGCTCCGATCCGCTCCACCAGCGGGCGCACCGCGTCCAGCAGCGGATGGTCGTCGGGCACGCCGGCCGGCTGCGTCGACAGCGCCGGCCGCCCGGATCGTTCAGGCATCGGGGCGCGCCACCTGCAGGGTGAGCCGGGTCGCCCCGTGGTCGAAGGCGGCCGCCATCACCGCACCGAGCGCGGGCAGCAGCACGTCGGCCTCGCCGGCGACGGAGGTCCCCAGCGGGCCGAAGTCGCACTCCAGGCCGGCGCGCTCGGCCACCGCGAGCGCGAGGCGGGCGTGCTCGGGCGGCTCGCCCTCGCCCTCGAAGGGCTCGGTGGTGAACTCCGCTTCCAGCCGCATGCCGCGCACGCTACTCCGGGCGGCGGGCGAGCCGCGCGAGCCGGCTGCGGTCGACGTCGGTGAGCTCCTGCACCTCGTCGGCGGTCACGGCGCCGCACTCGACGCCGCGCAGCACGAAGCCGGCCAGCGCTGCCGCGGTCGCCGGCTCGTCGAGGTAGCCCGAGTCGCCGCCGCCCACGTAGGCGCGCAGCCGGTGCGCGGCCGCCGGCAGCCCGGCACGGTAGAACGCGTAGGTCGCGGCGTACCGGCTGACCAGCTGGGCCGGATGCAGGTCCCAGCCCTGGTAGAAGCCACGCTCGAGCGAGCGGCGCACCAGTCGCGCGTGCAGCCGCCACGCATGGCGCACCGCGTCGGGCTCCCCCACCGGCAGCACGTTCGTGGACCCGTCGGAGAGGTGTACGCCGGTGCCGGCCGCGGCGACCTGCATCATCGCCTTGGCGTGGTCGGCAGCGGGGTGCTCCATCGACTGGTACTCCGCGGCGATGCCGCACGAGGCCGAGTAGTCGTAGGTCCCGTAGTGCAGTCCGGTGCACCGACCCGCGGCAGCATGGATCATCCGCGCGACCAGCACGGTGCCGTCCGCGCCGAGGATCGACTGCGGGGTCTCCACCTGGATCTCGAAGCGCAGCCGACCGGCGGCCAGGCCGTGCGCGCGCTCCAGCCGCTCGCAGGCGGTGACCATCGCCTCGACCTGGTCGACCGAGGTGACCTTGGGCAGGGTGACCACGAGCCCGTCGCCGAGGCCGTCGCCCAGCGCGCCCCGGTCAGCGAGCGCCCCGATGAACAGCACCAGGGTGCGCAGGCCACGGCGCCGGGTGGGCGCCTCGAAGCTCTTGAACCGGATGCCGTGGAACGGCGGCGCGGTGCCCGCCTCGATCGCGGCGGCCAGGGCTGCGGCCGCCGCGGTCACCGCGGCGTCCTCCTCGGCGTCGGGCCGCGGGCCGTAGCCGTCCTCGAGGTCGATGCGCAGGTCCTCGACCGGCTCGGCGGCGAGCTTGGCGCGCACCCGGCCGGCTACCTCGGCGGCCAGGCCCGGGTCGGTTCCGGTCGCCTCGGCCAGCGCCTCGGGTGTCGG
>DASSVD010000131.1:0-16423 GCA_035706365.1 Nocardioidaceae bacterium
AGGAGAACGCCCGGGTCGCGGTGGCGGCCTGCGTCGCGCTGAGCAGCTGTGACCGGGCCGGGTCCACGGCGTGGCTCGCGATCCTCGACGACGCGCTGTCGGCGTTCGAGCAGGACGCGGAGGCGGCTGGGACGCGGCCGCCCGCGTGGTTGCACAACCTGTTCATCACGTGCACCACGCTCTACGTGGCGCTCGCAGAGCAACCGCGAGTCGGTGGCGAGACCCTGGACGTCGCCCACGCGGACGTCGTGCGCACCGGCCTGGCGAGGGTGCTCGCACGGATGACGCCCTGGCTGCTGAGTCCTGCGTAGTCGCACCTGGCCAGGGGGCGCCGGGTGCAGCGCCGGCCGGCTCAGCCAGCGTCCATGTTCTTCGTGACGACCTGCAGGGTCTGCTCGAGCTCCGCGGTCGGGCTGAACTCGACGACCTCGGTGCCGGCGAAGAGCATCGGCGTGTGGCCGGGGCCGACGTAGTAGGCGTCCCCGGCCTCGAACGTCTCGTCCCCGGTCGCGGTCTTAAAGGTGACCTTGCCCTGGACGACGAAGCCCCAGTGCGCGCACTGGCACCGGTCGTCGGGCAGGCCACGGAAGAACGGCGCGAGGTCGGCGTCCGCGGTGTACTTCTCGAACCCGACGGTGTAGCCGTCGTCGAAGCGCTCGAAGTGACCTTCGTAGCCCTCCACCTCGACGGACTCGGACGCGGTCGCCCTGGATGCCTTGGGCATGACTCCGACCGCCTAGCTTCCCGGCGCCCGGTAGTCCACGCTGCGACTGAGCGCCTCGTCGATCTGCTCGGGCGCGAGCAGCTTGGTGGTGCGGACACTCACCGCGCCCGTGCTGTTGATCGCCATGGCCACCGCCGCAGCCGCCTCGTCGTCCGGGACGTCGGCGACGGCGAAGACGTCGGGGTCGCCGAACGCGAAGTGGAACGACTCCAGCCGGCCGCCCATGGCCTCGAGCATCGCCGACACCGCGTCGACGCGGGACTTCGCACCGGCGGCGCGGACCCCCTCCATCCCCCGCGCGGTGTAGTTGGCACTGATCATGTACTTGGGCATCGCGCCCACCTCCGATCCGGCCCCGCGACTTCACGCTAGTCGGGCGCACGAGGGGCGCAATAGCACGACAGAGCCCCCGCGCGGGGTCCCCTCGAAGGGCACCCGGTTGCTAACGTCTGTGGTCATGACCACAACGGGAGAGCTGACCACCGACCACCTGCAGCGATTCGCGAAGGAGGTCGCGGCCGACCCGAAGCATCGGGTGCTCCAGAACGCACTGACCCGGAATCAGGTCGACCAGATCGCGCTCGACCGCACGCGCGCGGTGTCGGCCGAACGGTCGATGTCCCACCAGCTCGACGACTGGACGGTGACCAACCAGGAGCGCAGCGGCCGTTGCTGGCTCTTCGCCGGCGTCAACCTGCTGCGGGTCGGCGCTGCGGAGAAGATGGGCCTCAAGGACTTCGAGTTCAGCCAGAACCACCTGCTCTTCTGGGACAAGCTCGAGAAGTCCAACTTCTGGCTCGAGGCGATCATCGAGACGTCGGACCGCGACGTCGACGACCGGACGGTCGCGCACCTGCTCAGTGACCCGATCGGCGACGGCGGCCAGTGGAACATGTTCGTCGCGCTGGTCCGCAAGCACGGACTGGTCCCCAAGAGCGCCATGCCCGAGACCGTTGCGTCCTCCTCCACCCAGCAGCTCAACCGTGATCTGCAGGCGGTCCTCCGGCAGGCGGCACGCGACCTGCGCGGCCACGCCGCCTCGGGCGCGTCCGTGGCGGACCTGCGCGAGCGCAAGGAGCAGGTCCTGGGCACGGTGCACCGGATGCTGTCCCTGCACCTGGGCACCCCGCCCGAGACGGTCACCTGGCAGTGGCGCGACAAGGACAAGCAGTTCCACCGCGAGGACCCGATGACTCCGCAGGAGTTCGCCCGGCGGTGGGTGGACCTCGACCTGGACTCCTACGTCTGCCTGGTCGACGACCCGCGGCCGTCCAGCCCACGCAACCGGGTCTTCACCGTCGAGCACCTCGGCAACATCGTCAGCGGGGAGCCGGTGACCTACCTCAACGTCGAGATGCCGCTGATCAAGCGGCTGGCGCGCGAGTCGATCGTGGACGGTACGCCGGTGTGGTTCGGCTGCGACGTCGCCCAGATGATGGAGCGGGACAAGGGCGTCTGGGACGCCCGGCTGTTCGACTACGACGCGGTCTACGACACCCGCACCGACTTCGCGAAGGCGGACCGGCTGCTGCACGGCGCCACCGCGATGACCCACGCCATGCTGCTGACCGGAGTGGACGTGGTCGGCGAGGGCGACGACGCCCACGCCCGGCGCTGGCGCGTCGAGAACAGCTGGGGCGAGGAGAAGGGCGACAAGGGCTTCTGGACGATGGACGACAGCTGGTTCGCCGAGCACGTCTTCGAGATCGCGGTCCCCAGGTCGGCCCTGCCCGCCGAGCTGCTGCCGGCGCTCGAGACCGAGCCGATCGTGCTCCCTGCCTGGGACCCGATGGGCGCCCTCGCCGGGTAGCCACGCGACCGCGCGCCGCGGACCGGGAACGGCGTCGGCTCGACTCGGATCGGCTCAGTCGTCGATGCGCGCCTCGCCCCGCGTCCGCAGTGCGTCCAGCCCGTCCCGCATGGCCCGGAGCTTCTCCGGCGCGTGCCCGATCCACTCGACGAGCTCGTCGACCACGCGGAGCGGATGGCGGGTGCGGAAGGACCGGGTCGGGTTGCCCGGGAACCGCCGGTCCGTGACGTTGGGGTCGTCCTCGAAGTCGCCGCTCGGCTCGACGACGTAGATGTGCCCGCGCCCCTCCCCGACGGCGAGCTCGGCACCCCAGGTGGCGGCGTCGAGGGTTTCGGTGAAGTAGACGTAGTTCATCACCCGGCCCTCCTCGAAGTTCGACTCGCGGCCGGGCACCAGCAGCTCACCGGCGGCGAGCTTCGCCTTCGTACCGTGCAGGTAGACACCAGGTCGGTAGACCTCGAACGGGACCGGCTCGCGATCGGTCGGGATCATCCCGCGCTTCCGCGGTTCTCCTGGACCGCCCAGCTGTTGCCGTCCGGGTCGTCGAAGAACACGAAGGTGCCGTAGCTGGTCCGGTCGGGGTCCAGGCCGGGGGTCTGCACACCGTCGACGAAGTGGACCGGGCCCGAGCTGTCGACCCCGGCGCGCTGCAGCGCGGCGTACGCCTCCTCGATGTCGGGGACCACCAGCGTCGCGCCTTTGAGCGACCCGGGGGCCATGCCGCCGCCGATCCCGACGCCGAAGACGATCGAGCAGGCCGATCCGGGCGGGGTGACCTGGACGACGCGGAACTGCTCACCGGCGGCGTGGTCGACGTCGAGGGTGAAGCCGAGTTTGTCGACGTAGAAGTCACGCGCCCGGTCGACGTCCGACACCGGTGCGACGACGACCTCGAGCTTCCAGTCCATCTGGTCCTCCATTCCCTGCTCAGGCCACTGTGGCAGCCGGGCGAGGCTGCGCGTGCGGGGACCACGAAAGTCACCGCACACAGACGTTTCCCTCGCGCCCCCTGCGTTCTACCGTGTGACACACGGCCACGGATGTGGAGGTCGCCATCAGGGACGCGTGGGAGGTGCTCACCGCCGGACCGGAGGGTGCGGGCCGAGCGGTGCTGCTCCTGCCGGGCGGAGCCAACGCGGCCCGTTCGTTCGACCTCGTGATGACCGACCCGGCGCTGGCCGGCGTGCGGCTGGTGGCCACCACCCTGCCCGGAATGGCCGGTGCGCCGCTCACCGGCGACGTGTCCGTCCCGGCGCTGGCCGGTCAGGCGGCGGCTCTGGCCGAGGAGCACGGCTGCAACGTGCTCGTGGGCTTCTCCCACGGCGCCACTGTCGCCGTCGAGATGCTCTTGTGCGGCCGCTTCCGCGGCCCCACGGTGCTCCTGGGCATCAGCCTGACCACCGCCGACGAAGCCTGGTTCTTCCGCGCGGCGGTGCGCGCGTCACAGCGCGTCGGGAGCTGGCCGATGGCCGGGTTGCTCCGGCTCCTTCCCTTGCTGGGCCGCTCCGCCAAGACGCCCGCGGCCCACAAGAGGGACCTCATCGAGGACCTCAAGCAGAACAGGCCGCCCGACGCCGTCGCCGTCAGCAGCGAGTACCTCGACTACATCGCCACCGGCCGGAACTACGCCGACGAGCTCGCCGCCTGCGGCAGCCCAGTGTGGGTCGTCCATGCCGATAAGGGGGACGGCGGGCTGACCGGACCCGAGCGTGCCACGCTCGAGGCCGCGCCCACCGTGTCGTTGGTGCGGATCCCCGGCTCCGTGTTCCTCCTCCCGGACGAGGCGCCGGGGGCCGTTGCAGCGGTCGTCGCCGAGGCCGTGGGGTCTGCATCCTGACCACCGCGCGATCAAATGTGTTGCCCCGGCGTCACGACCGCCATGACACTGCACCGATGGCCTCGCGAATCATGAACAGCAGCTTCGACTGCGCAGACCCCTACTCGCTCGCCCTCTTCTGGAGCCAGGTGCTCGACGCACCCATGGACCCTGAGGACGTGCCGGGCGCCGACGAGGCCGGCTTCGAGGTGGAGACCGGCCGGGCCGTCCTGTTCCTGAAGGTGCCCGAGGCGAAGCGCGTGAAGAACCGGCTGCACCTGTGCCTCGAGCCGCAACAGCCCCGCGACCTCGAGGTGGACCGACTGACCGCGCTGGGCGCGACCGTGTACGAAGACCACCGCGAGGCCGACGGCCGAGGTTGGGTCGTGCTCTGCGACCCTGAGGGCAACGAGTTCTGTGTGCTCCTCAGCGCCGACGAGCGTGCAGCGCGGGCGCGCTAGCGGAGCGTGCTGGCGTCGATGACGAAGCGGTAGCGCACGTCGGAGGCCAGCACGCGCTCGTACGCCTCGTTCACCCCGTCGGCGGGGATGACCTCGACCTCGGCGCCGAGGCCGTGCTCGGCGCAGAAGTCGAGCATCTCCTGGGTCAGTGCGATGCCGCCGATCATCGATCCGGCGAAGGAACGTCGGGCCCCGATCAGGGAGAACGCGTTGAGGCTCAGCGGCTCGGGCGGGGCGCCGACGTTGACCAGGGTGCCGTCGACGGCGAGCAGCCCGAGGTAGGCGTCGAGGTCGATGCCGGCGCTGACCGTGTTCACGATCAGGTCGAACCGGCCGGCCAGCGTCTCGAACGTGTCCGGGTCGGAGGTGGCGTGGTAGTCGTCCGCGCCCAGGCGCAGCCCGTCCTCCTGCTTCTTCAGCGACAGGGACAGCACGGTCACCTCGGCGCCGAGGGCGTGGGCGAGCTTGACGGCCATGTGCCCGAGGCCGCCCAGCCCCACGACGGCGACCTTCCTGCCGGGACCGGCACCCCAGCGGCGCAGGGGCGCGTAGGTGGTGATCCCGGCGCACAGCAACGGTGCGGCCGCGGCCGGGTCGATGCCCTCGGGCACCGTGAGGACGAAGTCGGCGTCCACCACGACGTGGGTGGAGTAGCCGCCCTGCGTGGTGGTGCCGTCGCGGTCGGTGCCGGCGTAGGTGGGGACCATCCCCTCGACGCAGTACTGCTCGTCGCCGTTACGGCAGTTCGCGCACTGCCCGCACGAGTTGACCATGCAGCCGACGCCGACCCGGTCGCCGACGTGGTGCCGGGTGACGTCGCTGCCGACCTCGGCCACGGTGCCGACGATCTCGTGGCCCGGTACGACGGGGAAGGGCTGCGGGCCCCAGTCACCGTTGACGGTGTGGATGTCGGAGTGGCAGATGCCGGCGTACTCGATGTCGATGAGGACGTCGTTGGCGCCGACCTCGCGGCGCTCGATCGTGGTCGGAGCCAGTGGCTGGCCCGCGGCGGGTGCTGCGTAGGCGTTCACGCGCATGGCGATGGTCCTTCTCTCTCGTGTGGTGTGCAGGCACGGCCGGCCGGGGTACGGCGCTTCGCCGCGCCGGACGGGCTGCTGCCTACTGGTTCCTGACCTGCCTGAGCTCGTCGGCCAGGCTGCGGGCCTCACCGGACAGCAGGTCGGCCCGGGCACGATCGCCCGCCTCCACTGCGTGCCAGTAGTCGATCTTGATCCGGACGTAGCGCTGACGGAGCGCGACCTGAGTGGCCTCCTCCGTCAACCGCCGCTGCTGAACCGCGAGCAGCTCGATCTGCTCCCGCGCCGCAGCGGGCCCGAGCGAGCCGTTGGCGACGTAGGCCCGCATGTCGGCCACCGACATGCCGGTGGCCGCCAGGCAGGCCACCCACATCAGCTGGTCGAGGTCGTCCTCGTCGTAGACGCGGTGCCCGCTGCTCTCGCCGCGGCTCACCGGCGCGACCACCCCGACCGACTCGTAGTAGCGCAGCGTGCTGGCCGGGAGCCCGGTCAGCGCGGCCGCCTCCTTGATCGAGTAGGTGCCGCGGGTGGTCGAGGCGCTCACGACCACCACGCTAGGAACTTCAAGTACTTGAAGTCAAAGGCCCGTCTCCGGGGCCCGCCGCCCCGCCGCAGGCGACCGGCCGCGGCGGGCTCACGCGGGTTCAGCCGGTACAGAAGCCGGGGACAGGTCCCACGTTGGCGACGTAGCGCGCGGACACCCACAGCCCCTGCGGCAGGTTGTACCAGAGATCGTTCCCCTTGATCTCCTGGCCATGCAGCTTGCAGTTGATCCGCACCGTCGCGCCTCGTGCAAGAGCGCCGTGGGCGTTGTCACGCAGTGTGGGCGCCTCGCGGCGAACCAGCGCAGGTGCTGTGACACGACCGCGGTAGGAGTCACCGGTCCCGCAGTAGGGGACGTCGCCGCCGACCGTCCGGACGTAGAGCGCCGAGGCCCACCGCCCGCGTTTCCCCGGGAGGCGATACCACAGGTTGCTCGCGTCGCCGTCCTGGTCAGCATGCCGACGAACCACCGCTCCGGTGAGCTTGCAGCTCAGCCGGTAGACCTGCTGGTACGCGAGCTTTCCGTGCCGGGCGGCGTGCGTGGTGGGCAGCGCCCGCACCGCCAGACCGTGCCTGGCCGTGACGCGTCCCATCGGTTTCGCCGCGGTGGCGTCACCCCGCCCGAGGAAGTGCGTGAAGCGGGTCTGGTCGGCGTAGTAGGCGCCCCTGAGGCCGATGGTGCCATCGATCGTGCGCACCTTGGCCCTGATCCGCTGGTTCGGTCGACTCTTCGTCAGGCACGCCTTCGCCACCGAGACCCCGGTGCGGTGCGCGTGCAGCGTCGTCCGGATCCGCGCACAGGGCAGCGTCGTCGGCTCGACCGGATCGTTGAGCGGCCGCCACGACAGGCTGGTCTCGACGACCCGTCCCCGGCGGTCGCGCAGGACGCCGACGGCGTACACCTTCTTCCGCCCCCGCGGCTTGATCAGCAGCTCGGTGCCGGAGAGCCGTCCCGCTTCCAGCTTCGGGATGGTCACCGACGCCCGGATGCGGTGCCGGCCGTGGTGAACGCGCAGGCTGGTCATGTCCGTGGCGCGCGAGTCCGAGTCGCCTCGGGCGTCGTGAACGCGGTCCTGGCGCGCTTGCGCGGCCAGTGGAGTCAGCGCGAGTCCCGTTCCGAGAGCGAGGACGACAAGCGCTCGCCCGGTCTGCCTCAGCGTCTGCTTCATGGTGGTCTCTCCCCGTCGTGGTGCCGGGCCGCAGCCCTCCTGCACAGAAGAAGACGCTCCGAGGACCCTCCGACGTTGCGGGCACCTCGACCGGGATCACCGACCGGACGGTGCCGGCTCGTGGCCCCGGGACGGGAGGCTGACCAGGAACCCGGCGCACACGGCGAGGCCGACCACCGTCATGGCGGGCGCCGGCTCGGCGCCCAAAACCAGGAGGAGCGCGACGGCGAAGAGGACGACTTCGACACCCAGCCGGGCCGGGTCGCGCAGCCGACGAGGGGCTCGGGGCGCGATCCAGCGTCCCCAGACCGCGGCTGCCGCGAGCGGGAGCGCGACGGCCAGGGCGACGGAGCCGGCCACCGATCCGCCGTGGTGCCAACCGCCCGCGGCGAGGCAGGCCAGCATGCCCAGCTCGGCGAGGAAGCGGACTCCCAGAAGCGCCATCATGGGCTCAGCGTAGAGGCGCGGGCGTGCCGGGGTGGGAGGCCTTGCGCCGGGTCAGCCCTTCTGCAGCTCCTCGGCGAGCATCACGATGATGCCGCTCGGGCCGCGCACGTAGGTGAGCTTGTAGACGTCCTGGTACGTCGCAACCCCACGCAGCGGGTGACAGCCATGACGAGCGGCGATCGCGAGAGCCTCCTCGATGTCATCGACCGAGAAGGCCACGCGGTGCATGCCGATCTCGTTGGGCAGGGTCGGCTCGGTCTCGATCGCGTCGGGGTGGAGGTACTCGAACAGCTCGAGGCGACCGTGGCCGTCGGGGGTCTGGAGCATGGCGATCCTGGCGTGGTTGCCGTCGAGGCCGACCGCGGTGTCGGTCCACTCTCCGCTGACCGTGTCCCGGCCGAGCACGGTGAGCCCGAGGTCGGTGAAGAAGGCGATCGCGGCCTCGAGGTCGCGGACCGCGATCCCGACGTTCTCGAGCTTGATCGGCATGGGCATCACGCTACCGGGCCGGGGCCTGCGGGGAGTCGTCATCGGTATCGGAGTGAACGTGGGCGCGCTGGCCGTCCCGGTCGAAGATCATCAGCAGCTCCGCCGGGCGGCCGATCGCGCTGATCGCGTGCGGTGTCATCGTGGCGAACTCGGCGGCCTCGCCGGTCGCCACGGTGACCTCCCGCTCGCCCAGGGCGAGCCTGATCCGCCCGGCGAGCACGAACAGCCAGTCCTGGCCGGGATGGACCCGAAGCTCCGGGGGCGTGCGGGTCGGCTCGAGCCGCATCTTCACCGCGATCCGGGTGCTGCCCGGGCGGCTCAACGTCCAGCTCGTGCGACCTCCGTGCCGGCTCGGTGTGGGGCGGATGACGACGTCCTCGTCGCTGCTCACGTCGAGGAGGGCGTCCAGCCCGACCTGGAGGCCAGCCGCCAGAGCCAGCAGGACGTCGAGACTGATCGTCCGCTTGCCGGTCTCCACCCGGCTGATGGTCGACGGACTCAGGCTGGTGCGGGCGGCGAGCTCGTCCAGCGAGAGACCCAGCGTCGTGCGCAGGCTACGCAGCCGGGTTCGTACTGTCTGCTCGAGCCGGGACAGGTCGTTCACCAGGCCCCCTCGCGACGTCTTGCGAATACTGCAAGGAGCATGGCACATACCGCGTGCCGCGTCTACGCTCGAGGCATGAGCCACGATGCTGAGACCACGGTCGTCCGCCACTGCGACGTCGCCGTCATCGGGGGCGCGGCGGCGGGCCTGGCTGCCGCCTTGCAGCTCGGCCGGCAACGGCGATCGGTGATCGTGATCGACTCCGGCGAACCGCGCAACGCCCCGGCCGCGTCCATGCACAGCTTCCTCGCCCACGACGGCACGCCGCCCCGCGACCTGCTGACCGCCGGGCGTCAGGAGGTGCGCAGCTACGGCGGCGAAGTGCTCTCCGGAGAGGCGACCCGGGTACGCCGCGGCGACGCGGGCTTCCACATCGAGCTGGCCGCGGGCCACGCGGTCACCGCCCGCCGGGTGATCGTGGCCACTGGCCTGGTCGACGAGTTGCCGGCCATCGAGGGCCTGGCCGCCCACTGGGGAGAGGCGGTGCTCCACTGTCCGTTCTGCCACGGCTACGAGGTCCGGGACCGCCCGGTGGTGCAGCTGGTGACCCACCCGATGGGTCTGCACGCCACTCCCCTGCTGCGCCAGCTCACCGCACAGCTGACCGTGCTGCTGCACGACGGGGTCGAGGTCGACCAATCCGAGGCCGACCGGCTCCGTGTGGCTGGTGTCGAGGTGCGGGCGGTCACGGCCCGCCGGGTGTCTGAGGGCACCGACGGCCGGCTCGCCGGGATCGAGCTCGACGACGGATCGCGCGTCGAGGCCGAGGCGGTGCTGGTCGGGCCCCGCTTCCACCCCCGCGTGGAACCGCTCCGCGGGCTCGGCCTCGAGGCAGTGCCGCATCCCACCGGACTGGGCGAGGTGATCGAGGTCGACGCCACCGGCGCGACCGGCGTGGCCGGTGTCTACGCCGCCGGGAACATCACCGACCCCAGCCAGCAGGTGCTCCAGGCCGCGGCGCACGGCAGCCGCGTCGGCGGGATGGTCGCCTTCAGCCTGGCCGAGGAGGACGTGCTCGAGGCCGCCCGACCGTCAGGCACGGCCGCGGACTGGGACCACCGGTACTCCGGCGAGCCGATGTGGAGCGGCAACCCGAACGGCTCGCTCGTCGCCGAAGTGGCCGCACTGCCCCCGGGGCGCGCGCTCGACGTGGGCGCCGGCGAGGGCGCCGACGCGCTCTGGCTGGCCGAGCAGGGCTGGGAGGTGACCGCTGCCGACATCTCCACGCGGGCCCTCGACCGGTTGCGCGTCGAGGCCGGGCGGCGCGGCCTTCCGGTGACCTGCCAGCAGGCCGATGCCAACGCGCTGCGGCCCTTCGCCGACAACACGTACGACCTGGTGACCGCGTGCTACGCGTCGATCCCCCGCACGCCTGACCTGCGCGGCATCCGCAGCATCCTCGACGCCGTCTCACCCAGCGGCACGCTGGTCATCGTCAGCCACGACCTCGAGGCGATGCACGCACCCGAGCACGAGCATCGCCCGTTCGACCCCGACGCCTACCTGCACAGCGACGACTTCGTCGCGGTGCTCAAGGACGAAGCCGGCTGGGTCGTCGAGGTCGACGAGAAGCGGCCCCGCCCGCCCGGGTCGGCCAGCGCCGCGCACCATGCCGACGACCGCGTGCTGCGGGCGCGGCGGAGCGGCGCAGCCCCGGGGTGAGTGCGGTGGTCACTGCGAGCGAGAGCACGGCGAGGATCGCCATCGTTCGCGCCACCGACGTGAGGCCACCACCGAGCAACTCCGCGAGACCGCCGCCGAGGATGGCACCGACACCCTGCATCACCATCAGCCCGATGCTGTTGAGACCGAGGACCTGACCGCGCTGGGCCGGCTCGGTGCGACCGATGAGCCGCTCCTGCAGCGGCAGGCTGGCGGCGAACCCGACTGAGGCG
Organism: Nocardioidaceae bacterium; assembly: GCA_035706365.1. Taxonomy (GTDB): domain Bacteria; phylum Actinomycetota; class Actinomycetes; order Propionibacteriales; family Nocardioidaceae; genus Nocardioides_C. The sequence goes on from DASSVD010000131.1 coordinate 10,996, forward strand.
AGAAAGGCCAGCACACAGGCGAGCGCGAGGCTCGGCGCAAGTGCGAAGCCGAGGTACGGCGCCGCCAGGATGACGCGCAGCGGGCCGACGAGTCGTTCCCGGACAGTCTCGGTCAGGAACCTGCCCACGACGATGTCCCCGAGCAGCATTCCGGCCGCGCCGGCGGCGAACAGCCAACCCGCCTGCTGGCCGGCGTAGGGCACGAAGAGCGCCTCGCAGCCCACGATGATGCCGTTCGGCACCCACAGGCACAGGTAGATCGGCCGCAGCACCGGGGAGCCGAGCAGGGCGCGGTTCACTTCTCGGGTACGCCGCACCACGCCGGCCCCGGCGGCTCGTGCCGGATGGTCGGTGAGGCCGAATCGGACGAGCAGCAGCGCCACGCAGCCGGCAGCGGCCGCGCCGAGGAACAGGCCGGCCGGCTCCAGCAGCAGCACGAGCGCGCCGCCCACGCCGTACCCGACGATCTGCATGACGCCCACGGCGGTGTTGAGCGTGGAGCGGCCCAGCACATAGGCCTCCGGCGGCAGCATCTCGGACATCAGCGCGATGGAGCTGCCCGCGGTCGCGGACATCACCAGCCACGGGATCGCGATCAAGACGAACCGCCAAGCCCAGCCCAGGTCGGGAACGGCCTGCAGCAGGGTGCAGACCACGAGCGTCGCCTCGGCGGTGACCATCGCCTGGCGCGGCCGCAACGTGTCGGACAGGGCGAGCAGCATCGAGGACCCGACGAGTCGGACGAGGGGGCCGCCGAACATGCTCAGGGCGGTGAGCACGGGTGATCCGGTGGCGGCGTACATGATCGTGCCGAGGGCGAGACCTGCCATCGACCCGGCCATCACCATCAGGCACTGGGCCACGAACAGGACACGGAACTGCGCGACGGCGAACAACTGGCGGTAGGTCCTCACCGGCGACACGATGACGCGACGCGCCATCGCTCCGCTAACGTTTCGGATGGAGGCGAAACATGGGGACATGGCGGATACCGGCCGATCTGCTGGCGCGGAGCCGGTTCGTCGTCTCCCCCGCCGCGGAGGTGACCGCCACACTCGGCGCCCTGACCCGACCGGAGACGCCCGACGAGCGCGCGCTCGCCGCCGGGCACGCGGAGCTCTTCTCCGCGATGCTGGCCGAGCACCCGGCCCGTCGCGCCGTCCTACAGCTCTGCTGGCGTCCGGGATGGCTCGCGGACTTCCTCTGCCTCCCGCCCACCGGGCCGGACATGGAGTTCGCCGACCAGCTCGAGTTGGTCCGCACCCGCGGCGATGACGCCCTGCGCGAGGACCTCGCCCAGGTTGCCCGGGGTCGTGCACAGGGTCGGCGGCTCTCGGCGGTCCTGCGGCGCCCCGGAATCGCCGAGCATGCCGCCGACCTGTTGGACTGGGTGTGGTCCCGTGTCCTCGCCGCCGACTGGGCTCGCCGGGAGCGCGTGCTGCGCGCGGACATCGTCTCCCGGACGAGTCGCCTCGCCACCCAGGGCTGGGCCGCGGTGCTGCACGACCTGGGCCGCGACCGCGAGTGGGTCGGAGATGGCCAGCTGCGCATCAACCGGTACGACCTGCCCTCGCGGACACTCGACGCCGACGCGGACCTGTTCTTCATCCCGGTGCACTCGCGAGGAAGCTGGGTCGGCTGGGACCTGCCCCGGCGCTACGCCGTCTACTACCCCGTCACCGGCGCGCTGGCGAAGCTGGACGGACAGGCGCCCTACGGCCTGGCCCACCTGGTCGGGGCGAACCGTGCCACCCTGCTCAGCGCGCTGGACCAGCCCGCCGGCACGTCTCATCTGGTCACCCGCACCGGCCTTCCGCTCGGCACCGTCGGGGGCCACCTGCGGGTCCTGCTCGATGCCGGTCTGGTGCTGCGCCGCCGGTCGGGTCGCGAGGTTCTCTACTGGCGTACGGCGCTCGGCGATGCCCTTGTCGCCGCCGGTGTCCCCGAGTCTCGCTGACACACCGCTCTGCCGACGATCGTGGAGTCTCTGCCTCGCGACCGCCGTTGGGGGCAGACTGGGTAGCACGCAGCGAGAGGAGCCCCTCGTGCCTGAGCTCGTCGTCGACTTCATCACGTCGCTGGACGGGTACGCCTCGGCCGAAGGCTGGCCGGGCTGGTGGGGCCTCGAAGGCCCGGAGTACCTGGCGTGGCTGGGAGAGAGCCCCGAAGCCGACTACCGGGTGCTGATGGGCGCGCACACCTACCGGCTCATGCACGACTTCGCCACGGGAGGCGAGCCAGGCACGGACGTGCTCGGAGGCATGTCCAAGGTCGTCTTCTCCACGACCCTGAGCGAACCGCTGGAGTGGGAGAACTCCACCCTGGTGACCCGCGACGCCGTCGAGGCGGTGCGGGAGATGAAGCAGACCGGAGACCGGTCCCTGCGGACCATCGGGAGCCTGGCGCTGTGCCGTTCGCTGTTGGCGGCCGGCCTCGTCGACCGGTTCCGGGTGGTGATGTTCCCCGTGATCACCGGGATCACCGGCCGCGAGCGAATCTACGACGGCTACCCCGACGTCGCCCTCGACATGACGGACAGCCGTACCTTCGACGGCCAGATCCAGCTGGTCGAGTACGCGCCGACGGTGCTGGACGGTCCTCCCGGCGCCTCCTGAAAGCTGATTCAGCGGGTCGCGGTCGCGCCGGGGCCGATTTGTCCGTTCGCCTGCGGCGCGACGCCACCACGCCCTACCTTCCTTGGCGTGCGTCTGGTCGAGCTCGACCAACGCTGCTGACGGGCGTCAGCGACCACCGACGCACTCACCCAAACCAGAACTGGAAGGCGCAAGACCATGAACACCGTTACCGTCGCGACCCGCAGGGTCAATAAGGTCGTCTTCGTCCTGCTGTGCTTCTTCCTCGGCGGGTTCGGCGTCGACCGCTTCATGCGCGGTCAGGTCGGGCTCGGCATCTTCAAGTTCCTCATCGGCTCGTGGGCCACACTCGGCATCTGGCCGCTGGTCGACTTCATCATCGCGCTCGTCAAGCTCGGGAAGTACCAGGACGAGTTCATCTTCGACAACGCCGGCAAGTGGGTCGAGCCAGCCGTCCACTGAGCGCGCCGTGCCTCGGTGGAGTCTCGCTGATTCGACTCCACCGCGTCACCCCTCGGCGATGCGCTTGAGCGCGGCGAGGGTCGCCGGGATCCCGGCACGGGCGGCCTCGATCCGTTGCTCGATCTCGGCCTCCGCCCGGTCGCCGTACTTGTCGCGGAACATCGCGATGCCCGCGGGCAGGAAGTGCCAGGACTCGGTGAGCCGGGTGCCGTCCGGCACGGGCTCGAACGTGTAGCCCCACCGGACGTAGCTGCCGCCGACCAGGAAGGCGAACTCCTTGGGGCGCTCGGCGGCGACGACCTCCGAGCGGGTCTCCCAGGTGCGATCGGGCAGCTCGTTGCGGCCGGTGAACCAGGCGCCCACCTGGCCGGCGTGGTCCGGGTCGTCCCACCAGCAGCCGGTGCAGATCGGGCTCCACTCGCCGGTGCGGCCGATGTCGGTGACCAGGTCGTAGACCGCCTCGGGCGATGCGGCCACGACGACGGAGTCCTCAAACTGCAGCCGAGCGTCATCAGTCATGCGCTCACGATGTCAGACGCGACGACGCCCACCGTGCTGGCCCCGCGGTTGACGCCACCGTGCGCTCACGACGCGACGGCGGCTCCAGGGGCGGTCGGCTCGTCCGTCGCTCGGTTGGTGGGGGTTCGCTTGCCGAGGCGGCGGCCGCGTTCGGCGTACTGCCGGGACCGTGGGCTGGTCAGCGCGAGGAGCACCAGGATGCCGAGCGCGACGTGCGGCAGGTTGCTGCCCAGCGTCGGCCGGGGGCCGCCCTGGTAGGTGGCGAGGAAGGCCACCACCGTGGTGACGGTGCAGTCCAGCATCAGCAGCACGCGGGCCCAGTTCCGGCCGAAGTACGTCGCGACACCCAGCCCCACATCGGCCAGCGCGACCGCGATGAACCCGGCCGCAGTCGCCGCCGCCAGCGCCGCCGCTGCCCTGCCACTGGCCCCCAGCTGGGAGAGTGCAGTGGGGTCGACCAGCAACCATGCCGCGGCCGCCACGCCGACCACGCCGCGAACGAGTGCCACTGCGGCGCTGAAGGCGGTGGATGCGGGTCGCTTGTCGCGGCTGTCCGTGGCCGGCCTGCCCTGCAACGACGCCGGGGCGCCTACCCGTCGCAGGTCGATCACCGGCAGGTCCCCGTCGGTGACCATCTGGTCGCCGCCACCGTTGCGTGCGTGGTAGCCGCTGGCGAAGTGCCGGATCCGGTCCACCTCGACCCGAGGGTCAGCGCCGGTCAGCGACGCCACGATGTGGTCGCGCTCGACGTCGATGTCCTTCGCGATCCGGTGGGTCACCTGGAAGGTCATCAAGGACAGGCCCACGCGGCGGTCGAAGGTGCCGGCGGCCACCCAGTCGACGGCGTACCCACCGGGTAGCCGCCACTCTTGCGGGCAGCGCCAGAACCGGACGTGGTGCCGCTGCGAGGGACTGCCGGCAACCTCCTGCTGGTAGGCGAAGTCCTGCTGGCGGTCGAAGAGGTGCAGCGGGCTGACCGGCGCTTCCGGGTAGCTGCGCCGCGACAGGGTGGTGCGCACGATCTGCAGGCTGCTGGTCACGGTGACGTCGTCGGCGCGCGTCCACCCGGCCGCGGTCATCGCCGCATGCACCTGCGCCTCGTCCCCGAGCAAGGCCAGGTTCACCGGATCGCCCAGCAGCCCGTCGCTGGTACGGGTGCGGCCGATGAAGTAGTTCGGCACGTAGAGGGAGGTCAGGGCGCGGTGCAGCCGCGGCAGCACGAGGTAGGCCACCAGCAGCCAGAACACAATCAGCAGAAGCAGCCGCCAGTTGAGCTGGAAGCTCTCGGCGAGGACCAAGTAGGCCAGCCACAGCGCCGAGATCGCCGCGAAGAGGAACAGCGCGTTGTCGAGCGCCGTCAACGCGCGGTGCCGCCGACCGCTCTGGCCCATCCGCGGACGGTAGGGCTGCGGCGGCGCCCTCGGTAAGGGGAGAACGTCCCTGTGGACCGGTCGCGCCACCGTGCTAAACCCCGGGGCAGCCTCCCACGAGCGGCATGCTGGCCGCGTACCGGTCGTCCGTGCCCGCGCGCTCGGCAGCGACGATCGTCGTACCCCGAGCAGCTCTACCGGATCAGCCGGAAACCGCCGCCGGCGGTTGTGTCTTGAGAGCCCAGTGCCGCCATAGGACCAGTGCCCTCACTCGGTGGCGAAGTGCTCCCGGACAACTCGTTCCATCACGGTACAAACCATATGCTGACCGACGTCCTGGTGGCGGAACGCTCTTGCGGAGCCCGTCGACCACCATCGCCCGGCGCTGCTGCCCGGCGACGCGCACCACGCTCCGCATAAGGGTGCCCCTTCAACAAGTCAAGGAGCTCGACCGTGACTGCCCCGCAGGGACCGACGCTGGGC
>DASSVD010000132.1:0-6493 GCA_035706365.1 Nocardioidaceae bacterium
GCTGCAGCCGTCCCGCGGACGCCACGCGTTCGAGTCGTGCGTGGGGCGGCTGGCCACCGCGATCCGGCTCGGCGTCTACCCGACCGGCTCGGCGCTCCCGCCCGAGCGAGAGCTGGCGGAGACGATGGGGGTCTCGCGGGCGACCCTGCGCGAGGCGATCGCGGCGCTGCGCACCGCGGGGATGGTGCGCACGACACGGGGCCGCGGCGGCGGGACGGTGGTGACCTTCGAGCCGACCACTCCCGGACACGGCCCGGACCTGTCCGGCCGGCGCACCGAGCTGCTGGACGCGTTGGACTTCCGGCGGATCGTGGAGCCGGGCGCGGCCTACCTGGCGGCCTCGCGGACGCTTGTCGACGATCAGCGTCACGCACTCGAGATCGCGTTGAAGGAGGTGGCCGCCGCGCCCGACCCGGCCGCACATCGGCAGGCCGACTCCCGGCTGCACCTGGCGATCGCGGCAGCGACCGGGTCGCCGCTGACGGTGTCGGCGGTGACCCGGGTGCAGGGGGACCTGCACGACATGCTCAACGCCATCCCGGTGCTCGAGGTCAACATCGAGCACTCGAGCGCCCAGCACCAGGGGATCGTGGACGCGATCCTCGCCGGCGACCCCGGCCGCGCCCGCCGGGTGATGGAAGCGCACTGCGACGACACGGCGGCCCTGCTCCGCGGGCTGCTGGACTGACCGAGAGGACACGATGAGCTCCGCACCCACCACGCAGACCGCACCCCCCAACGACCGGTACCTCACCCTGGAGCGGCTCCTCGCCCTGATCAGCGAGGACGCCGTGGACACCGTCGTGCTGGCCTTCACCGACATGCAGGGCCGGCTGCAGGGCAAGCGCCTGCACGCCCGCTACTTCGCCGACCACGTGGTCGAGCAGGGCGCCGAGGGGTGCAACTACCTGCTGGCCGTCGACGTCGACATGAACACCGTGGACGGCTACGCCATGTCGTCGTGGGACACCGGCTACGGCGACATGGAGTTCGTCGCGGACTTCGCGACCATCCGCCGGCTGCCGCACCTGCCGGCCACGGTGCTCATCCAGTGCGATCTGGTGTGGCAGGACCACCGCCCGGTCGCACCGTCGCCGCGCACCATCCTGCGCCGCCAGCTGGACCGGGTCGCCGAGCGCGGCATGGTCGCGCTGGCCGGCACGGAGCTGGAGTTCGTGGTCTTCTCCGACACCTACGAGCAGGCGTGGAACAGCGGCTACCGCGACCTGACGCCGGCCAACCAGTACAACGTCGACTACTCGATCCTCGGCACGACCCGGATCGAGCCGCTCCTGCGCGACATCCGCAACACCATGTACGCCGCCGGGATGGACGTCGAGGGCGCCAAGGGCGAGTGCAACCTGGGGCAGCACGAGATCGGCTTCCTCTACGCCGACGCGATGGTCACCGCCGACAACCACGCCGTCTACAAGACCGCTGCCAAGGAGATCGCTGCGCTGCACGGCAACGCGATCACGTTCATGGCCAAGGTCAACGAGCGTGAGGGCAGCTCGTGCCACATCCACCTGTCGCTGCGCGGCAGGGACGGAGCGCTGGCCTTCTGGGACGAGGAGGCGGGCACCCGCTCGGAGCTCTACGACCAGTTCGTCGCCGGCGTACTCGCCACGATGGCCGACTTCACCCTGCTCTACGCGCCGAACGTGAACTCCTACAAGCGGTTCGCGGACGCGTCGTTCGCGCCGACCAGCATCGCCTGGGGCAACGACAACCGCACCTGCGCGGTGCGGCTGGTCGGCACCGGGAAGGCTGCCCGGATGGAGAACCGGCTGCCCGGCGGCGACGTCAACCCCTACCTGTCGCTGGCGGCGATGCTGGCCGGCGGGCTGCACGGCATCGACAAGGGCCTCCCGTTGGAGCCGGAGACGACGGGCAACGCCTACCGTGCCGCCAAGCCCCGGGTGCCGCGCACCCTGGCGGCGGCCCGCGAGGCGTTCGCCGGCTCCGAGGTCGCCCGGGCGGCCCTGGGCGACGAGGTGGTGGACCACTACACCAACATGGCCGACGTGGAGCTGGCGGCGTTCGACTCCGCCGTCACCGACTGGGAGCTGCGCCGCGGCTTCGAGCGCTTCTGAACCGCACCCCTCGAAAGGCCCCCCATGAGCACCACCCACACCGTCCTCAACCCTGCGACCGAGGAGCCGGTGACCGACGTCCCGCTGGCGTCGGTGGCCGAGACCGACCGGTTGATCGAGCGGGCGCAGGACGCCTTCCCGGCCTGGCGGGACCTGCCGCCCGGCGAGCGGGCCGGGCTGCTGCGCCGGTTCTCCGCCCTGGTCGACGCGCACGTCGAGGAGCTGGCCGAGCTCGAGGTGCGCAACGCCGGCCACACCTGGGGCAACGCCCGCTGGGAGGCCGGCAACGTCCGCGACGTGCTCGCCTACTACAGCGCCGCCCCGGAGCGGCTGTTCGGCCGGCAGATCCCGGTGCCGGGCGGCGTGGACGTGACCTTCCACGAGCCGCTGGGCGTGGTCGGGATCATCGTGCCGTGGAACTTCCCGATGCCGATCCTCGGCTGGGGGATGGCCCCCGCGCTGGCCGCCGGCAACTGCGTGGTGCTCAAGCCCGCCGAGCTCACCCCGCTCACCGCGATCCGGATCGGCGAGCTCGGCCGGGAGGCCGGCCTGCCCGAGGGCGTGCTCACCGTGATCCCCGGCTCGGGCTCCGTGGTCGGCCAGCGGTTCGTCACCCATCCGGCCGTGCGCAAGGTGTGCTTCACCGGCTCCACCGAGGTCGGCAAGCAGATCATGGCCGGCTGCGCGGAGCAGGTGAAGCGGGTGACCCTGGAGCTCGGCGGCAAGAGCGCCAACGTGGTGTTCGCCGACGCTGACCTGGCCGGGGCGGCCGCGGCGGCGCCGTACGCCGTGTTCGACAACGCCGGGCAGGACTGCTGCGCCCGCTCGCGGATCCTGGTGCAGCGCTCGGCCTACGACGAGTTCCTGGGGCTGCTCGAGGAGTCGGTGCGCGGGATGCGGGTGCTCGACCCGGCCGACGAGACCAGCGAGATGGGTCCGCTGATCTCGGCCGAACAGCAGGACCGGGTCCGCGGCTACCTCGACGGCGCGCGGGTCGCCTTCACCGGCTCGGCGCCGGAGGGTCGCGGCTACTGGGTGCCGCCGACGGTCACCCTCGCCGACGACCCGGGCGACCGGATCTGGCGCGAGGAGGTGTTCGGGCCGGTGGTCTCGGTGATGCCGTTCGAGGACGAGGCCGAGGCGGTGCAGCTGGCCAACGACACCGAGTACGGCCTGTCCGGCTCCATCTACACGCGCGACCTGGGCCGGGCGATGCGGGTGTCCCGGGCGATCCAGGCCGGCAACCTGAGCGTCAACTCGCACGCGTCGGTGCGTTACTGGACCCCGTTCGGCGGCTACAAGCAGTCCGGCCTCGGCCGCGAGCTCGGCCCCGACGCGCCGCAGGCGTTCACCGAGGAGAAGAACGTCTTCATCGCCACCGACGGCGCGTGAGCCGCACCCCCACACGAGAGGAACGCACCATGGCAGGACGACTCGACGGACTGGTCGCCGTCGTGACCGGCGGCTGCTCGGGCATCGGTCTGGCGACCGTACGCCGCTTCGCCCAGGAGGGCGCCCGGGTGGTGATCGGGGACATCGACGACCGCGGCAAGGAGGTGGCCGCGGAGGTGGACGGCACGTTCGTGCACGTCGACGTCACCGACCGCGAGCAGGTCGAGGCGCTGTTCCGCACCGCGCACGACACCTACGGCTCGGTCGACGTGGCGTTCAACAACGCGGGCATCTCCCCACCCGAGGACGACTCCATCCTGACCACGGACCTGGACGCCTGGCGGCGCGTGCAGGAGGTCAATCTCACCAGCGTGTACCTGTGCTGCAAGGCGGCCCTGCCCTACATGCTCGAGCAGAAGCGCGGCTCGATCATCAACACCGCGTCGTTCGTGGCGGTGATGGGCGCGGCCACCTCCCAGATCTCCTACTCCGCGTCCAAGGGCGGCGTGCTGTCGATGTCGCGCGAGCTGGGGGTGCAGTTCGCCCGGGAGGGCGTGCGCGTGAACGCACTGTGCCCCGGCCCGGTGAACACGCCGCTGCTGCAGGAGCTCTTCGCCGCGGACCCCGAGCGGGCCCAGCGACGACTGGTCCACGTCCCGATGGGGCGGTTCGGGGAACCGGAGGAGATCGCCAACGCGGTGCTGTTCCTGGCTTCGCCGGAGTCCAGCTTCATCACCGCGAACACGTTCCTGGTCGACGGCGGCATCTCCGCGGCCTACGTCACCCCGCTGTGACCGCGCCGCCGGTGATCGGGCTGACCACCTACCGCGAGCCGGCGCGGTGGGGGGTGTGGGACCAGTACGCCGACCTGCTGCCCACCGTCTACGCCACCTCCATCGAGGCGGCGGGTGGCCGGGTGGTGCTGCTGCCGCCGAGCACGGACCCGGACCGGGCGGCGGGGCAGGTGCTCGCCCGGGTGGACGGCCTGCTGGTCTCCGGCGGCGCGGACGTCGACCCGGCGCGCTACGGCCAGGCCCCGCACGAGCGGACCGGCCGGCCGCGCCCGGACCGCGACGCGTGGGAGGTGGCGCTGCTCGACGCGGCGGAGCGCACCGGGCTGCCGACGCTGGGGGTGTGCCGGGGGATGCAGGTGATGGCGGTGCGCGCCGGCGGGTCCCTGGACCAGCACACCCCGGACGCGGTGGGCCACGACGGCCACGACCCCGGTGGGGACGGCTTCGGCCCGGTCGGCGTCGAGACCCGGCCGGGCTCGCGCGTGCGCGCCCTGGTCGGGGCCCGGCTCACCGTGCACTGCCACCACCACCAGTCGGTGCGGGAGCATCCCGGCTTCGAGGCAGCGGCGCACGCCTCCGACGGCACCCTGGAGGCGATGGAGCAGCCGGGAGAGCGGTTCTGCGTCGCCGTGCAGTGGCATCCCGAGACCACCCACGACGCCGGGCTGTTCCGCGCCTTCGTCGATGCCGCCGCGGCCGCCTCGGCGTACCGCTGAGGCGGCGCGGGTCGCTCAGGCCGCGGAGAGCAGGAACGCGGCAGCGAACCCGATCACCGTGAGCACCCCGACGAACTGGCCGGCGTGCTCGACGGCCTCGGGGAGCATCGTGTCGGCCAGCATGGTCAGGATCGCGCCGGCGGCGAAGGCCTGGATCACCGCGATCAGGGCCGGGTCGGCGCCGGCGAGCAGCCCGTAGCCGAGCGCCGCGGCGACGGTCGAGGCAGCGGTGACCGCCAGCCACATGGTCATGATCGAGCGCACCGACCGGCCGCCGGCGCGCATGCCGCTGGAGGCCGACAGCGACTCGGGGACGTTGGACAAGAACACCGCCGCGACCACGGCCACCCCCACGCTTCCTCCGCCGATCAGGCTGACCCCGATCGCGGCACTCTCGGGGATCCCGTCGAGGAGCGCGCCGAGCACCAGCGCCATCGCCCCGGCGCCCTCCTGCGGCCCCTTCGGGCTCTTGCGGCGGTGACCGCCGCGCTGGTCGATGAACCAGTCGCCGGCGAAGAAGACCGCGGACCCGGCGAGCAGCCCCAGCACGACGGCGACCCCGCCGGACTCCTCGTAGGCCTCCCGGGTCAGCTCGAACGCGAGCGCGCTGACCAGAACGCCGGCACCGAAGGCCATCACCAGGCCGACCACCCGGTTCGAGACCGGCAGCCAGATCCCGGCCACCGCCCCGATGAGGAGCGCGCCGCCGCCCACGAACCCCCAGAACGCAGCTTCGAGCACCGTCGACCTCCTTGGCGACCCCTGGGCGACCCCTAGGCCGAACCGTGGCGACCTCGTTGGTCGATCCGTCCGGAGTGTGCCCGGAAGGCGCGGGTTCTACGCAGGGTCTCCTACGCCGGGTCTCCTACGCGGGGCGCGCAGCAGCCGGCCCCCACCGACGTACGCCGCGTCAGTGCGGGAGCACGCCCCTCTCGCGGGCGAAGGCGGCCGCCTGCGTGCGCCCCGAGGCACCCAGCTTCGCGAGGATGCGCGAGACGTGCACGCTGACCGTCTTGGTGCTGATGAACAGGCGGCGTCCGATCTCGCCGTTGCTGTGCCCCTCGGCGACCAGGGCGAGGATCTCGCGCTCGCGGGGCGTCAGGTCCTCACCGGCCGCGCGCGCCGGGCTCGACCGGGGTCCGGTCGGCTGCGCGGAAGCGGTTCCGGCCGCGGCCCGGGGCGCTGCGGTGAGTGCGGCGAGCTCGGCCAGCAGCGGAGCGGCCCCGAGCAACTCGGCGGCGGCCCGAGCCTGCGCGGCCGCGACGGCGGCGTCCTCCCGCCTGCCCGCGGCGTTCAGCACCGCCGCGAGCCGCGCCTGCGACCGGGCGGTCTCGAAGGCATGCCCGAAGCCGGCGAACTGCTCCGCGCTGCGTCGCCACAGGTCGGCCAGCTCGACCGCGTCGACGGGGTCGCCGTCACCGCCGAGCAACCAGCGCAGCCGCAGGTGCTCGGCGCGCAACCGGGTCAGCCAGGCGGTTCCCTCCGGCCCCATCGGCCG
>DASSVD010000133.1:0-25742 GCA_035706365.1 Nocardioidaceae bacterium
CCACGGACGCGCCGTACGACGTGGTGGTCGGCAACGACCTGCTCGGCCGGCTGCCGGACCTGCTCGGTCCCGGGCCCCGCCGGGTCGCGGTGGTGTTCCCCGAGGACCTGCCGGCGCCGGCGTCGTCGGCGCGCGACGTCCTGGCGCCGTCGTACGACGTGGTGACCCTGCCCGTCCCGCCGGGGGAGGTCGCCAAGACGGCTGCGACCGCGTCGGCGTGCTGGGAGGCGCTCGGTGACGCCGGCTTCACCCGCAGCGACGCGGTCGTGGCGGTCGGTGGGGGAGCCACCACCGATCTCGGCGGCTTCGTCGCCGCCACCTGGCTGCGCGGCGTCCGCGTCGTGCAGGTGCCGACCACCCTGCTCGGGATGGTCGACGCGGCCGTCGGTGGCAAGACCGGGATCAACACCGGGGCCGGCAAGAACCTGGTCGGCGCCTTCCACGAGCCGGCCGGGGTGCTGTGCGACCTGGACAGCCTGGCCACCCTGCCGGCCAACGACCTCGTCGCCGGCCTGGCCGAGGTCATCAAGTGCGGCTTCATCGCCGACCCCGCCATCCTCGACCTGGTCGAGAGCGATCCCATCGCGGCGGTCCAGCCCGGCTCGTCGCTGCTGCGCGAGCTGGTCGAGCGGGCGGTGCGGGTGAAGGCCGAGGTCGTCTCCGCCGACCTCAAGGAGACCGGCGGCAGCGCCGGCCATCCCGGACGCGAGATCCTGAACTACGGGCACACCCTCGGTCACGCGATCGAGAAGGCGGAGCGCTACCAGTTCCGGCACGGCGCCGCCGTCGCGATCGGGATGGTGTTCGTCGCCGAGCTCGCCCGGATGGCCGGCCGCCTCGACGACGCCACCGCCGAGCGGCACCGCTCCGTGCTCGAGCTCGTCGGGCTGCCCACGTCGTACCGCGGCCGCGCCCCGTGGGGCCAGCTCCACGAGGCGATGAAGGTGGACAAGAAGACCCGGGGCGACCAGCTGCGGTTCGTCGTCCTCGACGGGCTCGCCAGGCCCGCGATCATGGCCGGCCCCGACCCGCAGCTGCTGACGGCGGCGTACGCCGAGGTGGCCGGCGAGGACGCGCTGCGATGAAGGTGCTGGTGCTCAACGGTCCGAACCTGGGCCGGCTCGGGCGGCGGCAGCCCGAGATCTACGGCACCACCACCCACGCCGAGCTCGCCGAGATGTGCGTGGCTTGGGGCCGCGACCTCGGGCTCGACGTGGAGGTGCGGCAGACCAACCACGAGGGCGAGATGCTCGACTGGCTCAACGCCGCCGCCGACGACCGCACCCCGGTCGTGCTGAACGCGGCGGCGTGGACGCACTACTCCTACGCGCTGTTCGACGCGTGCGCCCAGCTCGTGGCGCCGCTCGTGGAGGTGCACATCTCGGACCCCGCGAGCCGTCCGGAGGAGTTCCGGCGCGCCTCGGTGGTGACGCCGTACGCCGAGACTGTCATCACTGGGCAGGGCGTCGACGGCTACCGGCAGGCGCTGGCGCACCTGGCCCGCGGCCGCTGATTTCGGTGCGGGCGGGGCGCGCGGCTAGACTCCGTCAGTTCCCTGATCAAGAGACGTAAAGGCTGACGCGCGCACATGGCAACGACCAACGACCTCAAGAACGGCATGGTGCTCAACCTCGACGGACAGCTGTGGTCCGTCATCTGGTTCCAGCACCACAAGCCCGGCAAGGGCGGCGCGGTCGTGCGCACCAAGCTGAAGAACATCGAGTCCGGCAAGACCGTCGACAAGACCTTCAACGCCGACGTGAAGGTCGACGTGGCCAACGTCGACAAGCGCACCATGCAGTACCTCTACAACGACGGCACGTCCTACGTCTTCATGGACGTCTCGACCTACGACCAGCTCGAGGTCGACCCCGACCTGGTCGGCGACGCGAAGAACTTCCTGCTGGAGAACCAGGAGGCGATCGTGGCCACCAACGATGGCCGCGTGCTCTACGTGGAGCTGCCGGCCTCGGTGGAGCTGGTCGTGGAGTACACCGAGCCCGGACTGCAGGGAGACCGCTCCACGGGCGGCACCAAGCCGGCGCGGCTGGAGACCGGCCACGAGATCAGCGTCCCGCTGTTCATCACCACCGGCGAGAAGATCAAGGTCGACACCCGGGACAGCAGCTACCTCGGTCGCGTCAACTCCTGATGGCCGCACGATCCAAGGCGCGCAAGCGGGCGCTCGACATCCTCTTCGAGTGCGAGATGCGCAGCCTGCCGCTCGGCGACACCCTCGACGAGCGGATCGCGGCGGGGGAGCCGCCCGTCAACGAGTACACCGTCACCCTGATCCAGGGGGTGCGCGAGCACCAGGCCCGGCTCGACGCCTTGATCACGGAGTACTCCCAGGGCTGGAGCCTCGAGCGGATGCCCTCGGTGGACCGCAACGCCCTGCGCCTGGGGATCCTGGAGATCCTGCACGTCGACGACGTGCCCGACGCGGTCGCGGTCAGCGAGGCGGTGGCGATGGTGCGCGAGCTGTCCACCGACGAGTCCCCGGCGTTCGTGAACGGCGTGCTCGGCGCGATCGTGCGCAACAAGCCCGCGCTCAGCGCCTGAGCACGGGGCGCTCGGCCGTCGTCCCGGTCGACCCCCGACGACGGCCGCGGGCCTGTCGCCGCGGGGTGCCGCGTGGCACGCTGGCGCCATGAGCGAAGTCGACGTGGTGGTCCTAGGGCTCGGCCCCGGCGGTGAGGCGGTCGCGACCCGGCTGGCCCAGGCTGGTCTGGAGGTGGTCGGCATCGACCGGCGCCTGGTGGGCGGCGAGTGCCCCTACTACGGGTGCATCCCGAGCAAGATGGCGATCCGGGCCGCGAACCTGCTGGCGGAGGGCCGCCGCATCCCGGGCCGGGCCGGCCGCAGCGAGGTGTACGCCGACTGGGAGCCGGTGGCCACCCGGATCCGCGACGAGGCCACCACCGACTGGGACGACACCGCGGCCGTGGAGCGGCTGGAGAAGGCCGGCGTCACCTTCGTGCGCGGCCACGGCCGGCTCACGGCGGAGGCCACCGTCGAGGTGGACGAGCGCAGCTTCCACGCCCGGCGCGGGGTGGTGCTCAACACCGGGACCGAGCCGGCGGCGCCGCCCGTCCCGGGGCTGGCCGACACCCCGTTCTGGACAAACCGGGAGGCCTTGCGCGCCGACACGCTGCCAGCCTCGCTGATCGTGATCGGCGGTGGTGCGATCGGTGCGGAGCTGGCGCAGGCGTTCGCTCGCTTCGGTGTTGCGGTCACGGTGGTCGAGGCGGCCGAGCGGATCCTGGCCGCCGACGAGCCGGAGGCGAGCGCGGCGGTCGCCGAGGCGTTCGACCGCGACGGCATCGCGATACACACCGCGGCCCGGGTGGAGCAGGTCGACCATGCAGAGGGCCGGTTCACCGTCCGGACCGACACCGCCACCCTCGAGGCGGAACGGCTGCTGGTCGCCACCGGCCGCCGCCCCAACCTGGCCGACGTCGGGCTGGACGCGGTCGGCCTCGACCCCGAGGCGCGGACGATCGAGGTGGACGCGTGGATGCGTGCCGCCGACCGGCTGTGGGCGATCGGCGACATCACGGGGAAGGGCGCCTTCACCCACGTCTCGATGTACCAGGCCGACGTGGCGGTGCGCGACCTGCTCGACCAGGGCGGACCGGCCGCCGACTACCGTGCCGTGCCGCGGGTCACCTTCACCGACCCCGAGGTGGGTGCCGTCGGGATGACCGAGCAACATGCCCGAGACGCCGGCCTGCGCGTGCGGACCGGTCAGGCACCGCTGAGCTCCTCCGCGCGCGGGTGGATCCACGGCGCCGGCAACGACGGCGTGGTCAAGCTCGTGGCGGACGCCGACGCCGGCGTACTCGTGGGAGCGACCGCGGTCGGCCCCAGCGGTGGCGAGGTGCTCGGGCTGCTCACCACTGCGGTGCACGCCCGCGTGCCGGTGGCCACGCTGCGGTCGATGATCTACGCCTACCCGACCTTCCACCGCACCGTCGAGGCCGCGCTGGACGACCTCGGCTGAGCCGTGGACGGCTGCCGGGCGACGTGCGCACGGCTGGTAGAGTCGCACCCGATCGACATCCTTTAACGAGCCGTCCCGTGAGGCGGAGAAGGAGGTCCGGCCTCTCATGCCTGCCCACGCAGCATCGGCCCCGGACGCGAACGCGTCCGCTGCGGCCCCCCAGTCCGACCCGGTGGCCGCCAACGGTCGGGTGGTGCTCGACTCGCGCGACATCACTCGAGCGCTCACCCGCATCGCGCACGAGATCCTCGAGCGCAACAAGGGCGCAGCCGACCTGGTCCTGCTCGGCGTGCCGACCCGCGGAGTCCCGCTGGCACGCCGCGTCGCCGCCCGCATCGCCTCCGTCGAAGGGATCGAGGTGCCGGTCGGGTCGCTGGACGTGACGATGTACCGCGACGACCTGCGGATGCGTCCCGCGCGGGCGCTCCTGCCCACCGACATTCCGCGCGACGGCATCGACGGCAAGGTCGTCGTCCTGGTCGACGACGTGCTGTTCTCCGGGCGCACCATCCGGGCCGCCCTCGACGCGCTCAACGACGTCGGTCGCCCCCGCGCGGTGCGGTTGGCGGTCCTCGTCGACCGGGGGCACCGCGAGCTGCCCATCCGCGCCGACTTCGTCGGCAAGAACCTGCCCACCTCGCTGGTCGAGAAGGTGGCCGTCCGGCTGGCCGAGTTCGACGGCGACGACGCGGTGACCATCGAGGGAACCCCCCAGGAGGCCGGCCGATGAACAAGCACCTGCTGAGCGCCGGCGACCTGAGCCGCAGCGATGCCGAGCTGGTGTTGAGCACCGCCGAGGAGCTGCGGTCCCTGGCCGACCGGCCGATCAAGAAGCTCCCGGCCCTGCGCGGCCGGACCATCGTCAACCTGTTCTTCGAGGACTCCACCCGAACCCGGATCTCCTTCGAGGCCGCAGGCAAGCGGCTGTCCGCCGACGTGATCAACTTCTCCGCCAAGGGATCGAGCCTGAGCAAGGGAGAGTCGCTGAAGGACACCGCGCTCACCCTGGAGGCGATGGGAGCCGACGCGGTGGTCGTGCGGCACTGGGCCTCCGGGGCGCCGCACCTGCTCGCGAACGCCGGCTGGTCGCGCTCCAGCGTGGTCAACGCCGGGGACGGCACCCACGAGCACCCGACCCAGGCGCTCCTCGACGCGTTCACCATGTGGCGCCACCTCGGCCCGCTCGACGGGCGCCGGGTCGCCATCGTCGGCGACGTGCTGCACAGCCGGGTGGCCCGCTCCAACGCGCTGCTGCTCAAGACGCTCGGCGCCGAGGTCACCCTGGTCGCCCCGCCGACGCTGCTGCCCTTCGGCGTGGAGGGGTGGGACGTGGAGACGTCGTACGACCTCGACGCGGTGCTGCCCAAGGCCGACGTCGTGATGATGCTGCGCGTGCAGAAGGAGCGGATGAACCTCAGCGGTGGGGGGTTCTTCCCCACGGTGCGGGAGTACAGCCGCCGCTACGGCCTCGACGGGCGGCGGATGGCCACGCTGCAGGACCACACCATCGTGATGCACCCCGGCCCGATGATCCGCGGCATGGAGATCACCGCCGACGTGGCCGACTCCGATCGGTCGGTGATCGTCGAGCAGGTCACCAACGGCGTCGCCGTACGCATGGCGGTGCTGTACCTGCTGCTCGGCGGCAGCGAGCCCGCCGTCGGCACCGATACCCCCGATACGACCGCCGGAGGCGCCGCGTGACCAGCTACCTGATCAAGTCCGCACGTGTCCTGGGCGGCGAGCCGGTCGACCTGCTGCTCGAGGACGGGGTGATCGCGGAGGTCTCGACAGGCTCGACCACCCGGGACGGCTCGACCACCCGGGACGGCTCGATCGACCGGGGGGACGGGGAGGTCATCGACGCCACCGGGCTGATCGCGCTGCCCGGGCTGGTCGACCTGCACACGCACCTGCGGGAACCGGGGCGCGAGGACGCCGAGACGGTCGAGACCGGCACACGTGCCGCGGCCCGTGGCGGGTTCACCGCGGTGCACGCGATGGCGAACACCGACCCGGTCGCCGACACCGCCGGCGTCGTCGAGCAGGTGTGGCGTCTCGGGGCCGAGGCCGGCTACTGCGACGTGCGCCCGGTCGGTGCGGTCACCGTGGGGCTGACCGGCGAGCGGCTGGCCGAGCTCGGCGCGATGGCCGACTCGGCAGCCGGCGTACGCGTGTTCTCCGACGACGGGAAGTGCGTCTCCGACGCGGTGCTGATGCGCCGCGCCCTGGAGTACGTCAAGGCCTTCGACGGAGTGGTCGCCCAGCATGCCCAGGAGCCGCGCCTGACCGAAGAGGCGCAGATGAACGAGGGCGACCTGTCCGGGCGCCTCGGCCTGCGCGGGTGGCCGGCGGTGGCCGAGGAGGCGATCATCGCGCGGGACTGCCTGCTCGCCGCGCACGTCGGCTCCCGGCTGCACGTCTGCCACGTGTCCACGGCCGGGTCGGTCGACCTGATCCGGTGGGCCAAGGCGCAGGGGTGGCAGGTGACCGCAGAGGTCTGCCCGCACCACCTGCTGCTCACCGACGAGCTGGCCACCACCTACGACCCGATCTACAAGGTGAACCCGCCGCTGCGCACCGCCGCGGACGTCCAGGCGCTGCGCGCCGGGCTCGCGGACGGCACCATCGACGTGGTCGCCACCGACCACGCGCCGCACCCGCACGAGGACAAGGACTGCGAGTGGCAGGCCGCGGCGTTCGGCATGCTCGGCCTGGAGACAGCGCTGTCGATCGTGCAGGAGACCATGGTCGACCCCGGCCTGCTGGACTGGGCCGGCGTGGCGGAGCGGATGTCCGCGGCGCCGGCACGGATCGGTCGCGTCGCCGAGCACGGCCGGCCGCTGGCAGCAGGAGAGCCCGCCAACGTCGTGCTCTACGACCCGGCCGTACGCCGCGCTGTCGACCCGACCGATCTCGCCTCCCTCTCCCGCAACACCCCCTACGCCGGCATGGAGCTGCCCGGCCGCGTCGTGGCCACCTTCCTGCGGGGGCGGCCCACCGTCCTCGACGGGAAGCTCGCATGAGCCGCTACGCGCTACCGGTGGGGGTGCTGGTGGTCGTGCTGCTGCTCGCCTACGCGGGCATGTGGCGTGGTTGGCGGCGGCGGGGTCGACGTCACGACCTGGCGCCGCTCGTGCCGCTGCCACCGGTGGCGAAGCTCCCGGACGCCCGGCTCGAAGGGGCCGGGCGCTACTTCGGCACCACGGTGTCCGGGGACTGGCTCGACCGGGTGGTCGCCCGTGGTCTGGGCGCCCGCAGCGCGGTCCGGCTGCGGCTCTCGACCGAG
This sequence comes from Nocardioidaceae bacterium, assembly GCA_035706365.1. Classification (GTDB taxonomy): domain Bacteria; phylum Actinomycetota; class Actinomycetes; order Propionibacteriales; family Nocardioidaceae; genus Nocardioides_C. Next base: position 7,293 of record DASSVD010000133.1, read on the forward strand.
GGGGTCGACGTGGTCCGCGTCGCCGGCAGCTTCCGCATCCCGCGCGCCGCCCTGCGCGGAGCGCGGCACGACCAGGGGATCGCCGGGAAGGTGGTCCCACCGCACGGACTGCTGGTGATCACCTGGCAACACGGCGACTACCTTCTCGACACCGGCTTCCGGCTCTCCGACCCCGCCGGCGCCGCGACCCCCGACCGTGCCGTCGACGGCTCGGTCACCGCGGCGCACAACACCTGGGTCCGCACGCTCAGCAAGATCGCCAAGGAGAACACCTGATGACAACGACTCCCGCCCTGCTGGTGCTCGAGGACGGTCGTGCCTTCCGAGGAGAGGCGTTCGGCGCCACCGGGGAGACCTTCGGCGAGGCGGTCTTCTCCACGGGCATGAGCGGCTACCAGGAGACGCTGACCGACCCGTCGTACCACCGCCAGGTGGTGGTGATGACCGCCCCGCACGTCGGCAACACCGGGATGAACGACGACGACCCCGAGTCGCGCCGCATCTGGGTCAGCGGCTACGTGGTGCGCGACCCCGCCCGGGTGCCGAGCAGCTGGCGCTCCCGGCGCAGCCTCGACGACGAGCTTCGCGACCAGGGCGTCGTGGGGATCAGCGGTGTGGACACCCGGGCGTTGACGCGGCACCTGCGCGAGCGCGGCGCCATGCGCGTGGGTATCTCCACCACGGAGACCGACCCCGACGCGCTGCGCGCCCGCGTCCTGGAGTCGGCAGGGATGGCCGGCGCGGAGCTGGCCGACGAGGTGACCACCGAGGAGACCTACGTGGTGCCGGCCGTCGGGGAGAAGCGGTTCACCGTCGCCGCGCTCGATCTGGGCATCAAGGCGAACACCCCCCGGATGATGGCCGAGCGCGGCATCGAGGTGCACGTCATGCCGGCGACCTCCGCGCTGGAGGACGTGCTCGCCGTGGGCGCCGACGGGGTCTTCTACTCCAACGGCCCCGGCGATCCGGCCGCGACCACGCAGCAGGTGGTGCTGCTCCGGCAGCTGCTCGAACGGGGCGTGCCGTACTTCGGGATCTGCTTCGGGAACCAGCTGTTCGGCCGGGCGCTGGGCTTCGGCACCTACAAGCTGAAGTACGGTCACCGCGGCATCAACCAGCCGGTGATGGACCGCACCACCGGCAAGGTCGAGGTCACCGCGCACAACCACGGCTTCGCCGTCGACGCCCCGCTTCAGGAGACGACGAGCACGCCGTACGGCGCGGCCTCGGTCAGCCACGTCTGCCTCAACGACGACGTCGTCGAGGGCCTCGAGCTGCGCGACCCGGAGGACCGGCTGCTCGCGTTCAGCGTGCAGTACCACCCCGAGGCGGCCGCCGGTCCGCACGACGCGGCGTACCTGTTCGACCGGTTCTGCGCGCTGATGGACCAGCGGCGCGGCGGCTCGTCCAGGGGGCGGACCGGGGAGTCGGGGGCGACCGTGGACGGGACTGGCGGGAGGGCGAGCGCAACGAGCCCGGATGGATCGGGAGCCCCCGGCTTCCCGGGGAGCCCGACGGGCGTGCACGGGACTGGTGGGAGGGTCTCGACAGGCTCGACCGCCCGGGACGGCTTCCCGGGGAGCGCGACGAGCGCGGACGAGGAGACCAAGTAATGCCCAAGCGCAACGACATCGAGAGCGTGCTGGTCATCGGCTCCGGCCCGATCATCATCGGCCAGGCCTGCGAGTTCGACTACTCCGGCACCCAGGCCTGCAGGGTGCTCCGCGACGAGGGCCTGCGGGTGGTGCTGGTCAACTCCAACCCGGCCACGATCATGACCGACCCGGAGTTCGCCGACGCCACCTACGTCGAGCCGATCACTCCGGAGTTCGTGGAGAAGGTGATCGAGAAGGAGCGCCCCGACGCTCTGCTGGCGACGCTGGGCGGACAGACCGCGCTCAACGCGGCGATGGCCCTGGACAAGGCCGGCGTGCTGGAGAAGTACGGCGTGGAGCTGATCGGCGCCAGCATCGACGCGATCGAGCGCGGGGAGAACCGCGAGTCGTTCAAGAAGATCGTCGATGAGCTGGGCGGCGAGTCGGCCCGGTCGGTGATCTGCCACTCCATGGACGACTGCCTGGCCGCGGCCGAGGAGCTGGGCTACCCGATGGTGGTGCGCCCGTCCTACACGATGGGCGGCACCGGCTCCGGGATGGCCTTCGACGAGGACGACCTGCACCGCATCGCCGGCGCCGGCCTGCTGGCCAGCCCTACCACCGAGGTGCTGCTGGAGGAGTCCATCCTCGGCTGGAAGGAGTACGAGCTGGAGGTGATGCGCGACACCAACGACAACGTCGTCATCGTGTGCAGCATCGAGAACCTCGACCCGATGGGCGTGCACACCGGCGACTCGATCACGGTCGCGCCGGCGATGACGCTGACCGACCGCGAGTACCAGCGCATGCGCGACCTCGCCATCGGCATCATCCGCTCCGTGGGCGTGGACACCGGCGGATGCAACATCCAGTTCGCGGTGAACCCCGAGGACGGGCGGCTCATCGTCATCGAGATGAACCCCCGCGTGTCCCGGTCCAGCGCGCTGGCCTCCAAGGCGACCGGTTTCCCGATCGCCAAGATCGCCGCCAAGGTGGCGATCGGCTACACGCTCGACGAGATCCCCAACGACGTGACCCAGGAGACGCCGGCCAGCTTCGAGCCGACGCTGGACTACGTCGTGGTCAAGGTGCCCCGCTTCGCCTTCGAGAAGTTCCCCGCCGCGGACGCCACGCTGACCACCCACATGAAGTCGGTCGGCGAGGCGATGGCGATCGGCCGCAACTTCACCGAGGCGCTCCAGAAGGCGCTGCGCTCGCTGGAGAAGAGCGATGCCGTCTTCGACTGGAGCCACCGCTGGGTGGACCTGGACAAGCAGGCGCTGCTTGAGGAGATCGCCACCCCGCACGACGGCCGGCTGAAGAAGGTGATGGACGCCCTGCGCGCCGGCGCCACGCCCGAGGAGATCCACGCGGCGACCGCGATCGACCCGTGGTTCGTGGACCAGCTGCTCTTGATCAACGAGGTCGCGCTGGAGGTGCTCGAGGCGGAGGAGCTGACCCCGGTGCTGCTGCGCCGGGCCAAGCGGCACGGGTTCTCCGACGAGCAGATCGGCAAGCTGCGCGGGATGAGCGCCGACGTCGTGCGTGGGGTACGGCACGCGCTGGGCATCCGCCCGGTCTACAAGACCGTGGACACCTGCGCGGCCGAGTTCGCAGCGCGCACGCCGTACCACTACTCCTCCTACGACGAGGAGAGCGAGGTGCAACCCCGCGAGCGCGAAGCCGTGATCATCCTGGGCTCCGGCCCGAACCGGATCGGTCAGGGCATCGAGTTCGACTACTCGTGCGTGCACGCCTGCCTCGCGCTGTCCGAAGCCGGCTACGAGACCGTGATGGTCAACTGCAACCCGGAGACCGTCTCCACCGACTACGACACCTCCGACCGCCTCTACTTCGAGCCGCTCACCCTCGAGGACGTGCTCGAGATCGTGCACGCGGAGCGCAAGGCCGGGCCCGTGGCCGGGGTGATCTGCCAGCTCGGCGGGCAGACCCCGCTCGGGCTCGCGCAGGGCCTCGAGGACGCGGGCGTGCCGATCGTGGGCACCACCCCCGAGGCGATCCACCTTGCCGAGGAGCGCGGCGCCTTCGGCCGGGTGCTCGCCCGTGCGGGACTGCCCGCACCCAAGCACGGCACCGCCACCTCGTTCGAGGAGGCCCGCGCGATCGCCGCGGAGATCGGCTACCCGGTGCTGGTGCGTCCCTCCTACGTGCTGGGCGGGCGCGGCATGGAGATCGTGTACGACGAGGACGCGCTGCGGGGCTACCTGCGCAAGCAGTGCGCCGGCGACGCGTTCTTCGCCGAGCACCCCGTGCTGGTGGACCGCTTTCTCGACGACGCGGTCGAGATCGACGTGGACGCGCTCTACGACGGGGAGGAGCTCTACCTCGGCGGCGTGATGGAGCACATCGAGGAGGCCGGGGTGCACTCCGGCGACTCCTCGTGCGCGCTGCCGCCGATCACCCTGGGCCGCGAGGACATCGAGCGGATCCGGCGGTCCACGCTGGCGATCGCCGACGGGGTGGGGGTGCGGGGCCTGCTGAACGTGCAGTACGCCATGGCCTCCGACGTGCTCTACGTGCTGGAGGCCAACCCGCGGGCCTCGCGGACGGTGCCGTTCGTGTCCAAGGCGACCAGCGCGCCGCTGGCCAAGGCGGCCGCCCGGGTGATGCTCGGCTCCACGATCTCCTCGCTGCGCGCGGAGGGGGTGCTTCCCCCGACCGGCGACGGCGGCGACCTGCCCGCGCACGCGCCGATCGCGGTCAAGGAGGCGGTGATGCCGTTCAACCGGTTCCGCACCCCCGACGGAAAGAACGTCGACGCGGTGCTCGGTCCGGAGATGCGCTCCACCGGCGAGGTGATGGGCTTCTCCGCGGTGTTCGGCACCGCCTTCTCCAAGGCGCAGACCGCGGCCTACGGTTCGCTGCCGGCGGAGGGGACGATCTTCGTCAGCGTCGCCAACGCCGACAAGCGGCACATGATCTTCCCGATCAAGCGGCTGGCCGACCTCGGCTACCGGATCCTGGCCACCGCCGGCACCGCGGAGGTGCTGCGCCGCAACGGGGTGGAGTGCGGGGTCGCCCGCAAGCACACCGAGGGCCCGGGCCCCGACGGGGAGAAGACGATCGTCGGGCGGATGCTCGACGGCGAGGTGGCGCTGGTGGTGAACACCCCCCACGGCACCACCAAGGGAGGCTCGCCGCGGCTCGACGGCTACGAGATCCGCACCGCGGCGATCATGGCGAACATCCCCTGCATCACCACGGTGCAGGGCCTGGCCGCCGCGGTCCAGGGCATCGAGGCGATGCGTGCCGGCGACATCGGGGTGCGGTCGCTGCAGGACTGGGCGCAGAAGCTGGACGCGTCGACCAGCGAGGAGGCTGCCCGGTCGTGACGGCGTACCGGCTGGTCTTCGACCACCTGCTCACCCGGGTCGACGCCGAGCGCGCGCACCGGTGGGGCTTCGGTGCGTTGCGTGCGGCCGGCCCGGTGATGGGCCCGGTGATGGGCCCGGTGATCGGCCCCGCGCTCCGGGGCGGGGGAGGCATCAGCGCCGGTACGCCGGTGTCCGCGCTGGGGCTGCGCTTCCCCGGCGTACTGGGACTGGCTGCGGGCTTCGACAAGAACGCCGAGGGCATCGACGCGCTGGCCGCGCTGGGCTTCGGGTTCGTCGAGGTCGGCACCGTGACCGGGCGCCCGCAGCCGGGCAACCCGCGGCCGCGACTGTTCCGCCTTCCCGCGGACCGGGCCGTGGTCAACCGGATGGGCTTCAACAACCACGGCGCCGAGGCGGTCGCACGCCGGTTGCAGGCCCGCCACGAGCGCCGGACCCGCTCGGCAGGGCCGCCGGTCGTGCTCGGGGTCAACATCGGCAAGACCAAGGTGGTCCCCGAGGGCGACCAGGAGGCGGTCCTGGCCGACTACGCCCTCAGCACCCGGCTGCTCGCGCCGTGGGCGGACTACCTGGTCGTCAACGTCAGCTCGCCGAACACGCCCGGTCTGCGCGACCTGCAGACCGTCGAACGGCTGGAGCCGCTGCTGCGCCGGGTGCGCGCCGAGGCCGACGCGGCCAGCGCCGAGCGCCGGGTGCCGCTGCTGGTCAAGATCGCACCCGACCTGGACGACGACGCCGTGCAGTCCGTGGCCGAGCTGGCGGTCGTCCTCGGGCTTGACGGCATCGTGGCCACCAACACCACGGTCAGCCGGGAGGGCCTGCGCTCGCCCGAGACCGCGGTACACGCCGCGGGGGCCGGCGGGCTGTCCGGCGCCCCACTGCGCGCGCGCTCGCGCGCTGTGCTGCGGCTGCTGCGCGAACGAGTAGGCCCGGACCTGGCGCTGATCTCGGTCGGCGGCATCGACAGCCCCGAGGAGGGTCGCGTCCGGCTGGCGGCCGGGGCGACCCTGCTGCAGGCCTACTCCGCGTTCGTCTACGAGGGCGCGCTGTGGCCCGCGCGGATGCAGCGTGCTCTGACCGTGGCCGCCGGCGGGACGCCATGAGCACCCCGGCGGCGGGCAACGGCCCGGTCCACCAGCTCGCCGAGGTGCTCACCAGCAAGCAGGTGGGCGGGCACCGGCATCTCACTCTGGTCGCTCCGGGGGTGGCCGAGCGGTTCCGGCCCGGCACCGCGGTCGCGCTGCGGCACCGCGGCGACGCCTCCGCCTCGGTCTTGCGGCGCACGCTGCCGATCTTCACCGCGCGGCCGATCGGCGCCTACGGAGGGACCATCGAGCTGGTCCTGCCCGGCGGCGACGGGCTCGACGACCTCGCCGCGTTGCCCGCGGGCTCCACCCTCGATCTCGTCGGTCCGCTCGGGCGGCCCTTCGCCCTGCCCAAGGATCCGGTGGCCACCACCCTGGTCGGCGACGGTGTCGACGCCGCGCCGTTGTTCCCGCTCGCGGCGCGGCTGCGCGAGCGTGGATGCGAGGTGCACGTGCTGCTCGCGGCCGCCACAGAGACCGGCCTGTTCGGGGTGCTGGAGGCACGCCGCGCGGCGAAGACGGTCACGGTGTGCACCGAGGACGGTTCGGTCGGCATTCGCGGCAGCGCCGGCGACGTGCTGCCCGAGCTGCTTGCGCGCACCAGCACCGACGTGGTCTATGCCGCCGGACCCCCGGCCGTCCTGCACCGGGTCGCAGCTGCTGCAGAGGACCACGGCGCGTGGAGCCAGGCGCTGGTGATGGTGGCGATGCCGTGCGGCACGGGCCTGTGCGGCGGATGCGTCGTACCGGTGGTCGGCGAGGACGGGTTGACCCGGATGGTCCGCGGCTGCGCCGAGGGGCCGGTGTTCCGCGGGGACCGGGTCCGCTGGCGCGACCTCGCCCGCGTGCCCGGTGACGCTTGGGGCGCACAGGAGGGGTATCGATGACCGGCGCGCCCCTGTCCACCAGCCTGGCCGGTTGGGAGCTGCCGAGCCCGCTGATGGTGGCCTCCGGCTGTGCCGGCAGCGGGCGCGAGCTCGCTGCCTGGTGCGACCTGTCCGCGCTCGGCGCGCTCGTGACCCGGTCGGTGACGCTCGACCCGCGGGCCGGGCACGCTCCGCCTCGGGTGGTGGAGAGCCCCTCCGGCGTGCTGCACTCGAACGGCCTGCAGAACCCGGGTCTGCAGGGCTTCTTGGCCACCGAGCTTCCGTGGCTGGTCCAGCAGCGCGTCAGGACCGCGGTGTCGATCGCCGGGGCCACGCTGGGGGAGTACGCCGAGCTCGGGCGTCGCGTCGCCCAGGCACCTGGCGTCGCGGCCGTGGAGGTGAACCTCGGCTGCGCCGACCGCGAGCACCACGACCGCGAGTTCGGTGCGGACCCGTACCTGACCGGCAAGGTGGTCGCCGCGGTACGCCGCGAGGTGCCCCGCGGGGTCACCGTCCTGGCGAAGCTCCGCATCGGTGACGGTCCGCTGGGCGACCTGGCGCGCGCCGCGGTCGACGCCGGCGCAGAGGTCCTCGTCGTGGGCAACCCGCCGCACGGCTTGAGCTTCGACCCGGCCCTGCGGCCGCTGCTGGGGGCGGTCACCGGCTACGTCAGCGGGCCCGCGGTGCAGCCGATGGCGCTGCATGCCCTGTGGCAGCTGCACCGGGCTCTGCCGGACGTGCCGCTGGTCGGCGGAGGCGGCGTACGCCGCGGTGCCGACGTGGTGGCGATGCTGGCCGCGGGCGCCAGTGCGGTGCAGATCGGCACCGCGCTGCTCACCGACCCCGATGCCCCTGGAAGGATCGCCACCGAGCTGGTCGACGAGCTCGATCGACTCGGCGGCTCCGGCCCTGCACGGGTACCGGACCTGGTGGGCGCTGCCCACCGACGCGAAGGAGACAGTCAATGACGTTCGGCCAACGGCTGCGCACGGTGATGACCGCCCGCGGCCCGCTGTGTGCGGGAATCGACCCGCACCCCGCGCTGATGGACCAGTGGGGGCTGACCGACTCGGCGTTCGGTCTGGAGAAGTTCGCGATGACCGCGGTGGAGGCGCTGGCCGGCACGGTCGCCGCGATCAAGCCGCAGTCCGCGTTCTTCGAGCGGCACGGCGCCCAGGGGGTCGCCGTCCTGGAGCGGGTGGTCGCCGGCGCGCGTGAGCTGGGTGCGCTGGTCATCCTCGACGGCAAGCGCGGCGACATCGGCTCCACGGCGCAGGCCTACGCCGACGCCTACCTGGACCAGACCGCCCCGCTCGCGGTCGACGCCCTCACCGTCAACCCCTTTCTCGGCTTCGGCAGCCTGGAGCCGATGCTGGACACCGCCGAGCGCAACGACGCAGGCGTGTTCGTTCTGGCCCTGACGTCCAACCCCGAGGGGCCGCAGGTGCAGCACGCGCGAACCGAAGACGGGCGGACCGTCGCCGGGACCATCCTGGACGCCATCGCCACCCGCAACGTCGACGCCGAGGGACTCGGGTCGGTGGGCGCGGTGGTCGGTGCGACGATCGGCGAGACCGGCGAGAACCTCGACGTGAACGGGCCGCTGCTGGTGCCCGGCGTCGGTGCCCAGGGCGGCACCCCCGCCGACGTACGGCGCATCTTCGGGCGCGCGGTGCACAACGTGCTGATCAGCAGCTCCCGGGAGATCCTGGACAGCGGTCCGGACCGGGCGACGTTGCGGTCCTCCGCCGAGGAGCTCGTGGAGCGGTTCGCTGCTTTGGTGGACGCGTAGGCTCGCGAGTCATGAAGCGCCTCCTCGCCGCCGTGGCCGCTCCCGCCGTGCTGGTGGCCAGCGCCGCGGCACTCACCGGTTGCAGCGGTGACGACCAGCCCGCCGCCGGCGAGCAAGCCTCCGCGACCACCTCGCCCTCCGGGGCTGCCTCGCCCCAGGACGGCGGGTCGTCCGGCGCCTCCCCGCAGAGCCCCGGCGCCTCCACGTCGGCGCAGGCGAACGCACCCGGAGCCGGGACGCGGTACTGCACGCTGCTCAGCAGCGACCTGGCCGTGCTGTTCTCCAGCATCCAGGGACCCGAGGACGTGCAGAAGGCCGTCGGCGTGGTGCGCGACATCGCCGACGAGGCGCCACCGGAGGTGGCGGACGAGTGGGCCACGATGTCCGGTGCGCTGGACCAGCTCGAGTCCGCGCTGCGCAAGGCGGCAGTCCTGCAGCAGAAGGCCGCCGACGGGGAGATCAGCCAGAAGAAGCTGCAGAAGCAGAGCGCGCGCCTGATGGACGACATGAAGAAGCTGGACACCCCGGCGAACAACAAGGCCGGCGACGCCGTGGTGGCCCACGCCCAGGAATACTGCGGCGTGAAGCTCGGCTGACGGCGTGCTCCGCGTCGCTCCCGCCGGCAGTGTCGGTGCTGTCGGCACCGCCCGCGCTGCCGGGGCTGTCGGGCTCGTGGCCGCCGGCCTGCTGCTCGGCGGTTGCTCGGACGCGACGGGGACCTACTGCCAGACCCTCGCCGACCAGCAGCAGGTGGTGGCCGAGCTGGCCGGCTCCCAGCGCCCCTCGCGCGAGCAGCTGCACTCCGGCCTGGCGGCCTTCGAGGAGCTCCAGCAGGCCGCCCCCACCGATATCCGCGACGAGTGGGACACCTTCGTCTTCGCCTGGCAGGACCTGGTGGAGGCGTTCGACGCCGCCGGCGTCGACCCGGCCCGCTTCCGTCCCCAGGACCCGCCGCCGCAGGCCACAGCGGCCCAGGTGCAGGCCATCGAGAGCGCGGCCGCTGAGCTGGCTTCGGCGCGCGTGACCGACGCAGGGCGGGGCATCGAGCAGCACGCTCGAGACGTCTGCGACGTCGACCTGGGCACCCCTGCCGACGGAGGCGCGAGGGCAGGCGGGTAGCCGGTCCGCGGGCCCGGACCGGGGTTTGCGGGCCTCCCGTGACGTGGCTAGATTGCGACCTACGTGCCCGCAGCCGCTGGCAGCGCCGACGACGAGATGCTGAGGTCCTCACCGTGGCATTGCCACCGCTCACCCCGGAACAGCGCCAAGCAGCTCTGGACAAGGCGGCCGCGTCGCGCCGCGAACGAGCCGAGGTCAAGAACCGGCTCAAGCACTCGGGGGCGTCGCTGGTCGACGTGCTCGAGCAGGGTCAGAAGAACGAGGTCATCGGCAAGATGCGGGTGCTCGACCTGCTGCAGGCGATGCCCGGGCTGGGCAAGGTCCGCGCCCGCCAGGTGATGGACCGCCTCGCGATCTCCGAGAGCCGCCGGGTGCGCGGCCTCGGCGCCAAGCAGATCGCCGCGCTCGAGCGGGAGTTCGGCACGCGTGAGTGAGGCGGACCCGCGGCCCAGCCGGCTGACCGTGCTGGCCGGGCCCACCGCCGTCGGCAAGGGCACTGTCGCCGCCGACGTCCGACGCAACCACCCCGAGGTGTGGATCTCGGTCTCGGTGACCACCCGGCCCCCACGGCCGGGCGAGGTGCACGGGCGGCACTACTGGTTCGTCTCCGACGCCGAGTTCGACGCGATGGTCGCCCGCGAGGAGCTGCTGGAGTGGGCGGTGGTGCACCGGGCAGCCCGCTACGGCACCCCCCGCGGGCCGGTCGAGGAGGCGCTCGCCGCCGGGCGCCCGGCGCTGCTGGAGATCGACCTGCAGGGCGCGCGCCAGGTCCGGGCCTCCATGCCCGAGGCGCTGTTCGTCTTCCTGGCGCCTCCCTCGTGGGAGGAGCTGGTGCGTCGCCTGGTCGGCCGGGGCACGGAGTCGGCCGAGGAGCGCGAGCGCAGGCTGGTGACCGCGCGCGAGGAGCTGGCCGCGGAGGCGGAGTTCGACGTCACGGTCGTGAACACCGAAATTCACGCTGCGAGCGAGGAGTTGGTAGCCTTGATGCGGCTCCCACTGGAGTCCGACCCCAACCACTTGCGAGGCTGATAACGCGTGTCCGCCACCGTTCCCGAGGGGATCACCAACCCGCCCATCGACGAGCTGCTGACGAAGACCGACTCGAAGTACAAGCTGGTCCTCTACGCCGCCAAGCGTGCGCGTCAGATCAACGCGTACTACTCCCAGCTGGGTGAGGGTCTGCTCGAGTACGTCGGCCCGCTCGTGGACACACACGTCCAGGAGAAGCCGCTGTCGATCGCGCTGCGCGAGATCAACGACGACCTGCTCACCTGCGAGGACATCGACCCGTCCGAGGCGGCCTCGACCGACCGGCTCGACGGGCTGACCGGTGCGCCGGCGCCCGACACCTCCGCCTCCGCCGCCTTCGAGAGCACCGAGGGCTCGCCGAGGGACACCTCCGGCTCCACGGACAGCGGGGCCTGAGGCAGCCCGACGTGGCCGATCGACAGGGGGAGCGGCCGCAGGTCGTGCTCGGCGTCGGCGGAGGCATCGCGGCGTACAAGAGCTGCGAGCTGCTGCGCCGGTTCACCGAGACCGGGCACGACGTCACCGTCGTGCCCACCTCGGCCGCGCTGGAGTTCGTGGGCGAGCCGACCTGGGCGGCGCTGTCCGGCCGCCCGGTGGCGACCGACGTCTGGACCCGCGTGCACGAGGTGCCGCACGTGCGGCTCGGGCAGAGCGCCGACCTGGTGGTGGTCGCGCCGGCCACGGCGGACCTGCTCGCCCGAGCCGCCCACGGCCTGGCCGACGACCTGCTCACCAACACGCTGCTGACCGCGCGCTGTCCGGTGGTCTTCGTGCCGGCGATGCACACCGAGATGTGGGAGCACGCCGCCACCCAGGACAACGTGGCCACCCTGCGCCGACGCGGCTGCGTGGTCGTGGAGCCGGCGGAGGGTCGCCTCACCGGCGCCGACACCGGCAAGGGACGCTTCCCCGACCCGTCGGAGATCTTCGAGCTGGCCGCCGCGCTGCTCACCCGCAGCGCCGGTCCCGACCTGGCCGGGCGACGGGTGGTGGTCTCGGCCGGTGGCACCCGCGAGTACCTCGACCCGGTGCGCTTCCTGGGCAACCGGTCGTCCGGGCGCCAGGGCTACGCCCTGGCGCGCACCGCCGCGGCACGCGGGGCCGAGGTGACCCTGGTGGCCGCCAACGTCGCCCTGCCCGACCCGGCCGGGGTGAAGGTGGTCCGGGTGGAGACCACCGCGCAGCTGCGCGACGCCGTGCTCCAGGCGTCCTCCGACAGCGACGCCGTGGTGATGGCGGCTGCCCCGGCCGACTTCCGGCCGCAGAGCGCCAGCGGGACCAAGATCAAGAAGGACCCCGACGGCGCAGCACCGTCCCTGAGCCTGACCCAGAACCCGGACATCCTGGCCGAGCTCGCCGCCGACCCCGACCGCGGTGGCCGGGTGGTAGTGGGGTTCGCCGCCGAGACCGGGGACGAGACCGGCAGCGTGCTCGAGCACGCCCGCGCCAAGCTCGCCCGCAAGGGCTGCGACCTGCTGGTGGTCAACGACGTCAGCGAGGGGCGCGTGTTCGGCAGCACCGACAACGAGGCGGTCCTGCTCGACGCCGAGGGCGGGGCCCGTGCGGTGGAGCGCGGCTCGAAGACGGCCCTGGCGCACGCGATCTGGGACGCCGTCGCGTCGCGCCTCGAGACCCGGTGAGGGCCGTTCCCGGCACGGGCTAGGCTTCACCGCAGAGCAAGGACGACCAACGCGTGCCGCCGGGTACGCAGGCAGGGGAGCACGACGTGGCTGGACGCCTTTTCACCTCCGAGTCGGTGACCGAGGGGCACCCGGACAAGATCGCCGACCAGATCAGCGACACGGTCCTCGACGCCATGCTGGCCCAGGACCCGGGCAGCCGCGTCGCCGTGGAGACCCTGCTGACCACCGGCCTGGTGATCGTGGCCGGCGAGGTGACCACCAGCGGCTACGTGGACATCAAGACCCTGGTGCGCGACCGGATCCTGCAGATCGGCTACGACTCGTCCCAGAAGGGCTTCGACGGCCACTCCTGTGGCGTGATGGTCGCGATCGGGGGCCAGTCCGGCGACATCGCCCAAGGCGTCGACACCGGCTACGAGTCGCGCAGCGAGGCGTCCGTGGACCCGATGGACCGGCAGGGCGCCGGCGACCAGGGGCTGATGTTCGGCTACGCCTGCGACGACACCCCCGAGCTGATGCCGCTGCCGATCATGATCGCCCAGCGGCTGGCGCAGCGGCTCTCCGAGGTGCGCAAGGACGGCACGATGTCCTACCTGCGGCCCGACGGCAAGACCCAGGTCACCATCGAGTATGACGAGCAGGACCGGCCCGTCCGGGTGGACACCGTCGTGGTCTCCACCCAGCACGCCAAGGACATCGACCTGGACCAGATGCTCACCCCCGACGTGCGCCGGCACGTGGTCGACCACGTGCTGGCCGACTTCGACATCCCCGCCGAGGACTACCGGCTGCTGGTGAACCCGACCGGCCGGTTCGAGATCGGCGGTCCGATGGGCGACGCGGGCCTGACCGGGCGCAAGATCATCATCGACACCTACGGCGGCATGGCCCGTCACGGTGGCGGCGCCTTCTCCGGCAAGGACCCGTCCAAGGTCGACCGCTCTGCGGCCTACGCCATGCGTTGGGTGGCCAAGAACGTCGTCGCTGCGGGCCTGGCCCGGCGGTGCGAGGTTCAGGTGGCCTACGCCATCGGCAAGGCCCACCCGGTCGGCTTCTACGTCGACACGTTCGGGACCGAGTCCGTCCCGGTGGCCACCATCCAGAAGGCGGTGCTGGAGGTCTTCGACCTGCGCCCGGCCGCGATCATCCGCGACCTGGACCTGCTCCGGCCGATCTACGCCCAGACCGCGGCGTACGGCCACTTCGGTCGCGAGCTGGACGACTTCACCTGGGAGCGCACCGACTGGGTCGACGCTCTGCGCGCGGCCGCGGGCGTCTGAGCCGCGCCAGGACCAGACCTGGCGGGAGCCCGGCAGGAGCCCCGGTAGGAGCCCCGGTAGGGGCCCGGTAGGAGTCACGCCGGCGCCCGGTCCGCGGGCGGCTGTGGATGGCGGCCCGATCCGGGGGGAGCCGGCTGGAAGACTGCAGCCATGAGCGAGCACCAGCCTGACGAGGGACGCCCCGGTGTGCGCGGCGGCGACTCGAGCGAGCAGCTCGACCTGCTGCCCGCTCCGGAGCGAGCCCGCGCGGCCGCACGCTCGGCGGCGCGCTCCGACAAGCGGACCACCCCGGGCGGGCGCGGCCGGGCAGCCGGCCGGAGGCCGACCGAGCCGGCCGACGAGCTGCCCGTCGCACGGGTGCTGGTCGACGTGCCACTGGCGCACCTGGACCGAGCCTTCGACTACCTGGTTCCGGCGGCGATGGCCGACGCCGCGGTGCCCGGCTCCCGGGTGAAGGTGCGCTTCGCCGGACAAGACGTCGACGGGTTCGTGCTGGCGCGCGCCGCGACCAGCGAGCACGGCGGCCGGCTCGCCCCGCTGCGCCGGTCCGTCTCGGCCGAGCCGGTGCTCAGCGCCGAGGTCGCGGAGCTGTCGGCGCGGGTGGCGTCCCGCTACGCCGGCACCCGTTCCGACGTGCTGCGGCTCGCGGTGCCGCCGCGCCACGCGACCGTGGAGAAGGAGGCCGCGTCGCCGCCGGCCGAGGCCGACGAGCCCGACCGGCTGCGCACGGCCGCGGCGGCCGGCTGGGCGGCCTATCCCGAGGGCGGCTCGTTCCTGACCGCGCTGGGGAGCGGGGGAGCGCCCCGGGCGGTGTGGTCGGCGGCGCCCGGCGAGGACTGGCCCGCCCGGCTGGCCGAGGTCGCCGCGGCGACGTACGCGTCGGGGCGGGGCGCCCTGCTGTGTGTGCCCGACCACCGTGACGTGGCCCGGCTGGACGCCGCGCTGAGCGCGCTCCTCGGCGACGGGCACCACGTGGCGCTGACCGCCGACCTCGGGCCCGCTGCCCGCTACCGCGCCTTCCTGCAGGCCTCGCGCGGTGAACGCCGGATCGTGATCGGCACCCGTGCGGCCTCGTTCGCACCCGTGCACGACCTCGGCCTCGTGGCGGTGTGGGACGACGGTGACGACCTGTACGCCGAGCCCCGCGCGCCCTACCCGCACACCCGGGAGGTCCTCCTGTTGCGCGCCGAGGGGCAGGGGTGTGCAGCACTGGTCGGCGGGTTCGCCCGCACCGTGGAGGCGGAGTACCTCCTTCGCACCGGTTGGGCCCGCGAGCTCGGTGGCGACCGCGCCCACGTGCGCGACCGGAGCCCCCGGATCGCCATCACCGGCGCCAGCGACCGCGAGCTCGAGCGCGACCCGTTCGCCCGGGCGGCCAGGCTGCCGCACACCGCGATGGAGGCGATCCGCGTCGGGTTGCAGGAGCAGCGAAGCCCGGTGCTGGTGCAGACCCCGCGGCAGGGCTACGCCACCGCCCTGGCCTGCGAGCGCTGTCGCGCACCGGCACGGTGCCCGGCCTGCGCCGGGCCCCTCGCGCTCCCCGCCGCGCACCGGCCGCCGACCTGCCGCTGGTGCGGGACGGAGCAGCCGGCCTGGGTGTGCGCCGAATGCGGGGGGCGTGGCCTGCGGGCGCCGGTGCGAGGAGAAGCACGCACCGGCGAGGAGCTCGGTCGGGCCTTTCCCGGGGTGACGGTGCGCACGTCCGCGGCCGACCGCGTCCTCGACACAGTGGGGGAGGGCGCCTCGATCGTGGTGGCCACGCCCGGCGCCGAGCCCGTCGCGGCCGGGGGCTATGCCTGCGTGGTCCTCCTCGACACCTGGTTGCCGCTGAGCCGGCCCGACCTGCGCACCGAGGAGGAGTCGCTGCGCCGATGGCTCAACGCCGCGGCGCTTGCCCGCCCCGGACCGGCCGGGGGTCGGGTGGTCGCCGTCGGTGACAGCACCCACCCCGCGTTGCAGGCGCTGCTGCGCTGGGACCCGGCCGGGTTCGCCCGCCGCGAGATGGCCGAGCGGATGGAGGCACACCTGCCCCCGGCCTCGCGGATGGCGGTCCTCAGCGGTCCCGAACCAGCGGTGGACGAGGCCGTGCAAGCCCTGGAGCTGCCGGCCGGCGCGGAGGTCCTCGGTCCGGCACCGGTGACCGACCAGCCCCGGCGAGCGGCGGACGCGACCGCTCCCGACGAGCCGGACGTGCGGATGGTGATCCGAGTGCCGCGTGCCGCCGGGCTGGACCTCGCGCGCACCCTGACCCGGATGCGCGGCGTCCGCGACGCGAAGAAGCTGGCCCCGGTGCGCGTCCAGCTCGACCCGCACGGGTTGGGCTGACCCCGGGCCGGCCGAGCCGGCCTGTCCGCCCGTTGCCCGCCCCGCTGCTCCGACCGGCGACTTCCGTAGACTGCGACGTCGACGCGAACCCGGACCGACACCCGGCCCCGCGGGCCACCCGGACGAGCGACCACCCGCGGGCAGCCACCACCCCACCCGAGCTGAGGAGCGACGTGACCGTCCAGCCGATCCGACTGTTCGGTGACCCGGTGCTGCGCACCCCCGCGCTCCCGGTCACCGACTTCGACAAGGAGCTGCGCACCCTGGTGCGCGACCTGACCGACACCATGCTGGAGGCGCCCGGCTCCGGGCTCGCCGCGCCGCAGCTCGGCGTCGGGCTGCGCGTGTTCACCTGGTACGTCGACGGTGAGCTGGGTCACCTGGTCAACCCCACGCTGGACCTGTCCTCGGACGTCCAGGACGGTCCGGAGGGCTGCCTGTCGATCCCGAACCTGACCTTCGACTGCCGGCGGGCGCTGTCGGTGGTGGCCCGGGGGTTCGACCAGCACGGGGAGCCGGTGACGATCGAGGGATCCGAGCTGTTGGCCCGCGCGATCCAGCACGAGACCGACCACCTGGACGGCGTGCTGTTCATCGACCGCCTCGACCGCGAGGCACGCAAGGCCGCCATGCGTGCGATCCGTGACGCGGAGTGGTTCGGGCAGGGACCGGCACCGACGGTGAAGGTCTCCCCGCACCCGACCCGCGGCCTGGGGCTCTGATCGCGTGCGCGTCGTCTTCGCGGGCACACCCGAGGTGGCCCTGCCGGCCCTGGACGCGATCGCCACCGGCGACCACGAGCTGGTCGGCGTGGTCACCCGCCCCGACGCCCCGGCCGGCCGCGGACGGCGGTTGGTGGCCTCCCCGGTCGCGCAGCGCGGTGAAGAGCTCGGCGTGCCGGTGCTCAAGCCGGCACACCCCAAGGACCCCGACTTCCAGGACCGGCTGCGCGCGCTGCGGCCGGACTGCTGCCCGGTGGTCGCCTACGGCGCGCTGCTGCCGCAGAGCGTGCTCGTCATCCCGACCCACGGCTGGGTCAACCTGCACTTCTCGCTGCTGCCCGCCTGGCGTGGCGCCGCCCCGGTGCAGCACGCGCTGTGGGCGGGCGACGAGATCACCGGGGCCACCACCTTCCGGATCGTCCAGGAGCTCGACGCCGGTCCCGTCTTCGGCACGATGACCGAGCCCGTGCGGCCCACCGACACCGCCGGGGACCTGCTTACCCGCCTCGCGGTGGGAGGCGCGGACCTGCTGGCCGCGACACTGGACGGGATCGCCTCGGGCGAGCTCGAGGCACGCGAGCAGCCGACCGAGGGGGTCAGCCTGGCCCCGAAGATCCGGGTCGAGGACGCCCGCATCGACTGGACGGAGCCGGCGGCCGCGGTGGACCGCCGCATCCGTGCCTGCACCCCGGGGCCGGGCGCCTGGACCACCGTCGAAGGCGAGCGGTTCAAGCTCGGCCCGGTGCGGATCGCCGACGACGAGCCGGCACTCGAGCCCGGCGTGCTCGAGGTGCGCAAGAACGCCGTGCTGGTGGGCACCGCGACCACCCCGGTGCTGCTCGGCCAGGTCAAGGCGTTCGGCAAGAAGCAGATGAGCGCCGCGGACTGGGCCCGCGGGGTCCGGGTGACCTCGGGTGCCCGCTTCGGCGCATGAGCCGCCTCGACCCGGCACGCCGGGCCGCCTTCGACGTGCTCACCGAGGTGCGGACGGAGGCGGCGTACACCAACCTCGTGCTGCCCCGGCTGCTGCGCGAGCGCGGCCTGAGCGGCCGCGACGCGCGGTTCACCACCGAGCTGGTCTCGGGAACCATCCGGATGCGCGGGCTCTACGACGCCGTGCTGGCCGGCCTGGTGAACCGGCCGCTGGAGCAGGTCGAGCCCGCGGTGCTGGACACCCTGCGGCTGGGCTGTCACCAGCTGCTTTCCATGCGGGTGCCCACGCACGCGGCGGTCGGCACCACCGTCGACCTGGTCCGCGGCGCGGTCGGCCACCGTCCGGCCGGTTTCGTCAACGCCGTGCTGCGCAAGGTGGCGCGTCACGACGTGGCCGGCTGGGTGCGCCGGGTCGCTCCGGATCCCGGCAACGACCCCGTGGGGTACGCCGCGGTGGCCCACTCCCACCCGCGCTGGGTGGTCGAGCGGCTGCAGGCCGCCCTGGGGCCGTCCGGGGACGAGCTCGAGGAGCTGCTCGCGGCCGATAACGCGGCGCCGCGGGTCAGCCTGGTCGCGCGGCCCGGGGCGGCCACGGTCGAGGAGCTGCTCGCGGCCGGCGCCGAGCCCGGCCGGTACTCGCCGTACGCCGCCGTGCTGCCCGCCGGCGACCCCGGCGCGCTGGAGGCGGTCCGCTCCGGGCGCGCCGCG
>DASSVD010000134.1:0-5490 GCA_035706365.1 Nocardioidaceae bacterium
GCGGCCGGGGCCGCGGGCCCGTGGCTACGCCGCGGCGCCACTGTCCGCGTCGTCCTTCGGGGTCGCCGACGGCGACACGCAGATCGTCTGTGGCTCGTCGACGGTGATGGTGCGCGGCGCCGTGCCGATCGTGCTGACCACGATCCCGCTGGCCAACGGCGTCGAGCACGCGACCGAACTGTTCGACATCGTGTTCGTGATGGTGGTGATCTACACCCTGCTGACCGGGCCCACCCTGCCGTGGGTGGCCCGGGTGCTGGGCGTGAGCACCACCGGCGAGCCACGCGACCTCGACGTGGAGGCGGCGCCGCTGGAACGGATCGCGGCCGACCTGCTGCAGATCACCATCACCCGGCGGTCCCGGATGCACGGCGTGGAGGTGGGCGAGCTGCGCCTGCCCCGCGGCGCCTCGGTGTCGCTGGTGGTCCGCGACGGCGTGCCCTCCGTGCCGGACGAGCGCACCGTCCTGCGCCGCGGCGACGACCTGTTGGTCGTCACCCCGCGCCGGCTGCGGGTGGAGACCGAGCAGCGACTGCGGGCGGTGTCCCGATCGGGCCGGCTGGCCCAGTGGTTCGGTCCGGAGCGCGCCGAGGGCTGAGCCTTCAAGGGGTCTTCTCGACGGGCTCGACCGGCCGGGGCTAGGCCGCGGCGCCGGTGCCCGCGTCGTCCTTCGGGCTCGCCGAGGGTGACACGCAGATGGTCTGCGGCTCGTCGACGGTGATGGTCCGCGGTGCCTTGACCAGCTTGCGGAAGCGGTCGCCGACGATCACGTCGACGCCAGGCCCGAGGTCGACGTCGGAGAACTTCACCTTCACCTTCTTGCCGAGCTGCCGGGCCACCAGCCGGGCCTCGACGTCGTCCTTGCGCGTCGACCAGACCACGGCGCGGCGTACCTTCGCCTCGGCGGGGGCGTTCCCGACCTCGCCCGCCCGGAAGCCGCGACGCGTCAGCCGGTCCATCGTCTCGTCGGCCAGGCCGGACGTGGAGCCGGCGTTGAACACGCTGACCTTCACCTGGGCCGCCTTGATCTTCTGCCCCGGCTTGAGCTCGGTCGAGGTGCAGCTGGGTGACGGGGTCGCCGCGGTCACGGTCCCCTCCGGGATCGGCGCGAACAGCGACTGCCAGCCGACCACCGCGGCGATGACGAGCAGCGTGCAGAGCACGACCAGGGTGACGGCGGTGGTGACGTGGCGGCGACTCATGCCTCAGCCTTTCACCACGTGCACGCGGGCGTGCAGCACGTGTCGTTGTTGGAGTGCGGCGCGCAGTGCCCGGTGCAGCCCGTCCTCGAGGTAGAGCTCGTCGTGCCACTGCACCACGTGGGCGAAGAGGTCACCGAAGAAGGTGGAGTCCTCGTCGAGCAGGGCAGCGAGCTGCAGGGTGTCCTTGGTGGTGATCAGCTCGTCGAGGCGGATCTGGCGCGGTGGCAGCGCGGCCCAGTCCTTCGGGCCGAGCCCGTGGTCGGGATAGGGACGGCCCATGCCGACGCGCTTGAAGATCACGACGGGCAAGCATACTGATCGGCGCCGTGCTGGCCAGGGGCGTCGGGTGTGGGCTGGCCAGGGACGTCGGGTGCAGGCTGCCCGGGGCCGTCAGGTACAGGCGTCGGCCAAGGCCTTGTTGGCGCGCACCACCAGGTCCAGGTCCGGTGGGTTCCCGGCCCGGATCTGTTGCGCGAGCTCCCGCAGCTTGGTGACGTAGGCGTCGACCGCGCGCTGCACGTCCTGGTCGTCGACCGCGTTGGCCTTCGCCTCGAACTTGTCGGCGGCCTCGCGCAGCTGGCGGCGTACCTCCTGCGGACTGTCCGCGTGCTGCTGGGCGTCGCGGAGCTCCTTCAGTGACATGCCGATCAGGTCCGCGCAGGCGTCGGCGGAGGAGAGGGTCTGGTCGGCGTTGTCGCAGCCGGTGAGCGGGACGCCGACCAGGGCGAGCGCGAGCGCAGCGGTGGCCCAGCGGCGGTGCCCCTGAGCGTGGTTCACCCGAGAGCGGTTCACGCGTCCCAACCTAGCGCGGCTCGGCGCCGGGCGGGACCGGGAGAGGCAGACACCCTGCCGGCGAACGCGGTTGTCGGCTGCCGGCGTCGCCGCGATCGAGTCCCGGGACGGCGAGGCGCTGCTCGACTCCGCCGGGCGGCTGCAGCGGTTCGGGCTCGCGCTGTGGGCGGCGGACCTGCTCGCGGTCGGCGCGACGTACCCGGGCATGCCACGCGCTGCGGCCAGGAGCCTGCGCACCGCGGCGCTGAAGGCGGCGGTCGCCTGCGAGGGTGCGGCCACGCCGGCGTTGCGGGCGCTCGACGTGCGGATGACGGCGACGCAGCGCCGCGTGGCCGAGCTCGCCGCTACCGGGCTCAGCAACCGCCAGGTGGGAGAGGCGCTCGGGATCTCCACCCGGACCGCGGAGACGCATCTGCACCGGGTCTACCGCGTCCTCGGGGTGCACCGCCGCGAGGACCTCGGAGGCGTGCTGCCGGACGGCGGCTAGGCCCGACCGGCCGCTCGCTGCTCGATCCGGTGCAGGTCGGGGTCGCGAAGGCCCACGGTGTCGGTGCTCCAGAACGCCTCCGGATAGACCAGGCGCCCGGCTATCCCGGGCTTGTACGCCGCGAGCAGCGCGACCTGGAAGGCCGGGGCCGGGATGCGCAGCGACGGACGCTCGAAGCCGAGCGGCTCCGCACCCTGGAATCCTCGCTTGCCGTAGTAGTCCCACCCGCCTTCGAGGAACACCGCCGGCGCGCCGAGGTCGGCGGCCATCTCCAAGGCGGCCTGCACCAACCGGGTGCCGATGCCGTCGCCCTGACGGTGGGGGGCGACGGAGAGCGGGCTGAGCACGAGTACGTCGACCAGCGCGCTGCGGGCGTCCACCCAGGCCCGGCTCAGCCGCACGTGACCCACCACGTCGGGTGCGTCGTCTGCGTCGACGGCGACCAGGTCGGCCCGCGTGGCCGCGGAGTCGTCCAGGCGACGCAGCAGCTGCACCACCCGGCCCTCGCGGGGCTCGTCGAACGCGGAGGCGACCACGGCCTCGACGGCGGGTCGGTCCGCTGGCGTCGCGGGGCGGATGCGCATGCGGGCACCGTAGCCGGTGGGACCCCCGGACGGCGCAGCACCGTGCAGCGCCCGGAGGTCACCTGTGCAAGCGTGGCGGAGGATGCGGGATTCGAACCCGCGAGGGCTGTTAACCCAACCCGCTTTCCAAGCGAGCGCCATAGGCCACTAGGCGAATCCTCCGCCGCAGAGCGTACCGGTCGCCCCGCGGGAGGAGAAATCGGGCCGCGGCACCATCCGCCGGTCGATCACCGTGGCGCCGCCGCCTGGTTTTTGGGTCGTTCGCGGGTTGCCCTAGACTCGGGGCCAACCCCCCGTGCGGCGATATCTCGCCCAACTCCCCCAGGGCCGGAAGGCAGCAAGGGTAAGTGAGCTCTGTCGGGTGCGCGGGGGGCCTTTTGCTGCCCGAAGGTCTCCGCGCGCTCACCGCTCGGCCGCGCGCTACCGGCTGTCGGAGCGGGTGGTTAGGGTTCAGCACGTGGATGCACCACTCGCGCTCTACCGCCGCTACCGCCCCGAGACGTTCGCCGAGGTCATCGGCCAGGACCACGTCACCGGGCCGCTGCGTGCTGCGCTGGCCAACAACCGCGTGCACCACGCCTACCTGTTCTCCGGGCCGCGCGGCTGCGGCAAGACGACCAGCGCGCGGATCCTCGCCCGGGCGCTGAACTGCGAGCAGGGGCCGACGCCGGAGCCGTGCGGCCAGTGCCGGTCCTGCCAGGACCTGGCACGCGGCGGGCCGGGCTCGATCGACGTGATCGAGATCGACGCGGCCAGCCACGGCGGCGTCGACGACGCCCGCGACCTGCGCGAGCGCGCCTTCTTCGCACCGGTGAACAGTCGCTACAAGGTCTACATCATCGACGAGGCCCACATGGTCTCGCCGCAGGGCTTCAACGCGCTGCTCAAGCTGGTGGAGGAGCCGCCGCCACACCTGAAGTTCATCTTCGCGACCACCGAGCCGGAGAAGGTGATCGGCACCATCCGGTCGCGGACGCACCACTATCCCTTCCGGCTCATCCCGCCGCGGACGCTCTCGGCGTACCTGGCCGAGCTGTGCGAGCGCGAGGGCGTGCGCATCGAGCCGGCCGCCCTGCCCCTCGTGGTGCGTGCCGGAGGCGGGTCGGCACGCGACACCCTGTCCGTCCTCGACCAGCTGATCGGCGGAGCCGGGCCCGACGGGGTCACCCACCAGCTGGCCACCGGGCTGCTCGGCTACACCCCCGACACGCTGCTCGACGAGGTGATCGACGCGTTCGCCGCCGGTGACGGGGGCACCGTCTTCGGCGTCGTGGACAAGGTCATCGAGACCGGGCAGGACCCGCGCCGCTTCACCGAGGACCTCCTGCGCCGGCTCCGCGACCTGGTCATCATCGCCGCCGTGCCGGACGCGTCGGCCAGCGGGCTGATCGACGTCGCCGAGGACCAGGGCGAGCGGCTGGTCGCGCAGGCCGCGCGGTTCGGACGGGCCGATCTCAGCCGCGCCGCGGACCTGGTTGCCGCCGGCCTGACCGAGATGCGTGGCGCTACCGCCCCCCGCCTCCTGCTCGAGCTGATCTGCGCGCGCGTGCTGCTGCCCGGCTCCGACGACAGCACTCACGGCGTGCTGGCCAGGCTCGACCGGATCGAGAAGCGCATCGCGATCGAGGGGGGAGCGCCCTCCCAGGCCCAGCACGTCGGGCGACCGGCGCCACCCCGACCGTCGGCGCCTTCCGCGGCACCTCCGTCGTCCCCGAGTCAGGAGCCGAGCCCGACCCCGAGCCGTGCCCCGAGCGAGTCGCCGAGCGAGTCGCCGAGCCCGGCTCCCGCGCCGCCGCCGGCCGGCACCGACCACTCCGGCTGGCCGACACCGGCCCAGCCGGGCGGCCCGTCCGAGCCGCACCAGCCCACCCCGGGGCAGGAGCCTGCTCAGCCGCACCGTCCGGCCGACGCGGCACCCGCCGCTGCCGCTCCGCCCGTCGAGGAGCGCCAGGAGGCGGGCGCGACGACCCCTGGCGGCGACGCGCCCGGCTCGAGTGGCCTCTCGCTGGTGGAGGTACGCCGACTCTGGCCGGACCTGCTCGAGTCGGTGAAGCTCAAGCGCCGGTTCACCTGGATCATGCTCAGCCAGAACGCCCAGGTCGCCGCGGTCGACGACAAGACCCTCACCGTGGCCCTGCTGAACGCCGGAGCCCGCGACTCGTTCCTGCGCAGCGGGAGCGACGAGATCCTGCGCCAGGCCGCGATCGACGTGATCGGCCGGGACTGGCGCGTGGACGCGATCGTCGACCCGTCGGCGCAGCCGGGCGCCGACCACGACCCGGCACCGACCGTGACCCGCCCCGCGGTACGACCGGCCGACGGTGCACCACCGCGGTCCGCCGGTCAGGGGGGTGGCCCGCAGGACGCACCTGCCGGTTCCGGTGAGGCGAGCCCCAGCGCGTCGGTCTCAGCCAGCCCGAACGAC
>DASSVD010000135.1:0-61863 GCA_035706365.1 Nocardioidaceae bacterium
GCCCGGGAAGAGCAGCGAGCCTTCCTTCATCATGTCGTAGAGGCGGTGCACACCGGTGGTGGTCTCCTCGGTGACGCCCTTGATCTCGTTGGCGATGGCGGTCCACCGGTCGCCGTCCTCGGCCAGCGACTCGTTGAGGACGGAGAAGATCACCCGCTGCTCGGCGCTGGTGGCACTGTCCACGTCCGGAGCGGCCCCCTGCTTCTCGGCCTCGACACCCAGGTGCAGGAGCAGGGTGGCGTCACCGCCGTCGTCGAGGATCATGTTCGCCCGGCGGGTCTGGCCGTCCGGGCCGTCCGGCCAGCGCAGGATCTGCTGGGTGCACCACCAGTACTCCTCGAGGCTCTCGCCCTTCCAGGCGAAGACCGGCACCCCGGCCGGGGCCTCGGGGGTGCCGTCGCCGACCACCGCCGCGGCGGCCGCGTGGTCCTGGGTGGAGAAGATGTTGCAGGAGGCCCAGCGGACCTCGGCGCCGAGGGCGATCAGGGTCTCGATGAGGACCGCGGTCTGGACGGTCATGTGCAGCGACCCGGCGATCCGCGCGCCGGCGAGCGGCTTGCTGTCGGCGTAGCGCTCGCGCATCGCCATCAGGCCCGGCATCTCGTGCTGGGCGAGCTCGATCTCCGCGCGGCCGAAATCGGCCAGGCTCAGGTCAGCAACCTTGAAGTCCATCTACGTCCTCTTCATCGGGGTCAACATTCCCAGCGTACCGGGCGGCCCGCTCACGCCTGCAGGCGGAAGATGTCGGGCTCGATGTAGATGGTGGTGGCGGTCTCCTCGACGTCGCGGATCGCCCGCTCGGCGGCGTCGATGGCGCGGGCCACCTCCCCCGCGTCGTCGGAACGGGCCACCCCGACCTTCACCGCGACGAGCAGCTCCTCGGGTCCAAGGTGCAGCGTCTTCATGTGGATGATCCGCTCCAGACCGGCGGTGCCTTCCAGCGCCTCCCGGATCCGACGCTGCGCGGCGGGACTGGCCGCCTCGCCGATGAGCAGGCTCTTGGTCTCGATCGCCAGCACCACGGCCACGGCCACCAGCAGCAGTCCGATCCCCGTGGTGCCGGCCACGTCCCAGTAGCCGTTGTCGGTCAGCTTGCTCACCGACACGCCGAGCAGCGCGAAGACCAGGCCGATCAGCGCGGCGAAGTCCTCCAGCAGGATCACCGGGAGCTCGGGCGACTTCGCGCGGCGGATGAACTCGATCCAGGAGCTGCTCCCGCGCACCCGTCCGGCCTCCACCACCGCCGTACGGAAGGAGAACCCCTCCATCACGATGGCGACGAGCAGCACCACCACCGCGACCCACCACCAGCGGCCCTCGAGCAGCTCGTTGGGATGGCCGGCGGCGATCTCGTGGAACTTGTGGTACGCCTCGTAGAGCGCGAACAGCCCGCCGACCGAGAACAGCACGATCGCCACGATGAAGGAGTAGATGTAGCGCTCCCGGCCGTAGCCGAACGGGTGCTCGGGAGTGGCCGCGCGCTTGGCACGCCGACCGCCGAGCAGCAGCAGGGCCTGGTTGCCCGAGTCGGCGACCGAGTGGATCGCCTCCGCGAGCATCGAGGACGCGCCGGTGAGCAGGAACGCCAGGAACTTGGTGATCGCGATCCCGGTGTTGGCCAGCAGAGCGGCCACCACCGCCTTGGTGCTGCCCTCGGCAGACATCGATGCTCCCCTGCGTCGCTGTGGGCCGCCTGAGCGGCTGGTCCGGGGACAGACCCTAGCGTGCGCCGGCTGCCGAGCCCGGTCAGTCGGTCCCGAGCCGGTCCAGGCCGAGCCCCAGATAGGTGGCGGCGTAGATCCCGCTGGCGAGCAGCGCCGCGTAGCGCGCCACCTCCGTGCCGGTGTCCGCGGCAAGCGTCTCCACGCGTACGCCGTGCTCCTGCGCGGCCACCGTCAGCCGGCCGCGCTGCTCGCGCACCGGGGCGTCGGTCGCGCCGTCGTCGAGCACCAGCAGGGCCGGCCGCAGCTCGCCCTCGTCCACCGGGTCGGCGAACGGGTCGGCGAACACGTCGCGGACCGGGGCGGCCGCGATCACCGGCAGCAGCTGCTCGGCGTCCGCGGCCAGGGCGGCGCGCCCGGTCACCCGGCGTACCGACTCCGCCACCCGACGTGCGGCGCGCGCGGCCAGCACCGAGCCGCCCCACACCAGCGGCACGCTGTCGGCGAGCGCGATCGCGAGCCCCTTGGCCGGGTTGACCGCGAGGTCGCGGAACGGCGAGCACGCGACCGCGACGGCGTCGAGCGCGTCGGCCACCGCCTCGGCGTCCGCGTCGGGACCGAGGTCGATGCGGTCCAGGAACTCCAGCATCACCACCGCGGTGGCCAGCTGGTCACCGGACGAGGTCGGCAGCACCGTGCTGTGCCGGCCGACCGCGTGCTCGGCCACCAGCGAGCCGGGCGGGCAGGCGACCACGAGGCTGCAGCCGCGCCGCACCGCCTCGGCCACCGCGGACGCGGCCCGGGAGTCGCCTCCCTCCGGGGCGAGCACGATGACCAGGTCGAGGCTCCCCGCCCAGCCGGGGAGACCGGAGCCGGGCCAGGCCACGAACGGCACCGGGCACCAGGGCTCGAGCACCGCCCGCAGCAGGCGGGAGTCCGGGCCGGCAGCGACCACGGCGCGCGGTCGCGGGTCACCGGCTGCCGCCGCCACCGCGGCGGTGATCGCCTCCTCGGCCGCGCCGGCCTCGCGCCGCACCCGCGACCCCGCCTCGGCGAGCGGCCGCAGCACCGCGTCGGCGGTGAACAGCGCCGTCTCGTCGTCGAGCCGGGTCTCGTCGAAGGTCTCGGCCATCAGGAGCGCTCGGGTCGCCGCGCCTCGTCGACGAGGAGCACGGGAATGCCGTCCCGCACCGGGTAGGCCAGGCCGCACGAGGAGCAGGTCAGCTCGTGCTGGTCGGCGTCCGTGGTCAGGCTCCCGTGACAGTCCGGACACACGATGATCTCGAGCAGCGCGGGGTCGAGCTGGTGGCGGTCGGGGTGGCCGCTCGTGGGCTGGCCGCTGGGGGTCATGGTCGGCTCCTGATCGTGGCGAGCACGGCGTCGCGCACCCGCGCCATGGTTGCTTCGTCCTTGCCTTCGGCGTTCAACCGGAGCAGCGGCTCGGTGTTGGACGCGCGGACATTGAACCACCAGTCCGCGGCGGTGACGGTCAACCCGTCGAGGTGGTCGACGTCCACACCGTCGCCGCCCCACTCCCGCTCGAGCGCCACCAGCACCGCCTGCTGGTCCTCGACCGTCGAGTTGATCTCCCCCGAGGCGACGTAACGGGAGTAGGCCGCCAGCAGTCGCGAGAGCGGCTGGTCGGTCTCCGCGAGGGCCGCCAGTGCGTGCAGGGCGGCCAGCATCCCCGAGTCGGCACGCCAGAAGTCGCGGAAGTAGAAGTGGCCGGAGTGCTCGCCCCCGAAGATCGCGTCCGTGGTCGCCATCGTCGCCTTGATGTAGGAGTGCCCGACGCGCGTGCGCACCGGGACCCCGCCGTGCTCCACGACCACCTGCGGCACCGCGCGCGAGGTGATCAGATTGTGGATCACGGTGGCACCCGGCTCCTTGGCCAGCTCGCGCACCGCGATCAACGCGGTCAGCAGGGAGGGGTCCACCTGCCGGCCGCGCTCGTCGACCAGGAAGCACCGGTCGGCGTCGCCGTCGAAAGCCAGCCCCACGTCCGCGCCCAGCTCGGGGACCCGCGCGCAGAGGTCGCGCAGGTTCTCGGGGTCGATCGGGTTGGCCTCGTGGTTCGGGAAGCTGCCGTCGAGCTCGCCGTACATCACGGTGAGGTCCAGGTCCAGGGCGCCCAGCACCGCCGGCGCGGTGAGGCCGGCCATTCCGTTGCCCGCGTCGACGACCACGGTGAGGCGCCGGCCGCGCACCGGGGCCAGCGTGTGCAGGTGGTCGGCGTAGTCGGCGAGCAGGTCGGTGGTGCGCACCGTGCCCCGGCTGCGGGCCGGGGAGTCGGCCGGTTCGCGGGCCGGTACGGACTCGGAGGTACGCCGCTCGCCGGCCACCAGCGCGCGGATGTCGGCCAGTCCCGAGTCGGTGCCGACCGGGACCGCCCCGGCGCGGCACAGCTTGATGCCGTTGTAGGCGGCCGGGTTGTGGCTGGCGGTGAACATCGCGCCGGGTGCGTCCAGGACGCCGGAGGCGTAGTACAGCTCGTCGGTGGAGGCGAGCCCGATGTGCACCACGTCGGCGCCGGCACCGGTCACCCCGCTGGTGAACGCCTCGGCCAGGGCCGGCGAGGAGCTGCGCATGTCGTGACCGACCACCACCGTGGCGGCGCCGGTGTGGCGGGCGAAGGCGTCACCGACCGCCTCGGCCAGCGGCTCGTCGAGCTGGTCGGGCACCAGGCCGCGGACGTCGTAGGCCTTGAACACGGCGTCGAGGACCTCGGGGTCGGGGTGCCACCCGGATGCGCGCATGTCGGCGACCTTACCGGCGCGGGTCAGGACTCCGTGGAACGCAGCACCCGCAGGTGGCCGCGCCGGCCGACCTCCCGGCTGCCCGAGCGGGCGCCGGGGCCGAACGCCGGATCCAGCTCGTGGTCCGCACCCCCGTCGGCGCGCGCGCCGCCGCCGACCAGGCCGTAGCGCCCACCCGGGCCACCCGGGTCCGCGTCGCGCTCCGGCGGGCGGGCGGCCTCGCGGACCGCGTCGGCCAGGGCGAGCAGGTCGTCGGAGCTGGGGCCGACCGCGTCCGGGTCCGGAGCCAGGCGCATGACCTCCCAGCCGCGCGGTGCGCTCAGCCGTTCGCTGTGCGCCTCGCACAGGTCGTAGGCATGGGGCTCCGCGTAGGTGGCCAGCGGCCCGAGCACCGCCGTCTGGTCGGAGTAGACGTAGGTCAAGGTGGCCACCGCCGACCGCGCACAGGCGGTGCGTGAACAACGACGGGAACTCACGCGGCAGACGGTACCCCCTCGCCGGCGCGGCCACGACTAGGCTCGCGGGGTGAGCGAGAGCAGCCCGCGAGGTCCGGTCAGCGCCCGGCGCACCGGTCGCCGACGCGACCGGCGGGGACGGGGCTCGCGCGGCCCCGCCGTACTCCCGGGCCCGCACTCGCCGGACGGGGTGCCTCGCGCGCGCACGCCGCGTGAGGACTTCGACGAGACGGTACTCGCCGTCGTCGACCGGCTGGAGCAGCGCTGGCACGACGAGCTCGGGCTGGTCGAGTTCGCGGTCGAGGAGATACCGCTGGTCCCCGACGACTGGGGGGACGAGACCGTGCCGTTGGCGTCGCTGGTGCGCGGCAGCGGCGGGGACCCGACCCGGCTCGTGCTGTTCCGGCGGCCCATCGAGCTGCGCTGCGACGACCGCGCCGAGCTGGCCGCGCTCGTGCTGACCGTGCTGGTGGAGCAGGTCTCCGAGCTGCTGGGCCGCTCCCCCGAGGAGATCGACCCCCGCTACGACCCCGAGTAGCCGTGCCCGGGCGGCCGGGTCAGGCGAGGTCGGGACGCACCAGCGGCTGGGTGACCCGCAGGGTGAGCCCCGACAGCCCGACGGCGGAGATCCCGTCCTTGGTGCGGTGGACGGCGGCTGCCAGCGGCCGGCCGTCGTCGGGGACGAGCAGCAGGTACCGGCCCTTGCCAGGGCTCCAGGTGACCGTGGTGCCGGCGTCGACCGGCACCTGCTCGGTGTCGACCCGGGTGCCGTCCTTGCGGTAGGTCTCCGCGGTCACCGTGACGTCCGTGGCCGCGGCGGTCAGCTGGACCTCGGTCCTGGTGTCCGGCCAGAGGGCCACCACCGCCGGGCGACTGAGCCGACGCCGGGGCCCGGCGTAGGAGCTGTCGCCGTCGACCACCGAGCGCACCGCCGCGGTCACCGGCGCGTCGGCGTGCACCAGCACGGACGCGGCCTTGCGTCCGACCACGGAGGAGAGGTCTTCGGTCACCACGCTGCCCGGTGGCACCCGCACCTGCTCGATCTGGGTCGGGGAGAAGGTGCCCGACGTGTCGGAGATCGAGACCCTGGCCAGCGCCTCCCGGGTGCCGGGGTTGGCCAGCACCAGCTCCTGCGCGTCGGTGCGGGGCGGCAGGCCCGGGATGCGCAGCACCCGGCTCGCCCGGTCCTGCGCGGCCAGCACGTCCAGCCCGGGTGCGTCGCCGGCCTCCGCCGCGAAGGAGTCGGCGACCGCGGCGACCACCCGCCCGCGGGTGGCGTCCACCTCGACGGCCAGCTCCTCGACCTGCGGAGCCAGGTCGGTCATCGGCAGCGTCACCTGGGCGTGCGGCGGGACCGTCACGCCGCGGGTGCCGAGCGTCTCGACCGGCCCGTCGGGACCCAGCAGGCGCACGTCCACCACGGCGGGCGCGGGATCCAGGTTGGCGACGGTGAGCACCGACGCGTGGTCCAGCGTCGCGCCCGCACCGGTGAACCACCAGTGAGCCCGTGGCTGCGGGCAGGCGCTCATGGTGAGGCCGGAGCGTCCGGACTGCCGGGCGGACGCGAACAGCCCGGCGGCGACACCGCCGTCGGCCTGGACCGCCCACAGCGGTGGGGGGTCGTTCTCGGTGAGGAGCTCCCCGCGGTCCAGGTCGGTGCGCGGGGTCAGCTCCCCCGGCGCACCGGCGCGCAGCCGTCCGGTGGCCGGCAGGTCCTCGACCGGGGCGCTGCCGGCCATCACCTCGACATCGCCGCGGCGCCCGGAGCCGCCCTGGCCGCTCTCGCCGGAGCCCGGTTCCGGGCCGGTCACGCATCCGGCCAGGGCGTGCTGCAACGGCCGGCCGGTCGACGTGGACGGGGTGGGCAGGGTGGGTTGCGCCGTACCCGCCAGGGCGCAGCACGCCGCCACCGCGGCCGCCAGCAGGCCGGCCAGCACGCCGAGGCGGGTGGGGCGGGGCGTCCGTGCGCCCGGCGTCCGGCGACGGTCGGCTCGATCGGCACGCCGGCTCGCGCGGCGCGGCTCCGGTGAGGGCGTGGTCATCGCACGTTCCTCCTGGTGGGTCCGGCCAGCACGGCCACCACGAGCACGAGGCCCGCCTGCAGTGCCAGCCACCAGCCGCGAGCGGACGCCTGCGGGGACCGCAGCGCGGCGTCGGTGGGCGGGTCGTCGAGCTGCCAGGCCCGTGCACCGGGGCGCACCGCGCTGGCCGAGCGAAGCCCGGCGACGCTGTCGAGGTTCGCGGCGAGCGTGAGGTCGACCGGCGGTGCGGCGTACACGAAGGCAACCCCGTGGCGGCCCAGGCGCTGCACGTCCTCGGCGGTGGCAACGGTGGCCAGGTCGGTCAGGGTGAGCGTCAGCGGGCGCATCGCCTCGACCGGCGGCGCGACCGCGGAGTCGCCCAGGCGAAGGCCGTCGTCGCGCAGCACGACGTAGCGCAACCCGCCGTCCTCGGCGCGGCGTACCACGAGGACGCCGTGGGCGGGGTCGCGGCGAGCCGCGTCGGTCATGTAGGTCGGGACGTCGGTGACCGGTGCCCGGTCCAGCGCGCCCGGCGTACCGGCGACCGCCCACCACACGAGCCCGGCCGCCGTGCTCAGCACCGCCGCCGCGGCGACGACCAGCCCGACCGGCTGCCGCCAGCCGAAGGCGCTCGAGGAGATCAGTGCGGACAGGCCGGTGGCACCGCACGTCGCCGCGGTGATCGCCGCTGCCTGAGCCACCAGCACGGGGAACCCGAGCCAGAGCACCTGCTCGCCCGGCCAGGCCGGCAGCCGGAGCGTCTGGCCGGCCAGCAGCGCCGCCGTGGCGACGGCCACGAGCAGGACCAGCCACGCCGCCAGCACCGGCCGGCGGGTGTCAGGTCTCAGCAGCGCCGCGAGCGCGGCGAGCACCAGGCCGGCGCTGAGCCACCCCGGTGCGGCACCGAGGTCACCGGCCCGGCCGAGCACCAGGTCCCAGCCGCCCAGAGGGTCGGTGATGCCCGGGACGGCCCGTCCCGCCTCGACCAGCCAGGCCTGCAGGGGTACGCCGGAGCCCGGCAGGGACCACGGGACCAGAAGGAAGCCCGGCATGACGGCGCCGACCAGGACCGGTCCCCACGTGCCGGGGCGCCTCCAGCGGGCCGGCGCGGTGGCCAGTCCGACGGCGACGGCGAGCACCGCCAGCACGACGGCCATCGGCCAGGCCAGCGGGACGAAGGCGACGAGGAGAGCGAGCCACAGTGCGGTGCGCCAGGCCGCTCGCCAGCGCCGGTCCTGCGACCTGGAGCCGGCCAGGTGCCGGGCGCTGGCGGCCGCCCACGGCAGCACCAGGGCAGCGGCCACGGTGCCCAGCCGACCCTGCCCGACCGCGCCGCAGAGCACCGGCACCAAGCCGTAGCTGGCCGCGCCCCACAGGGCGGGAAGGCGCGCGCCGGTGAGGCCCAGCAGGAAGCGGTAGCCGCCCGCCGCGGCCAGCGGGACGGCGAGGAGGAAGAGCAGGTCCACGACCAGCCAGGCCTTGCCGAGCAGGACCGAGCCGAGCGCGGCCAAGGGCACCAGGAAGGGTGGCGCCGGCGCGGCCGACCCGACCCCGATCCGGTGCCAGCTGTCCAGGTAGGTGCCCCACCAGTCGGTCGCACCGTCCGGGGCAGGCGCCAGGGCACCGCCCGAGAGCACCCCGCCGCCCAGGAGACCGCGGGTACCGAGCAGGGCGAGCAGGACCAGGAGGGTGAACACCGCGGGCACCGGGCTGGTCACCAGGCGCGCGAGCCAGCCGCTGTCCTCGGGAAGGTTCTGCGCTTCCTCGGGCACGGGACCGCTCTCGAGCGGCCCCCCGACCCGGGTACCTGAGCGGGTGCCGCCCGGCCGGCGCCGCTCCCCCACCTGATGCACCACGGCGGCGCCGATGTCGGTGACGAAGTCGAGGCCGTGCCGGTAGGGCAGCCAGAAGGGGGCCAGCAGGTGCCGCACCGCACGCGGGGGGACGGTGGCGGTCCGGGCCCGGTGCAGCCGGCCGCGCACGACGCGGTCGGGGCGGGCGAGCACGGCCAGGAGCGCGCCGAGCTCCTCGACGCACTCCCGCGGCGCACGTACCAGCAGCAGGCCGAGCGCGCGCACCAGGCTTCCGCCGAGCAGCCGGAGCCCGACCAGCGGAAGCGCCCAGGCCGCGCAGTTGACCAGCAACGTGTAGAGCGCAGCGCGGCGCTCCTCGCGCCGGTAGGCACCGGTGACCGGGGTACGGCGGACCCCCCGGTGGGCGGCCTCGACGTGGAAGACGACGGCGTCCGGCACCACGCGGGCGCGTCCGCCGGCGCGAGCGAGCCGCCAGCCCAGGTCCACGTCGTTGCCGAAGACCGGCAGTGCCGGGTCGAAGCCGCCCAGCCGCTCGAAGGCCTCCCGGCGCACGAGCATCCCCGCACTGTTCACGGCCAGGACGTCGCGGACACGGTCGTGCTGGCCTTGGTCGTACTCGCCGCGCTCCAGACCGGTCTCGCGTCGGCCGGTGCCGCTGAGGGTGACGCCCACCTCGAGCAGACGGCGCAGCGACGGCCATTCGCGCAGTTTCGGGCCGAGCAGGTCGGTGCCGGGCGAGCGGCCGGCCTCGGCGAGCAGCTGCTCGAGGGCGTCGGGCGCGGGTGCGCAGTCGTCGTGCAGCAGCCACAGCCAGTCCCCGTCGTCCGCCCCCTGGGCAGGCCCGTCGTCGGGCCCGTCCCCGCCGGGCGCAGCGGCGGCGCTGTGCTGCAGCGCTGCGGCGACGGCGGCACCGAAGGGGGTCGAGTCGGGAAGGTCGAGGATGGTCGCGACGGGCCGGTCGCGGAACCTGTCACCGAGCAGCTCCCGGCTGCCGTCGGTGCTCCCGGTGTCGACGGCGATCACCCGGTCCGGGCGGCGGGTCTGGGCCGCGAGCGCGTCCAACACGGCAGGCAGCCAGGCGGCGCCGTCGTGGCTGACCAGGATCGCGGTTACCGTCACGGCGCCCCACCCTAGCCAGGCCCGTGGCAGCTCCGGACGGCGCCGGGCGCCGGTGCTAGACGGCGCGCTTCTTCAGCTTGCGGCGCTCCCGCTCGGAGAGTCCTCCCCAGATGCCGAACCGCTCGTCGTGCGCGAGTGCGTACTCCAGGCACTCGTCACGGACCTCGCAGGTCAGGCACACTCGCTTGGCCTCCCTCGTGGAGCCGCCCTTCTCCGGAAAGAACGCCTCGGGGTCGGTCTGCGCGCACAGTGCGCGCTCCTGCCAACCCAGCTCCTCGGCGTCCCCGTCGAGCAGATAAAGCTCTCGCACGGCCTTCCGCCCCTTCGACCCGTGAGACCCTGTGGGCCCCCATTGACATGTGTCTGCGTGTGTTGCGGACGCTAGCTGCTTTCACCCGGCGGTGTGACCGAAATGAAGAACACTGTTGAAATTACATGCCTGTCGAAGCGCTCACGTCAAGCCCGCGTCTGATATAGGACCCGACACGCCCGGAGTTGACCGCAGGCCCCCGCGACGGTTAGAGACCGCTGCATGACAGACGACTCGCACCCGCTCCAGATCACCGTCCTGTCCGGCGGTGTGGGCGGCGCCCGGTTCCTGCAGGGTCTCCTGCACCACCTGCGCGGTCGGGAGGTGGCCGGAGCGTCCCCGGCTCGGGTGACCGTCATCGCGAACACGGCCGACGACCTGTGGCTGCACGGGCTCAAGGTGTGCCCGGACCTGGACACGGTGATGTACACCCTCGGCGGGGGCATCGACGCGGAGCGCGGCTGGGGCCGCACCGACGAGACCTGGCACGCCCGTGACGAGCTGGCGGCGTACGGCGTGGAGCCCACCTGGTTCGGGCTGGGCGACCGGGACCTGGCCACCCACCTGGTCCGCACGCAGATGCTCGAGGCCGGCTACACCCTGACCGAGGTGACCGCCGCGCTGTGCCGTCGCTGGGAGCCCGGGGTGACCCTGCTGCCGATGAGCGATGACCGGGTCGAGACCCACATCGCGATCGACGACGCGGACTCGCCCTCGGGTCGCCGGGTGGTGCACTTCCAGGAGTACTGGGTGCGCCTGGGCGCCGCCGTACCGGCGCGCGCCGTGATACCGGTGGGGCTGGACGCGTCCGCCGCCGCGCCCGGCGTGGTCGAGGCCATCGCGGGCGCCGACGTGGTGCTGCTGCCGCCGTCGAACCCGGTGGTGTCGATCGGCACCATCCTGGCGGTCGGGGGCGTGCGCGAGGCCCTGGCCGCTACGCCGGCCCCGGTCGTCGGCCTCTCCCCCATCGTCGCCGGTCGCCACGTGCGCGGCATGGCCGCCCAGCTGCTCGAGGCGATCGGGGTCGAGTGCTCGGCCGCGGGCGTCGCCGAGCACTACGGCGCCCGCTCGCGGGGAGGTCTGCTCGACGGGTGGCTGGTCGACACCGCGGACGCGGCCGACGTGGAACGGGTCGAGCGGGCGGGCCTGGCCTGTCGCGCGGTGCCCCTGATGATGCGGGACCACGACACCACGGCGACGATGGCCGCCGACGCACTCGCCCTCGCCGCGGAGACGCGATGAGGGAGCCGACGCCGCCGTCGCCCGGGCCCACCGCTCCCCCGGCCGACACGCTCTCCGTCCGGCCGGTCGGCGGGCTCGGCGAGGTGCGCGCCGGTGACGACCTGGCGGCGCTGCTCGCCGGCGCCTGCCCTGACCTCCGGGATGGCGACGTGCTGGTGGTGACCAGCAAGGTGATCAGCAAGGCCGAGGGCCGGGTGGTCGCCGGAGACCGCGGCGACCTGCTCGCCGGCCAGACCGAGCGGGTGGTGGCCCGGCGCGGCGGGACCGCGATCGTCCGCACGCCGCAGGGACTGGTGCTCGCCGCCGGCGGCATCGACGCGTCCAACACCGACCCCGGGACCGCGGTCCTCCTCCCGGAGGACCCGGACCGCTCCGCCCGACTTCTGCGCGAGGCGCTGCACGCGAGCAACGGCCGCAACGTCGCGGTCGTGGTCAGCGACACGGCGGGGCGAGCCTGGCGCGAGGGCCAGACCGACCAGGCGGTCGGCGTTGCCGGCCTGCCACCGCTGCTGGACCTGGCGGGGCACACCGACCCGCACGGCAACCGGCTCGCCGTGACCGCCCCGGCCCTGGCCGACGCGGTGGCCGCGGCCGCCGACCTGGTGAAGGGCAAGCTGTCCCGCTGCCCGGCCGCCGTGGTCTCAGGCCTCGCACGGCAGGTGCTCCCGGTCGACGAGCACGGCCCGGGGGCGGTGGCCCTGGTGCGTGCGCCCGAGCGGGACATGTTCGGTTACGGCGCGCGGGACGCCGTGCTCGCCGCGGTGGGCGCCGTAGTGGCCGGCGCAGCAGCCCCGCCCGCCGAGCGCTTGCTCCGCGACACCGGCTTCGGCGCCCCGGCGCCGGCCGACGAGGTCGCCCGCTCGCTACGGGAACTGCTCGCCCCGCTGACAGCCCGCGTGGAGGTCGAGACCGGGGACGGGGTCGTGGTCGAGCTGCCCGTCGACGATCCCGCTCTCGCCGCGTGCTGCCGAGTCGCGGCGTACGCCCTGGGTTGGGGGGACGACGACGCGCTGGGCCAGCGCGTGCGTCTGCGGCCCCTGCCGGGGACTCCGTAGACTTCTCGCGACCGCCCACCTGAGCAGAGCCGGAGACCCGGGAACGTGGCCAAGCCGAACAAGACCAAGGACCGCCGTGCGGTGCTCGAGCAGATGCGACGCGAGCAGCAGCGCACCGAGAAGCGCCGCACCTACGCGATCGTGGCCGCCTGTGTCGTGGTCGGCCTGGTGATCATCGGGCTCGGCGCGTACCCGCTGATCAAGCAGAGCCAGGTCAGCGGCGGCGACCTGGAGACGATCGGGGTGCCGGCCGACCAGGCGGGCTGCCAGGACGTGGTCACCCGTCCCGCGCGCGGCAACAACGACCACAAGCAGGTCGGCACCGAGATCGACTACCAGAACTCCCCGCCCGCGTTCGGCCCGCACTACCCGGTCACGGCGCCGATGTCGAGGAAGTTCTACTCCGCCGGTGACCGTCCGGAGCTGGAGTACCTCGTGCACAACCTCGAGCACGGCTACAACATCTTGTGGTACGACGAGACCGTGGCCGACGACAGTGACCAGCTCGCCCAGGTGAAGGCGATCGCCGACAAGTTCCCCGGCACCGACGACCTGCACCACAAGTTCATCGCCGCCCCGTGGACCTCCGAGGACGGCGACCCCTTCCCCGGCGGAGCGCACATCGCGCTGACGCACTGGTCGGTGAGCCGCGAGGGCAACGGGAACGCCGGCGCGCAGAAGGGCATCTGGCTCTACTGCGGCAAGCCCAGCGGCGCCGTGGTCAGCCAGTTCGTCGAGGACCACCCCTACACCGACTCGCCCGAGCCGCTGGCGATGTGAGCCTTCTCGACCTCCTGGTCGTCGGGTTCGTCTCGGCGCTGGTGCCGTTCGTCAACATCGAGGCCTACCTCGGCGTCCGGGCCGCCGTCGCCGACGTGGACCAGGTGTGGCTGCTCGGTGGCGTGGCCGCGGTCGGCCAGATGGCCGGCAAGATGGTCTGGTACTACCTCGGCGCCTCCTCGCTGCACTGGGCCTGGGTACGTCGCCGGGTCGAGCAGCCCAAGGCACAGGCGCGGCTCGAGACCTGGCGCGCCCGCACCGAGCGCCGCCCGGTGCTGGTCGGGCTGCTCGTGCTCGCCTCGGCGTTCACCGGCTTCCCGCCGTTCGCCATCCTCAGCGTGCTGGCCGGCCAGCTCCGGCTCAACGTCGTGCTGTTCCTCGCGCTGGGCCTGGCCGGCCGGTGGCTGCGGTTCACCGCGGTCCTGGGTGGCGCGGCCTGGCTGGAGCACCTGGTCGGCTGAGTCCCCGATCGCTCAGGCGGTCTCGCCACACTCGATGCGTACGCCGCACAGCTGCGCGCCCGCCGGCACCACCGCGTCGTCGCCGAGGGTGACCTCCCGGAGCACCGCCCCCTGCCCCACGCGCGCCCCCGGGCCGAGCGCGCTGTCGAGGACCGAGGCTCCGTCGTCGACCCGCGCTCCGGGCATCACCACGCTGCCGGTCACCCGGGCCCGCCCGACGACCGCCCCCTCCCCGACCACCGAGCCGGCGGCCACCTCCGCGCCCGCGTCGACCCGGGCCGAGTCGGCGATGAGCGCGTCGCGGGGGCCTGCCGGGGCACGCAGCGCAGGGCTGTCGGCGACACCGAGCACCAGGTCCCGGGAGGCGGCGACCAGGGCCTGCGGCGTACCGACGTCGCGCCAGTACGCCGACTCGACGTACCCCACCACCAGGGCCCCGCGCGCCACCAGCTCCGGGAACGTCTCCCGCTCCACCGACACCACCCGGCCGGGCGGGATCCGGTCGACCACGGCGCGCCGGAACACGTAGCAGCCGGCGTTGATCTGGTCGGTGACCGGATGCTCGGACTTCTCCAGGAAGCCGGTCACTCGCCCGTGCTCGTCGGTGGGCACGCAGCCGAACGGCCGGGCGTCGGCGACCGTGACCAGATGCAGCGACACGTCGACCCGGCGGCCCTCCCGGGGACGGGCGAAGTCGGCGAGCTGGGCGTGCAGGTCGTGGCCGGACAGGATGTCCCCGTTGAGGATCACCACCGGCGCCTCGGGGTCGTCGCCGAGCGCTCCGGCCACGTTGCGGATCGCACCGGCGGTGCCCAGTGGTTCCTCCTCCTGGACGAAGTCCAGGCGGATCCCCCAGCGGTCCCCGTCACCGAGCACCGGGCGGAACAGGTCGGCGCGGTAGGAGGTGGCCAGCACGACGTGCGCCACGCCCGCCGCGGCCAGCCGCGCGATCTGGTGCTCGAGGAACGGCACGCCGCCCACCTCGAGCAGGTGCTTGGGCCGGCGGGTGGTCAGCGGCCGCAGGCGGGTGCCGAAACCGCCGGCGACGATCACCGCCTCGGGCGCGGGCGTGTGGGACACGGCTGCGGACATGGCGGCATTGTTCCATTCCGTACAGTGCACTCGTGCGACCTCAGACGATTCCCGCCGCCCTGGACGCGCGCCTGGCCGCGGACCCGGCGCGCCCGTTCATCACCTTCTACGACGACGCGACCGGCGAGCGCGTCGAGCTGTCCGTGGCGACCTACGCCAACTGGGTCAGCAAGACCGCCTCGCTCCTGGTCGACGAGCTCGACGCCGAGCGCGGCGACCTGGTCCTGGTGGACCTGCCCACGCACTGGACCGGTGCGGTGTGGCTGGGCGCCGCCTGGGCGTGCGGCCTGTGCGTGACCGACGAACCGGAGCGGGCCGGGTCGGCCGCGGTCGTGGTGTGCGGGCCCGGGACCGTCGAGCGGTACGCCGCCCTCGCGGCCGACCGTCCCGTCGTGGCACTGTCGCTCAGGCCGCTCGGGGGCCGCTTCACCGATCCGCTGCCGGCCGGAGTCACCGACTACGGTGCCGTGGTGCTGGCGCAGCCGGACGTCTTCGTGGCACCCGACCCGCCCTCGGCCGGCGACGCCGCGCTCCGGGACGGGAGCCGCACCCTGACCCAGGCCGACCTCCTGGCGGCGGCTGCCGACGGCGCCCTGATCGAGGCGGGTGACCGGCTGCTCACCGACGTGCACCCGTGCAGCAGCGAGGGTGTCGGCCTGCTGGCCAGCGCCCTGGCGGTCGGCGGCTCCCTGGTCTGGGTGGCCGCCCCCGACGCGGACGTCTGGGAGCGGCACCGCGAGGACGAGCGGGTCACCGCGGAGCGGCGCGCGACTCAGCCGAGGTCGTAGCCGGAGAAGCCTGAGGCGAGGTAGCGGCGAGGGCCGAGCCCCGATCCGTCCCCGGGCAGCAGCCACAGCGTGCCGGAGCGTCGTTCCCGCGCGATCAGGTCGGCGTGACCGTCCCCGTCGGCGTCACCGACACCCTGGAGCCAGTCGTAGCGCTTGGCTCCGCTGGCGAGCCGGGTCGGGGTCGTCAGACCGCCCGGCCCGTTGCCGGGGTAGAGCTGGAGGCTCCCGTCGCCGCGCCGCATGATGCTGTCCGGCGATCCGTCGCCGTTCCACAGGCCGGACCCGGCCTGGAGGTCGGCGTCCACGGCCGAGTGCGCCGCGTAGCCTCGGGAGAAGCCGGTGCCGCCGTTGCCCGGGTAGACCCGCATCACTGCGCCACGCTGGCCGACCAGGTCCGGGTAGCCGTCTCCGGTGAGGTCGCCGACCGCGGCGACCAGCCGGGTCCGCGCCCACGCCCGCCCGCCCCGGGCCGCCGGCACCGCGGCCCCGAACCCCCCGCGGCCGTTGCCCGCGTGGAAGGACATCCGGCCGGTGGCACGCGAGCGGCTCATCAGGTCCGCCGCGCCGTCGCCGTTCCAGTCGCCGACGCTGAGCAGCAGGTCGGCGTCGGAGACGTCCAGCCCGGTGTCCCGCACCCGTTCGAGGTTGCGGTTGCCGGTGTTGGCGTGGACCATCAGGCGGGCGCCGACCCGGGCGAGCAGGTCCCCGTCCGCGCTGCCGGACAGCTGGCCGACGCCGGCCAGGAAGTTCGCCTTCTCGAAGCCGCGGAAGCCGCCGAACCGGTGACCGAAGCCACCGTCGCCGTCCCCGGGGTAGAGGTAGACCAGGCCCGACCTCCGCTTGCGGGCGACCAGGTCGGGGCGCCCGTCGTTGGTCACGTCGCCCAGGCCGGCGATCAGGTCGTACGAGCCCCACCGGTAGGGCAGCGCGATCGGCTCGCCGAGCCCGCGAGCCCGGCCGGGGAACGCCCACAGCCGGTTCGCGCGGTCGCGGGCCACGAGGTCGGTCCGCGCGTCCCCGACCAGGTCACCGGCCGCGGCGGTGAGCCGGTAGGGCCAGTCGTCGGCCAGCACCCGCGAGGCGCCCAGCCGGCCGGCGCCGGCGCCCGGGTGGAGCTCGAGGCCCCCACCGGAGGTCCGGGCGACGAGGTCGTCGCGCCCGTCCCCGTCGAGATCCCCGACGCTGAGCAGCTGGTCGGCGTCGGCAAGCGCCGTGGTCTCGGCCACGGCGGCGCCGAAGGTCCCCTGTGCCGTGCCCGGGTACACGCCGGTGACCCCGGTCGAGCGGACCCGCCCCACGGCGTCCACGATGCCGTCGCCGGTCAGGTCGCCGCCGGCGGCGATCAGGTCCATCCGCTTCCACCCTCGCGCCGCGCGCCGGCCCTCGGCGAAGGCGAGCTGGCCGCCGGTCTGGATCGTCACCGCGTGCCCGGTGCCCGGGTCCCGGACGACGAGGTCGGGCCAGGGGCTGCCGGCGACGTCGGTGGTCCGGTTCCGAGCCGTGAACGGCCGCTGGTAGCTCGCGGCGAGCCGGCGGATGGCCGGCAGCTGGGCGTAGAGGTAGCGCCCGGGGCAGGCGGTGGTGCCGGCGTCGCGGTGGCCGTTGATCGCCTGGAAGTAACGGCCACCCACCCGCTGCCGGGTCGAGGAGGCGTCCACGCCGTGCAGCGACAGCTTCCAGGCGAAGAGCCGGCCGTAGGCGTCCAGCATCGCCGAGGAGGGCCGTGCCTTCTCGAAGTTGCCCAGCGCCGACATCGCGAAGGAGTTCTCGTTGTAGTTGAGCGTGTGCGCGCCGACGACGGGGCGCGCGACCCCGCCGTACCGGCCCTCCCAGATCCGTCCGAAGCGGTCGACGACGAAGTTGTAGCCGATGTCGCTCCAGCCCTTGGCGCGGGTGTGGTAGGCGTAGATGCCGCGCAGGAGCGCCGGCACCTGCTTGCGCGTGTAGCCGTTGGCGTTCACGGTGTGGTGCACGAAGCCGGCGTGGACCTCGTAGTAGTGCAGCGAGGACTTGTCCCGCAGCCGCTCGTCGGCGCCCCACTGCGCGCGCGAGTAGATCAGCGGCTCGGGCGTGACGTCGGCGGCCGCCCCCGACAGCCGAGCCGTGGCAGCGGCAGGCCGGGCCGCCTCGCCGGTCGGGGCGGGCCGGTTCGGGTCGACTCCGTCCGAGATCGCGGCGGCCGAGAGGGCCGCCGTGTCGTCCAGCGTCGCGGTGTCGATGGCCGGCTCGGCGCGCACCGTGTCGGTCCCCGCCCCGGGATCGACCACGG
Organism: Nocardioidaceae bacterium; assembly: GCA_035706365.1. Lineage (GTDB taxonomy): Bacteria > Actinomycetota > Actinomycetes > Propionibacteriales > Nocardioidaceae > Nocardioides_C. The sequence continues at coordinate 17,824 of DASSVD010000135.1, forward strand.
CCAGGCGCATGCCGTCGGGGGCCTGCCCGTCGGTGGTCTCGGCCTTGACCTGGACCCGGTCGACGGCGCCCACCACGATCGGGTCGGTGCCCGGGCGCGCCCGCCGCGCCTCCCGCGATCCCGGGTCGGGGGCGTGCTCGTCGTGGTACTCGATCTCCTGCCACGCCGACCAGGCGCCGCCCTGCCGGCTGCGCACCGAGACGGTGATGTCGCGGTCGTCGACGTGGGCGGACGGGCGCCAGGTGACGCCGACCGTGGCGTAGCCATCGACCGGCTCGGGAGCCGACAGGGCGGCCAGCTGCTCACCGCGCCGGACGCGGCTCCCGTCGCTGGAACCAGCCCCCGCGGCGGCTCGCGCGCCGAGACCGCCGGCCCTCAAGGCGGGTACGGCGTACTCGTGCACCGTGCTGCGCACGGGCGCGGCGGCCACCAGCGAGGCCGACGCGTCGCGGCCGGAGCCGGCCGCGTGCAGGCCGGCAGGTGCCGCGGGCGGGGCGCCGTGGGGGGAGACGGGCGCCGGCGCGACGATGTCGAGGGTGCTCACCCCGACCGCGGGCGCGGCGAGCGCCGCGACCGTCCCGACCACCAGCAGGCGCTGGCACAGCACGACATAGCGGTGTCTCAACTCGGGCATGTCCCGGCGCTCCTCAATCCGTCACAAGAGCACCAAGTGTCACAGTGGCCACAGGACGCCGCCAGCACTTCCCGAGAAGAACAGTCTTGTAATTCCTGGGGGCGGGTCGGGGTGCGGCCGGACGTGCCGGCGACCTCAGATGTCGGCGCCGATCTCGTCGTCGCGGCGGGCCGCCTCGTCCTCGTCGCTGTCCGCGTCGTACTTCAGGTAGTGGATGCCGTCGTCGACGGGGCCGTCGAAGCCGAGCTTGCCCTTCTCCAGGACCAGCACCCGGTCGCACATCTTCCGCACGGAGCCTGGGCTGTGGCTGACGTAGAACATGGTGCGGCCCTCCTTGCGGATCTCCTGCATCCGCGCCATGCACTTGCGCTTGAAGGGCCGGTCCCCCACCGCGAGAACCTCGTCGGCGAGGAAGATGTCGGACTCCGCGTGGGCGGCGACCGAGAAGCCGAGCCGGGCGTACATCCCCGAGGAGTAGTGGCCCACCGGCGTGTCCAGGAACTTGCCGACGTCGGCGAAGTCGATGATCTGGTCCAGCTTGCGCCGGGTCTCGGCCTCGCTCATCCCCAGGATCGCGGCGTTGAGGAAGATGTTGTCCCGACCGGTCAGCTGCGGGTGGAAGCCTGCCCCCGTGGCGATCAGCCCGGCGATCCGGCCCCGGGTGAGCACCTCACCGGAGTCGGGGTACATCACGCCGTTGAGCAGCTTGAGCAGGGTGCTCTTGCCCGAGCCGTTGAGCCCCATCAGCCCGATCGACTCGCCCTGCTCGACGGTGAACGACACGTCGTCGACCGCGAGGAAGCTGTCGGAGAGCTGCTCGCGGCGAAGCGCGGCGATGGTGATCTGCTTGATCGTGCGGTGGTAGCGCATCGTGAACCGCTTGCTCACGTTGCGTACGACGATGGACTCGGTCATCTAGAGGCGCTCCGCGAACTTGCGCTCGAGCTTGCTGAAGGCCCACTGCGCGAAGCCGAGAATGACCACGCAGACGGCGAGCACGATCAGCCCGCGGGTGAACAGGTGGTCGGGGAAGTCGGTGGCGATCGCCTTCGCGGGGTCCTGGGTCGAGTAGGCCCAGAAGCACCGCTGCACCAGCAGCGTCGCGGGCGCGATCGGGTTGGCCAGATACACCTGCTCGACCCAGGTTCCGCCCAGGCTGCTCTCCGAGAGCTTGCTGAAGGGATAGATCATCGGCACGGCCCAGTGCGTGAAGATCAGCAGCGTCTGCACGATGTTCTGGAAGTCGCGGAAGAACACGTTGGCGGCGCTGAACAGCAGCGCCAGTGCCATCCCGAAGACGCCGAAGATGGCGAAGCCCAGCACCCCGGCGCCCACGCCCTCCCAGTCCGGGTGCCAGCCGCTGATCAGGCAGCCGACGATCAGGATCAGCCCCTGCGGCAGGGTGTGGTACGCCGAGACCAGCATCGAGGCGACCGGGAACATCTCCCGCGGCAGCGCCATCTTGCGCACCAGCGCCTTGTTCTTCACGATCGAGCGGGTGCCCGAGGAGAACGTCTCGGTGAAGTAGTGCACGAACACCATCGCCGAGAAGATGTGGATCCCGAAGTTGTCCACGTTGGCGTGCAGGTTCAGCACGAGCCCGATCACGAAGTAGTACATCGCGAACCGGACGGCCGGCTGCACGTAGGACCACAGCAGGCCCAGGAACGACCCCTGGTAGCGGGCGGCCAGCTCCTTGCGGACCAGCAGCCTCAGCAGGTAGTGCCGCCGGAAGACGTCGAGCAGCCCCCCGGCGCGGCCGGGGGGCGCGAGAGGCACCTCCGCCAGCCCGCTGGGGTCGATGATCTGCGCGGTCATGACGTGGTGGAACCCTGCTGGCGTTCGGACTCCGAGGCCGCGAACGTCGCCGCCCACGCCTCGGGCGAGGTGATCTCCGGCAGCGCGGTGCGGTACTGCTTGGCCAGCCGTGGCCACTCGCGGTAGAGCCGCTGGTGGATCTCCACGGTGCGGCGCATCAGGTCGGCGAAGCGGGCCGGGTCGCGGTGGTAGAACGACGCCATCGTGCCGTCGGTGGTCGACACCACCGCGGAGTCGAACTGGGCGAGCATCCACCACCGGGCGTCCATCGCCGCGAGGCGGGCCTCCGGGTGCTTGCGCGAGAGCTTGCGGGTGGGCCGGAACTGGCGCACCGCGCTGAGGCCGGCGGTGACCATCTGACCGACGGTGCCCTTGGGCTCGGTGGGCTCCTTGCCGCGCTTGGGCGGCTTCTCGCGCTTGACCGGCGGGAACGCGTCGGGGTCGACGACGGTGCGGGCGTCGTCGTACTCGGCCCGGATCGCGCGCACCTGCTTGATCTTGGCGCCCAGATCCTCGTGCAGCCGGTGCGGACCGGCGAGCACGTCCTCCAGGGCACGGTGCCGCAGCTCGGCGGTGGAGTACTGCATCGCCAGCAGGTGCTTGACCTGGTGGTTGAAGCTCTCCCGGACCAGGCGGCCGCCGTGCTCGTACGGCGAGTGCAGCAGCGCGGCGATGGTGCGGTTGCGCTGGTGGAAGTAGGCCTGCCAGTCCAGGGCGTCGTTCTTGTCGGTCCACGGGACGTGCCAGACGGCGGCGCCGGGCAGGGTCACCGTGGGGACGCCGTGCTCCTGGGCGCGGACCCCGAACTCGGAGTCGTCCCACTTGATGAAGATCGGCAGGCTGAGCCCGATCTCGGCGAGCACCTGGCGCGGGATCAGGCACATGAACCAGCCGTTGAAGTCCACGTCGATGCGGCGGTGGAGCCAGCGCGCGCTGCGCAGGTTGCGGCTGGCGAAGTCCCAGTCGTTCTGCACGGTGGTCGGGGACTGCCACCAGAAGCGCCAGCGGTTGATGATCTCGCCGAAGCTGTGCAGCCGGGAGCGGGAGTAGAGGCTGAACATGTGCCCGCCGACGATCGTCGGGCGGCGGCACAGGTCGCCGAAGGTGGCGGCGCGGATGATGCTCTCCGGCTCGCACACCACGTCGTCGTCCATGCACAGCATGTACGTCGACCGCCCGGCCTGCAGGGTCTCGAGCTGCGAGCGGGCGTAGCCGCCGGACCCGCCGAGGTTCGCCTGCTCGATCACGCGCAGCTTGTCGCCCAGGGCGGCCTCGGCCTTGGGGAACAGCGCGGAGTCGGTGACCTTGTCGGTGCCCTGCTCCACGACGAGGACCTCGTCGAGGACGTCCTGGACGTCGGCGTCGTCGCCGAGCTGACCGAGCAGCTTGGCGCAGAACTCCGGACGGTTCATCGTGGTGATGCCGATCGTCACGGTGCCGTGCTCGGCGCGGTCGGCGGGCACCTCGGCCTCCCAAGAGGCCTCCTCGAGCACCACGTCGTCGTCGCCGGCCACCACGTCGAACCAGTACCAGCCGCCGTCACCGAACGGCTTGAGCGGCAGGTCGAAGGAGAACGTCCCGCGCTCCCCCTCCTCCACCGTCGCGGAGTCCACCCGCTGGGCGCGGCCGTTGGCCAGCGAGCGGTAGACGATCACGCTGGCGCCCTCACCGCTGACCGTCACGGTGAGGGTGACGTCCTGCACCACGGTCCACATCCGCCAGTAGCTGGCCGCGAACCCGTTGAAGTAGGTGCCGAACGACACCCGCTTGCCGGCCTCGACGCGCAGGCGGTGCCGGTCGAGGATCGCGTCGGGGTGCAGCGACTCGCCGCTGGAGGTGGGCTGCAGCAGCAGCGCCCGCGACACCTCGGCGTCCTTGCCGCCGGGCAGGGCGTCCGGCTCGAGCTGGGCCTTGTCGCGGTCCACGTAGAGCGGCAGCACGTCGATGTCGCGGTCCGCGGGCAGGACGACGCGCTGCAGGAGGCGGCGTACCGTGCCGGCGCCCGGCTCCGCTCCGGCCTCGGTGTCGATGGGGCTGGGGGTGGTGGTCACGCGTCGACTCCTCCGCTCTCCAGCTTCTCGCCGCCGGAGAAGTGTGGCTTGAGCTTGTTCTCGAACATGGTCAGTGCCGACCCGATCGCCATGTGCATGTCGAGGTACTTGTAGGTGCCGAGCCTGCCGCCGAACAGCACGTCGGGCTCGGCCTTGGCCAGGTCGCGGTACTTCAGCAGCTTGGCGCGGTCCTCGGCGGTGTTGATCGGGTAGTACGGCTCGTCGCCGGACTCGGCGAAGCGGGAGTACTCCCGCATGATCACCGTCTTGTCGTTCGGGTAGTCCCGCTCGGGATGGAAGTGCCGCGGCTCGATGATCCGCGTGTAGGGCACCTCCTCGTTCGCGTAGTTCATCACCGCGGTGCCCTGGAAGTCGCCGACCTGCTTGACCTCGCGCTCGAAGTCGATGGTGCGCCACGACAGCTCGCCGGCGGCGTTGCCGAAGTAGGCGTCCAGCGGGCCGGTGTAGACGACCGGGACGTTGCCGACGATGTCCTCGCGCTGGTCGAAGAAGTCGGTCTCGAGGCGCACCTCGATGTTGGGGTGGTCGGCCATCCGGGTCAGCCAGGCGGTGTAGCCGTCGACCGGCAGACCCTCGAAGGTGTCGTTGAAGTAGCGGTTGTCGAAGTTGTAGCGGACCGGCAGCCGGCTGAAGATCGACGGGTCGAGCTCCTTGGGGTCGGTCTGCCACTGCTTGAGCGTGTAGCCACGGAAGAACGCCTCGTAGAGCGGGCGGCCGACCAGGGAGATGCCCTTCTCCTCGAGGTTCTGCGCCTGGGCGCTGTCGATCTCGCCGGCCTGCTCGGCCACCAGCTTGCGGGCCTCGTCAGGGCTCATCGCCTTGCCGAAGTACTCGCAGATCGTGGCGAGGTTGACCGGCATCGGGTAGACCTTGCCGTCGAAGATCGTGAACACCCGGTGCTGGTAGGGCGTGAAGTCGGTGAACCGGGTGACGTAGTCCCAGACCTTCTTGTTGGAGGTGTGGAACAGGTGCGCGCCGTACACGTGCACCTCGATGCCGGTCTCCGGGTCGGGCTCGCTGTAGGCGTTGCCCCCGATGTGGTGGCGGCGCTCGAGGACCAGCACCTTCAGGCCCAGCTCGTTGGCACAGCGTTCGGCGATGGTCAGCCCGAAGAATCCGGAGCCGACGATCACGAGGTCAGCGTTCAACACACAACTCCTGTGGTGGGGTGCGGCGGTTCAGTCTATCGGCCGGTCCCGGCGGACCGGCCGCGCGCGCCCCGGTTGGCGATCAGGGCCCGGTAGGCGGCCTTGCGCACCGCCTCCGGCACCAGACGATAGCCACCGCGCACCAGCACGTTGCGCAGGTACTGGCTGCGCGAGGTGATCGCCAGGTCGCGGAACCGCCGCTGCAGCGCCAGCTCGGAGCGCAGCAGCGCGGTCCCGCCGCGCCGTGCGTAGGCACCGTCGCCGACCCGGTAGTAGACGAGCGGGGCGGCCAGGTTGGCCGGCCGCGCGCCGGCCTCGACCATGCGGGCGAAGAGCAGGTAGTCCTCCATCAGCGCCATGTCGGTGTAGCCGCCGGCGGCCAGCACCGCGCTCTTGCGGTAGACGACCGTCGGGTGGTTGAACGGGTCGCGGAACCGGATCACCCGGCGGATCTCGTCGGGGTCGGTGGGAGGGGTACGCCGCCCCACCGGGTCGTCCACCGAGGAGCCGAACTCGACCAGACCCGACCCGACGATGTCGGCACCCGCCTCGACCAGCGGGATCTGCCGCTCGAACCGCTCGGGGAAGCAGACGTCGTCGGCGTCCATCCGGGCCACGATCTCGTGGTCGCAGGCGGCGAGGCCGTGGTCGAGCGCCGGGCCCAGGCCGAGGTTCCCGGGCAGCGCCAGGTGACGCACCGGGACGGGGCTGGACCGGACCAGGTCGTGAATCGCGGCCGCCAGCCCGTCGGGGACCGGCCCGTCCTGGACCAGCACCACCTGCGCCGGGGGCCGGGTCTGCTGCTGGACCGAGGAGGCGAACGCCTCGCGCAGGTAGTCCGGGGAGTCCCCCGCCCAGGTCGCCACCAACAGCGAGAACGGCTGGCCCGGCGCCAGCTGCTCGGGCGTGTGCGGGCGGGACCCGGCCGCCTCGAGCACGGCTCCGTTGGGGCGGGGGCCGCTGCGCAGGCCGGTGACCAGGCCGCGCAGCAGACCGCGCGCGAGCGTCGGGCGGTCGCCTGATCGGGCGAAGGTCCGTGCCCACCGGCGCAGGGTGGAGCCGCCGTAGAGCACCTTCTCGGCCGGTGAGAGGCCGCGGCTGCGGCCGAACATCCAGACCTTGTTGCGCACCTCGTAGAAGAACCGCTCGCCCGGGTCCGCGTCGGTCGAGCCGTAGGTGCGGGTCTTGTGCACGACCACGCTGGCCGGGCAGTAGAGCCCGGCCTGTCCGCGGATCAGCCGGGTGGAGTACTCGAAGTCGTCGTTCCACAGGAAGTAGTCGGCGACCGGCAGCCCGCGCTCGGCGACCACGGCGGCGTCGCACATGATCGAGACGAAGGACGCCGAGCGGATCGGGACGCAGCCGACCGCGGCGGCGAAGCGTCGCTCGGCTGTGCGCGCGCCGGGCTTCGGACGCGGGGTGTTCATCGGGTGGTCGCGCCCGTCGGTCCAGACCACCCGGCTGGCCAGCAGGCTCGGCCGACCTGCGGAGTAGCCGGACCAGGCGCGGACCAGGTGCTCGGCCGCGGTGGGCGTCGGCACCGTGTCGTCGTCGAGCAGCCAGACCAGGTCCGGACGGTGGGTCAGCGCCCGCTCCATCCCGGCGGCGAACCCCCCCGCTCCCCCGGTGTTGCTGGTCAGCGTGAGCACCTCGACGTCCGGCTCGTCGACCAGTCCCGCCAGCAGCGCGTCGGTGCCGTCGGTCGAGGCGTTGTCCACCACCACGACCACGTCCGGGGGGTGGGTCTGGGCACGCACCGCGGCCAGCGACTCCTCGAGCAGCGCCCGCCGGTTCCAGGTCACCACCACCGCCACCACGCGGGCGGAGGCGGTGGCGCTGGAGGGAGCACTCACGGGCTCGCTCACTGCGTCGGGTAGGGGCTCTGGCACGGCCCCGACCCTAACCGGACCCGGCTCAGCACGCGGAGGACAGGTTCTCCGCCTGGTTCGCGGCGTACCCCTCCGACAGGCTGCCGATCGAGCCGCCGGTGGTCGGCGCCTCGGACCGGGTGAACGCCTTGTGCGCCTTGCCGCCCTTGCGCTTGTCGCCGCTCTGGCTCTCGCCGTCGGCGGCAGTGTCGGCACCTGAGTCGCCGGCACCGTCTCCCGCCGCCTCCGAGCGCGCGATCGCCTTGGTCACCGTGCTCTGGATCAGCGCGATGTCGGGGTCGCCGGTGTTGATCATCGGCGGCACGAAGGAGACCGTCCGCACCGGCTGCGTGCGCGCCTTGAGGGCCAGCTGGGCGAACGTGCCCAACTCGGAGGCCGGCAGGTCGGTGGTCACCACGTCCTCGCTGGCCTTCGCGATCTTCTCGAACTTGGTGATCACGGTCTGCGGGCTCAGCTGCGCCAGCATCGCGTTGAGCACGCACTTCTGCCGCGCCATCCGCGAGTAGTCGTCGGCGGTCTCGCGCGAGCGCGCGAACCACAGTGCGTTGAAGCCGTCGAGGTGCTGGACCCCGGGCTCGATGTAGCCGGTGACCGGGCCGCCGACGCCGCCGATCGGGATCCGGTCGCGCACGTTGAGGGTGATCCCGCCCACGGCGTCGACCAGGTTCCGGAACCCCATCAGGTTGACCATCGCGTAGTAGTTGACCTTCAAGCCGGTGATCCCCTCCACGGCCTGCATCGTCGCCTCGACGCCGGGGTTGTCGACCCCCTGGAAGAGGTCGGGATGGTCGGCGGCGTAGGTGGCCAGGCTGTTGAGCTCGCACTCGTCGCAGTCGTAGCCCTGCGGCCACTGCCGGTCCATCAGCGAGCCCGGGGCGAACGGGAAGTCGGTCATGTTGCGCGGCAGGCCGAACAGGATCGTGCGCCCGGTGTCGGCGTCGATGCTGGCGACGTTGATGCTGTCGGCGCGCAGCCCCCACCGGTCGGACCCGGAGTCGCCGCCGAGGAGCAGGACGTTGTAGCGACCGTCGTGCGCGTCGCTGGCCTGCCCGTCGCCGAACATCGTGGCGATGAAGTCGCGCTGCACGCCGACCACGTGCGCACCGAACAGCAGCGTGCCGGCCACCGAGAAGCACAGGGCGCCGTTCAGCCCGACCACCGCGAGCCGCTGCTTCTGGCGCAGCTCGAGCGGCTGCCCGATCCGCCAGGCGTCGAGGAACAGCACCGCCCAGCCGACGGCCAGGGCCAGCAGCACCGCACGCACGACGGCGAGGACCGCGGTGTTGCTGAACAACCAGAACAGCACCCCGGGCCAGAGCACGCCCACCACGACGGTCAGGCCGACGAGGGCGAGCAGTCCGAGCCACACCCGCAGGGCCACGCGGCCCACCTGCTTGCGCCCCGCGACGAGCTGGGCGGTGCCGGGCAGGAACAGGGTCATCACCAGCAGCGCTACGGCACGGCGGAACCGCACGCGCGCCAGCCGGTCGTCCGACCCGGGGGAAGTGACGGGCGGCATGGGGGGCCTTTCGATCTGTCCGCGAGGACGGGGCACGACGCCATCCAGTATCACCAGTCACATCAGTCACAGGAGACAGGACGCGCCGACGCTGCCCTACCGGAAGGGCGGCCGATCGGAGGGTGCGCGGTACCGTCGGCGCCATGGCTGAGCGTCCTGGCAAGGACTCCCCCGACTACGACTGGCTGTACGGCACCGAGCGCAAGGGCGACGGATCCGGCGGCCAGGCTCCGAGCGACCCCGAGCCCACCCGGGTCATGCCGACGCTGAACCGGCCGAGCGAGAGCCGGCGACGGCGTGACGAGGCACCGGCGACACAGCCAGCTCGCCGACAGGCGCCCCCGCGCCGCGAAGGCCCGACGACTCCGCGCTCGACCGGTGGCGGCCGGTCCCGCTCCTCGCGGCGTCGCCACCCGGTGCGCTGGGTGGTCGCCCTGCTGGTGTTGTGGGTGCTGTTCCTGCTCGCCGTGCCGGTGTGGGCCTGGACCAAGATCGAGAAGGTCGACGCCGACCCGGGCGGTGACCGTCCCGCGGAGCAGCCGGGGTCGACGTACCTGCTGGTGGGTAGCGACAGCCGCGAGGACCTGACCGCCAAGCAGCGCCGCAAGCTCGGCACCGGCAAGGCAGAGGGCCGCCGCACCGACACCATCATGCTGCTGCACACCGGAGACGGGCCGAACCTGCTGGTGTCCATCCCCCGCGACTCCATCGTCGACGTGCCCGGTGTCGGCGAGACGAAGGTCAACGCCGCCTACGCGTACGGCGGGCCCGAGCTGCTGGTGCAGACCCTGGAGCAGGAGACCGGCGTCCGCATCGACAACTACGTCGAGATCGGCTTCGGCGGGTTCGTCAACATCGTCGACGCGGTCGGCGGGATCACCGTCTGCCCGAAGACGCGGATGAACGACCCGCTGGCCAACCTGAAGATCAAGGCGGGGTGCCAGGAGGTCGACGGCACCACCGCGCTGGGCTACGCCCGGTCCCGGCACACCTCCTCCCTCGGCGACATCGACCGGGCCCGCCACCAGCGCGAGGTGGTCAGCGCGATCGGCCACGAGGCGTTCTCGCCGTGGTCGGTGCTCAACCCGGTCCGCTACGTCCGGCTGGCGAGCGCCGGCGCGGAGTCGCTGACGGTGGGCGAGGACACCGGGCCGATCGACACCGCCCGGTTCGCGTTCGCGATGACGCGGGTCGACGGCAAGCACGGGCTGACCTGCTCGGTGCCGATCGCCGACCTGGCGGTGCACTGGGACCGCGAGCGGGCGCTGCGGATGTTCCGGCTGATCGAGCAGGATCGCACCGAGGACATCGGCAAGAAGCTGTGCAGCCCCTCGGGGCTGGCCAACCAGTAGCCGCGGGGCCCTTCACACTCGCCCGCCACGGCCATCCGGCAGGGCCGTTGGACAGTGCTCGAAGGGCCGGTCGGGTCTGGCCGGCCGCCTCGACACGGTCGAGGCTGGGGACGATGACCTCGACCCTCGACGACGCCGGCACGGTGCTGCTGGCCGACGGCACGAGCGCTACTGTGCGCACCGCCACCCCGGCGGACCATCCGCGGGTGGCGGCGCTGCATGCGCGCGTGTCGGCGCAGAGCCGTTACCGCCGGTTCTTCTCGGCCAGTCCGTACGCCGCGGAGCGGTTCCTGGATCGTCTCGCGGAGGACGACCCGGCCGTCTGGTCGGTGCTCGCCGAGCGGCACGGTGAGGTGATCGGGATCGCCACGGCGTTCGGCGACGGCGGTGCCGCGGGCAGCGGACGTGCCGGGGGCAGCGAGGGCGCGGACCGCAGCGTGGAGGTGGCCTTCCTCGTCGACGACCGGCTGCACGGCGTCGGTGTCGGGACGCTGCTGCTGGAGCGGCTCGCCGAGCAAGGCCGGCGACGCGGGCTCGGTGCGTTCACGGCCGATGTGCTGGTGGAGAACACCGCGATGCTGCGGGTCTTCCACGACGCCGGCTTCCAGCTCCACGAGCACGCCTCGCGCGGTGTGGTCAGCCTGCGGATGGACCTCGCCGCGGACGCCGCCGCACTGGCGGCCGCCGACGCCCGGACCCGGCACGCCCAGCACCGCTCGCTGCTCCCCCTGCTGGCACCGGGCAGCGTCGCGGTGGTCGGGGTGAGCCGGCGGCCCGGCTCGATCGGCCGGGCGATCGCCGAGAACGCGGTGGCCAGCGGCTTCGCCGGCCCGGTGTACGCCGTGGGCCGCGCGGGCCTCCGCCTGGACCGGGCGACGTGCCTGACCGGGGTCGACGAGCTGCCCGCCGACCTCGACCTCGCCGTCGTCACGGTCCCGCCCTCCGCGCTCGAACGGGTCGTGCACGACCTGGGGATGCGCGGCACGCGGTGCTGCGTGGTGGTCACGGCCGGTGGCGCCGGTGGGGTGCTGTCCCCGCAGCTTGAGGCGCGGGTGGTCGCCGACGCGCGGCACCACGACATGCGGGTGGTGGGGCCGAACTGCTTCGGCACGGTCAGCCACCTGCAGGGGGCCCGGCTCGACGCGACGTTCGGGCGGGTGCCGAGCCGGCCCGGAGGCCTGGCGACGGGGTCGCAGTCGGGCGGGGTGGGGATCGCGCTGCTCGAGGCGGCCCGCCGACGAGGCACTGGGATCGCGTCGTTCGTGTCCCTGGGCAACGCGGCGGACGTGTCGGCGGACGACCTGCTGGCCGCCTGGAGCGAGGAGCCGGAGGTGCGCGCCGGGGCGCTGTACCTGGAGTCGTTCCCGCGACCCCGCAGGTTCGTCCGGCTGGCGGCGGCCTTCGGAGCGACCCGGCCGCTGCTGGTGGTCTACGGCGGAAGCTCCCGGGCGGGGGTGCGCGCCGGGGCCTCGCACACTGCTGCGAGGGCGACCCCCGCCCGGGTGCTGCAGGCGCTGTTCCGGGCGGCGGGAGTGATCGAGGCGACCAGCCTGGCCGACCTGGTCGACACCGCCGCACTGCTCACCGAGCAGCCGCTGCCCGGCGGGCCACGGGTCGGGATCCTCGCCAACGCGGGCGGTCTCGGCATCGTCGCCGCCGACCAGGCGCACCGCACCGGTCTCGTGGTCCCGGAGCTGACCGCGCCGACCCGGGGCAGGGTGCGCGAGGCCGCGCCCGGTGCGTCGGGGACCTCGAACCCGGTCGACCTCGGAGCCGCGGCCGCGCCGGCGAGCTTCGGGGCGGCGGCCCGGGCCATGGCCGCGTCCGCGGAGGTTGACGCGCTCCTCGTGGTGGTCGCGGCGACGGCGGTGACCGACCTGGAGCCCCTGGCAGCGGCGATGACCGCGGTGGTGGCGGAGTTCGGCAACCTTCCGGTGCTGCTGGTGACCGTAGGCGCTCCGGCGCTGGAGGGGGACGAGGCAGCGGGGAACGCGCGCGGCGCAGCGGGCGACCGCCAACCGACCACGTTCGCCACCAGCGAGGCCGCCGTGGGGGCACTCGCCCACGCGGTGGACTACGCCCGCTGGCGGCGCACCGCGGGGCGCCGGGTGCCGGTGCTCACCGACGAGCCCGAGCAGCCCGTCGGGCCCCGCGAACCCGGCGGGAGCACCGGTGGCTCGGCCCGCTGGTGGACTCCGGACGAGACGAGGGTCCTGCTGGGCGGTGCGGGGATCCCGCTCGTCGAAGGACGCGTGGTGCACGACGTCTCGCAGGCGCTCGCCGCGGCCGCGGACCTGGGCTACCCGGTGGTCGTGAAGACCGGTGACCCCACGGTGGTGCACCGCTCCGACCAGCGCCTCGTGCGCCTCGGGCTGACCGGCCCGGAGGACGTGGCGGCCGCCGCGACCGCGGTGCTCGCCGGAACGGACGGGCCGCTGGTGATCCAGCCGCAGCGGTCCGGTCCGGAGCTGGCCGTCGGCGTGGTGCGCGACCCCGCCGCGGGTCCCCTGCTGATGCTGGCCAGCGGCGGCACCGCGATCGACGTGTGGGACGACCGGACCTACCTGGTGCCGCCGCTGGAGCGCGCACAGGCGCTGGAGGCGCTGCACGGCCTGCGCACGTGGCCGCTGCTGACCGGCTTCCGCGGGGCCGAGGCGGTCGACGTGGAGGCGGTGGTCGACCTGGTGCTCGCGGTGAGCCGGCTCGCGGTCGCCGACCCGCGGATCCAGGAGCTGGACTTGAATCCGGTGCTGCTCACCAGCGACGGACCGCTGTGCGTGGACGCGAAGCTGCGCGCGGTCGACCGTCACGACCGGGACCGCCCGAGCCACACCAGCAGCCCGGGGACGGCGGCGAGCAGCACCGGCGCCAGCAGCGCGTCCAGCTGAGGGGGCCGCGTGCCGAGCAGCTCGTTGAGCCACGGGACGTAGACGGCCGCGAGCTGCAGCGCGGCGGCCCCCAGCACCGAGATCTCCACGCCACGTCCCCGCGGCCACGGGCGTGGACCGGGAGAGCGCAGCGCCCACGCCACCGACAGCTGGGCCAGCCCCAGAGTCAGGAACACCGCCGTCTGCACGTGCGCACCTCGCGCGTCGGCCCACAGCCCCGCCGCCGCAGCGCACCCGGCGATCATCGCTCCGGTCACCGCGACGGCTCGCAGCAGACGGCCGCCGAGGATGGCCTCCTGCGGGGAGCCGGGCGGCCGCTCCATCACCGAGGGGTCGACCGGCTCCGCACCGAACGCGACGCCGGGCAGCCCGTGGGTGAGCATGTTGATCCACAAGATCTGGGCGGGCAGCAGCGGCAGCGGCATGCCGACGAACGGGCCGACCAGCATCACCACCACCTCGGCCAGGCCGCCGGCCAGGCCGTAGCGCAGGAAGGTGCGGATGTTGGCGTAGATCCGGCGTCCCTCCTCGACGGCGGCCACCACGGTGTCCAGGTTGTCGTCGGCCAGCACCAGGTCGGCCGCCTGTCGCGCCACCTCGGTGCCGGAGCCACCCATCGCGACCCCGATGTCGGCGGCCCGCAGCACCGGGGCGTCGTTGACCCCGTCCCCGGTCATCGCGACCACCTCGCCCGCGGCTTGGAGGCGGCGCACCACCGCGACCTTCTGCTCGGGGCGGATCCGCGCGAACACCCCGACCCGGTGGACGTCCTCGCCGGCCAGCTCCTCCTCCAGGCTGCGCCCCTGGGCGTCGCCGTCCACGACGTCCGGCGAGCGACGGGTGATCCCCAGCCGGCTCGCGATCGTGGCAGCGGTGGCGGCGTGGTCGCCCGTCACCAGGGCCAGCCGGATGCCGGCGCGCTCGAGGCTGCGCACGACGTCGGGCGCGGTGCTGCGCAGCGGGTCGGCGAACACCGCCATCCCCACCAGCCGCAGGCCGGCGTCGTCGAGAGCTGGCACTCCCTGCGGGGCGGATCGGCCCGCCTCCCGCTCCGCGACGAGGAGCACCCGGTGCCCCGCGGCGGCCGCCGCAGTCACGACGGCTTCGACGTCGGGATGGTCCGGCCGCAGTCGCCGCAGCACCGCCTCGGGGGCACCCTTGACGACCAGCCGCCGGGAGTCGCCGCGCCGCTGCAGGGTGGCCATCGTGCGCACGGCGGCGTCGAAGGGACGCTCCTGCAGCCGGACCCAGGACTGCCGCAGCTGCTCGACCGGCACCCCCAGCTCGCCGGCACGCGCGAGGGACGCCTGGTCCAGGGTGGAGCCGCTCTGCGCGTCGCTGCACAGCACCAGGTCCTCCAGCAGTCGCCGGTACGCTGCCCCGCCGTACGCCGCCTCGTCGTAGGCCGCCTCGCCGCGCGGGACGACCGCCGTCTCCTGCCCGGGCACCCACAGCCCGGCCAGCCGCATTCGCCCCTCGGTCAGCGTCCCGGTCTTGTCCGAGGCCAGCACGGTGACCGAGCCGAGCGTCTCCACCGCAGGCAGCCGGCGCACGATCGCGTGCCGCGCCGACATCCGCGCCGCCCCCAGGGCCAGCGCCACCGAGACGACGGCGGGCAGCGACTCCGGCACCGCCGCCACGGACAGGCTCAGGGCCACGACGGTCATCTCGCCGAGCGAGCGACCGTTGACCAGGCCGATCACGAGGACGACGCCGGCGAGCACGAGCACGGCGCCGACCAGCTGCGTGCTGAGCCGGGTCAGCCGGCGCTGCAGCGGCGTGCTGCGCACCGGGGTGGTGGCCACGAGTGCCGCGATCCGGCCGAGCCCGGAGTCGGCACCGGTACGCGTCACCGCGGCGCGGGCGCGTCCGCGGGTGACCACCGTGCCTGCCTCGACCTGCTCGCCGACCTCCCGAGCCCGGGGCAGCGACTCGCCGGTGATCGCGGACTCGTCGAGCTCCAGGCCGTGGGCCTCGACCAGGGTGGCGTCGGCCGGGACGACGTCCCCGGCCCCGAGCAGCACCAGGTCGCCGGGGACGACCTCCGCGGCTGGGACGCGCCGGGAGGTGCCGTCTCGGTGCACCACGGCGAACGGCGCGGCGAGCCGGTCCAGTGCCCGCATCGCCTGCTCGGCACGGCGCTCCTGCAGCACCCCGAGGGTGGTGTTGAGCACCACCACCGCCGCGATGATGGCGGTGTCGGGATGGTCCCCGGTCAGCGTGGTGACCGTGCCAGCGACCAGCAGCAGCAGGATCATCGGGTCGCGCAGCTGCTCGAGCACCCGAGTGGCGAGAGATCGCGGCGGTGGCTGCGGCGACAGGTTCGGCCCGTGCTCGCGCAGGCGCCGTGCCGCCTCCAGCTCGGTCAGCTCGGCGATCCCCCGCTGGCTGGTCACGGCGCCGGCGAGGGCACCACCACGGCCCGGCCGGTCAGCTCGCCCGAGGCGAGACGGCGGTAGGTCTGGGCTGCATGGTCCAGGTCGACGGTGGTCACCTCCGGGCGCAGCAGCCCGCGTGCTGCGAGCTCGAGCACCTCCACGAGCTCGGCGCGGTTGCCCCAGTAGGTGGTCTGCACGCTGAGCTCGTAGGGCAGCGAGAAGAACGACACCGGGAGCGTCCCGCCGCCCAGGCCCACCACCGTGAGGTCGCCCAGCATCCGACCCGCCGCGGCCCCGGTCCGCAACGTCTGGTCCGAGCCGACCAGGTCGAGCACCACGTCCGCGCCGCGCCCGCCGGTGAGGTCGCGCACCCGCGCCGCCACCTCAGCCGCGCCGCCCTCGCCCGTACCGCCCTCGCCTGTGCCGCCCTCGCCCGGGTCCAGCACCGCGTCCGCGCCCGCCCGGGTGGCCAGGTCCCGCGCCGCGGCCCGAGGGTCGACCGCGACCACCCGCGCCGCGCACACGGCGCGGAGGATCTGGATCGCCAGGTGCCCCAGCCCTCCGACGCCGAGCACCAGCGCCGTCGCGTCGGGGGTCAGCTTCGGCAGCGAGCGGCGTACCGCATGGTAGGGAGTCAGCGCCGCGTCGGTCAGTGGCGCGGCCACCGCGGGCGCGAGCCCGTCGGGCAGCGGCACCAGGTGCCGCGCGGACGGCACCAGAAGCAGCTCGGCCATCCCCCCGTCGAGCCCGAGGCCTCCGCCGCCCATCGGCACCGGGGCGTCCTCGGGCGACTCGCAGTAGGTCTCCAGACCGGCGCGACAGTGCGCGCAGTGGCCGCACCCCCAGGCGCCCACCACGGCGACCGGCTGGCCGACCTCGACGCCGCGGGCCATCGGGCCCAGGGCGTGCACCCAGCCGGCGTTCTCGTGGCCGAGCGTGAACGGTGGCTTCCAGGGCAGGGTGCCCGGCTCGAAGTCATGCATCAGGTGCAGGTCGGAGTGGCAGGCTCCGGCCCCACCGACCCGGACCACCACGGCGTCGCCGGTGGGCACCGGATCGGGTACCTCGGTGAGCACCGGCTCGCTCTTCCACTCCATCAGTCGCAGCGCCCGCATGCTCGTCCTCCCGCTACCCCGACGTGTCCTCGGGCTATCGTCGGGGGACGCCGACCCGCGTCCCAGGTGCCTTGTGCCCGGGGGCAGGGGCAGGAGGTCCCGCCGTACGCCGTCGGCGCGAGTCGGCCACCCGCGAAGGAGGACCCAGCGTTGCGCTACACCAGGCTCGGCACCACCGGACTCGAGATCTCCGCCCTCACCGTCGGCTGCATGAGCTGGGGCGACCCCTCACGCGGCGGGCACCCGTGGGTGCTCGACGAGGACGCCGGCCGCGCCCTGATCAAGGCGGCGCTCGAGGCGGGGGTCACCACCTTCGACACCGCGAACGTCTACTCCGGCGGCAGCAGCGAGGAGATCACCGGTCGGGCACTGGGTGACTTCGCCCGCCGCGAGGACGTGGTGATCGCGACCAAGGTGAACGGGCGGATGCGTCCCGGGCCCAACGGGGCAGGGCTATCCCGCGCGGCGATCATGCACGAGATCGACGCCAGCCTGCGCCGGCTGGGCACCGATTACGTCGACCTCTACCAGATCCACCGGTGGGACTACGCGACGCCGATCGAGGAGACGATGGAGGCGCTGCACGACGTGGTCAAGGCCGGCAAGGCCCGCTACCTGGGTGCGTCGTCGATGTTCGCCTGGCAGTTCGCCAAGGCCCAGCACGTGGCCGACCTCGGTGGGTGGACCCGCTTCGTGTCGATGCAGAACCACTACAACCTGCTCTACCGCGAGGAGGAGCGGGAGATGCTGCCGCAGTGCGCCGACATGGGGGTCGGCATCCTGCCGTGGAGCCCGCTGGCCCGCGGGCGGCTCACCCGCGACTGGGACGAGCGCACCGCCCGCACCGAGACCGACGAGTTCGGCGGCACGCTGTATCGCGACGAGGACCGCGCCGTCGTCGAGAAGGTGGCCGAGGTCGCCTCCCGGCGGGGCGTGCCGAGGGCCCAGGTGGCCCTGGCGTGGCTGCTGGCCCAGCCGATCGTCGACTCCCCCATCGTCGGGCTGACCAAGCCCGGACACCTCGACGACGCGGTCGCCGCGCTCGACCTCGAGCTGACCGACGAGGAGCTCGCCGACCTGTCGGCCGGCTACGTCCCCCATGCGGTGGCCGGCCACCGCTGAGCGAGTGGCCGACGACCCGACCCGGGCCCGTTACAGCTGGCTCTGCACCCCGGCCAGCAGCTGGCGTGCCATCACGATCCGCTGCACCTGGTTGGTGCCCTCGTAGATCTGGGTGATCTTGGCGTCGCGCATCATCCGCTCGACCGGGTAGTCGCGGGTGTAGCCGTAGCCGCCGAGCACCTGGACGGCGTCGGTGGTCACCTGCATCGCGGTGTCGGAGGCGAAGCACTTCGCGGCGGCCCCGAAGAAGGTCAGGTCCTCGTCTCCGCGCTGCGAGCGACCGGCGGCGGCGTAGGTCAGCTGGCGGGCGGCCTCGATCTTCATGCCCATGTCGGCGAGTAGGAACTGCAGCCCCTGGAAGTCGGCGATCGGCTTGCCGAACTGCTGGCGCTCCTGGGCGTAGCCCAGCGCGTAGTCCAGGGCACCCTGGGCGATCCCGACCGCCTGCGCGGCGATGGTGACCCGGGTGTGATCGAGGGTCCGCATCGCGGTGGCGAAACCGGTGCCCTCTCCCCCGATCATCCGGTCTTCCGGCAACCGGACTCCGTCGAAGTAGACCTCGCGGGTCGGTGAGCCCTTGATGCCCAGCTTCTTCTCCGGCGCACCGAAGGACACGCCCTCGTCGTCCTTCTCCACCACGAACGCGGAGATCTTGGCGTTGCGCGACTCGGGGTCGGTGACCGCGAAGACGGTGTAGTAGTCCGAGACCCCGGCGTTGGTGATCCACCGCTTCACGCCGTCGAGCACCCAGGTGTCGCCCTCGCGCACGGCGCGGGTCTTCATCGCGGCGGCGTCCGAGCCGGCCTCGGGCTCGGAGAGGCAGTAGGAGAACATCGCCGTGCCGGCGGCGACCGGGGCGAGGTACTTCTTCTTCAGCTCCTCGGAGCCGGCGAGGAGGATCGGCATGGTGCCGAGCTTGTTCACCGCCGGGATCAGCGACGAGGCGGCGCAGACGCGGGCGACCTCCTCGATCACCAGCACGGTGGCCAGCGCGTCGGCCCCGGCGCCGCCGTACTCCTCGGGAACGTGCGGGGCGGCGAAGTCGGCCGCGGCCAACGCCTCGTACGAGGCCTGCGGGAACTCGCCGGACTCGTCGACCTCGGTGGCGTGCGGGGCGACCTTGGCCTCGCAGACCGCGCGGACGGCCTCGCGGATCGCCTGGTGCTCCTCGGACAGCGCGAACATCGGGTTCTCTTCAGCCATACCCGGATCCTACT
The DNA here is from genome assembly GCA_035706365.1 of Nocardioidaceae bacterium. Taxonomy (GTDB): domain Bacteria; phylum Actinomycetota; class Actinomycetes; order Propionibacteriales; family Nocardioidaceae; genus Nocardioides_C. Next base: position 36,976 of record DASSVD010000135.1, read on the forward strand.
CGTGGGTAGCCGGCGAAGCTCGGGGCTGCCCACCGCCCGCCCCCTAGGCTGGGCGCATGACCAGCTGGCAGGACCCGGCCGCGATCCGGTTCATGCTCGAGGAGTGCCACACCTGGGCGGTGGTGGGGCTCAGCGGCGACCCGTCGCGTACGGCGTACCGCATCGCGCGGCTGCTCCAGCAGCGCGGCAAGCGGATCGTGCCGATCCACCCGGCCGCGCCGGAGGTGCTCGGCGAGACGGGCTACGCCACGCTGGCCGACGCCCCGTTCCCGATCGACGTGGTCGACGTGTTCCGCCGCTCGGAGGCCGCCGGGGAGTTCGCGGACCAGGCCGTGAAGATCGGCGCCAAGGCGGTGTGGTTCCAGCTCGGCGTGGTCGACGCCGCCGCGTTCGAGCGCACCACCGAGGCGGGCGTCCCGATGGTGATGGACACCTGTCCCGCGATGGAGTGGCCCCGGCTCTGAGCCGAGGTCGGCTCCGCTCCCACGACCGTCAGACGACGCCCAGGGCCAGCATCGCGTCGGCCACCTGGATGAAGCCGCTGATGTTCGCACCCACCACGTAGTTGCCCGGGACGCCGTACTCCTGCGCCGCGTCGGCCACCCGCTCGTGGATGCCACGCATGATCTCGGAGAGCCGCTCCTCGGTGTAGGCGTGCGACCAGGAGTCGCGCGAGGCGTTCTGCTGCATCTCCAGCGCGCTGGTGGCGACGCCTCCGGCGTTGGCCGCCTTGCCCGGCGCGAACAGCACCCCGGCGTCCTGGAACACCGCCACCCCCTCGGGTGTGGTGGGCATGTTCGCGCCCTCGGCCACCACGGTGCAGCCGTTCTTCACCAGCGCGACCGCGGCCTGCTCGTCCAGCTCGTTCTGCGTCGCGCAGGGCAGGGCGACGTCGCACGGCACGTCCCAGATCGACCCGCCGTCGTCGACGTAGCGGGCGTCGCGGTGCCGCTCGGTGTAGGCCGAGATCCGCTCGCGGCGTACCTCCTTGAGCTCCTTGACCAGGTCGAGGTCGATGCCGGCCTCGTGCACCACGTAGCCGCCGGAGTCGGAGCAGGCGACGACGGTCCCGCCGAGCTGGTGCACCTTCTCGATCGCGTAGATGGCCACGTTGCCCGACCCGGAGACCACCACCCGCTTGCCGTCCAGGGACTTGCCGCGGTCGCGGAGCATCTCGTCGACGAAGAAGACCGTGCCGTAGCCGGTTGCCTCCGTGCGCACCTGCGAGCCGCCCCACCCGGTGCCCTTCCCGGTGAGCACGCCGGACTCGTAGCGGTTGGTGATCCGCTTGTACTGCCCGAACAGGTAGCCGATCTCACGGCCGCCCACGCCGATGTCGCCGGCCGGGACGTCGGTGTACTCCCCGATGTGCCGGTAGAGCTCGGTCATGAACGACTGACAGAACCGCATGATCTCGTTGTCCGAGCGGCCCTTGGGGTCGAAGTCCGAGCCGCCCTTGCTGCCGCCGATGGGCAGCCCGGTGAGCGCGTTCTTGAAGATCTGCTCGAAGCCGAGGAACTTCACGATGCCGAGGTAGACGCTCGGGTGGAAGCGCAGCCCACCCTTGTAGGGGCCGAGCGCGGAGTTGAACTCCACCCGGAAGCCGCGGTTGATCTCGATCCGGCCCTGGTCGTCGATCCACGGCACGCGGAAGATGATCTGCCGCTCGGGCTCGCAGATCCGCTCGATCACCCGGGCCTCCGCGTACTCCGGATGCTTGGCGATCACCGGCCCGAGGCTGTCCAGCACCTCCCGCACGGCCTGGTGGAACTCGTCCTCGCCGGGGTTGCGGCGCAGGACGAGGTCGTAGACGGACTGGAGTCGCGAGTCGAGCGTAGCCATTCGTGGAGGGTAGCGGCCGATCCGCACGGACCCGGACGAAGGGACGCCAGGCGGACATGTCGGGTACCGTGCCGGGGCGCCCCGACGAGGCCTCAGAAGCCGGCCCGCGGAGCCCCCGCCTGGCCGCGTACCGCCTTGCCCTTGTCCTCGGCCGAGCGCCGCAGGTCGGCCTGGAAATCGGTCATCCGCTGCTGCAGGGCGGCGTCGCCGGAGCCGAGGATCCGCACGGCGAGCAGGCCGGCGTTGCGGGCGTTGCCGATCGCCACGGTGGCCACCGGCACGCCGGCGGGCATCTGCACGATCGAGAGCAGCGAGTCCATGCCGTCGAGGTAGCGCAGCGGCACCGGCACCCCGATCACCGGCAGCGGGGTGACCGCGGCGAGCATTCCGGGCAGGTGCGCCGCGCCACCGGCGCCGGCGATGATCACCTCCAGTCCGCGCCCGGCGGCCTGCTTGCCGTAGTCGAGCATCTGCTCCGGCATCCGGTGCGCGGAGACCACGTCGGCCTCGTGGCCGATGTCGAACTCCTCCAGGGCCTCGGCGGCAGCACGCATCACCGGCCAGTCAGAGTCCGACCCCATCACGATGCCGACCCGTGGGCCGGCGGTCGAGCCGCTCACTCGCTCTCCTCCCCCAGCTCGCCGCGGAACCAGGCCGCGGCGTGCCGTGCGCGCTCCAGCACGTCGTCGAGGTCGTCGCCGTAGGCGGTCACGTGACCTACCTTGCGACCGGGGCGCAGCCCCTTGCCGTAGAGGTGCACCTTGAGCCGCGGATCGCGGGCGAACACGTGCGGGTAGCCGTCGTAGAGCGGCCCGACCTCGCGGTGCGGGCCGAGGATGTTCACCATCACCGTCCACGGTTGGCGGGCGGCCGGCGATCCGAGCGGCAGGTCGAGCACGGCGCGCAGGTGGTTCTCGAACTGGCCGGTGACGGCGCCGTCCATGCTCCAGTGGCCGGTGTTGTGCGGCCGCATGGCCAGCTCGTTGACCAGCACCCGGCCGTCCCGGGTCTCGAACATCTCCACCGCGAGGATGCCGGTGACGTCCAGCTCGCCGGCCACGGTGAGCGCCACCTGCTGCGCCTGCACGGCCAGGTCCTCGTCGAGGTCCGGCGCGGGCGCGATCACCTCCCAGCAGATGCCGTCGCGCTGGACCGACTCCACCACCGGGTACGCCGCTGCCTGGCCCGACGGGGCTCGCGCGACCAGCGCCGACAGCTCGCGACGGAAGTCGACCTTCTCCTCGGCCAGGATGCGTACGCCGGACTCGGCGGCGGTCTCGAACGCGGCCACCGACTCCTCGGCCGAGGAGACCACCCACACGCCCTTGCCGTCGTAGCCACCACGGGTCGTCTTGAGCACGATCGGGAAGCCGCCCACCCGCGCCGCGAAGCGCTCGACCTCCTCGGCCGTGGTCACCAGGGCGTGCGCCGGGCTGGGCAGCCCGAGCGCGTCGAGCCGCTCGCGCATCACCGCCTTGTCCTGGGCGTGCACCAGCGCGCCCGGACCTGGACGGCAGGCGTGCCCCTCGTCGGTGAGCGCGTGCAGGTGCTCGGTCGGCACGTGCTCGTGGTCGAAGGTGACCACGGCGCAGCCGTCGGCGACCTTGCGCAGCACCTCGAGGTCGCGGTAGTCGCCGACCAGCGTGTCGGCCACCACCTGGGCGGCCGAGACGTCGGGGCCCTCCGCGAGCAGGCGCACCGGCACGCCGAGCGCGACCGCGGCCTGCGCGGTCATCCGGGCGAGCTGTCCGCCGCCGATCAGGGCGAGCGTGGGGGGGCTGGCGGAGGCGGGCACGCTGACAGGGGCGGACGGCGCATTCACGCCGCCCACCTTAGCCAGGCCTTTCCGCCCGCCCTCAGCCAGCCGAGCCGCGAGCGGCGTACACCGGCGGCTCCACCTCGAACCTCAGGCCCCGACCACGGATCGTGGTGATCAACGTGGGACGACGCGTGTCGTCCCCCAGCTTGCGCCGCAGCCATCCGAGGTGCACGTCGATGGTCTTCGCAGACGTCCAGAACGTCGTCTGCCAGACATCACGCATCAGCTCATCGCGACTGACGATCTCCCCCGGCCGGCTGATCAGAGCCTGCAGCAGGTCGAACTCCTTGTTCGACAATCTGATCTCTTTCCCGTCCCGCCATACCCGACGCGCATCGGCGTCCAGGTCCACCCCCTGCACACTGAACATGGCGGCAAGGCTAAGAAGGGCCGCCGCTTCCGGGATCCGGAATGTCCAGAATCACCCCATCGGACTAGCGGCCTGTCTAGACAGGCTGCTCGCGCTGCCGTCTGCCAGCGCCGCAGGCGTCCCGCGCCCAGGGGACGGCCCCGTCTCCGCCGCCGACGCTGCACCCTTCAGTGCCGGCGTACGGCGACCGGCTCGACGAGTCCGAACCCGCGCACCGGCCGGGCCGGCAGCACCCGGGTGTCGAAGCGGTCCGCGGGGAGCAGGTCGGCCGTCAGGTGGTCGGTGATCACCCGGTTGCGCCGGGCCACGCCGGTCAGCCGTGCGGCCATGTTCACCGGCGGGCCGAAGACGTCGCCGAGACGCATCACCACCGACCCGGTGGACAGCCCCAGGCGGACGTCGGGCAGCCGCTTGTCGTTGCCGATCACGTCGATGATGCTCAGCGCGATCTCCATCGCCCGGACCGGGTTCTCGCTGACGAACAGCACCGAGTCACCGAGCGTCTTGATCACCCGGCCGTGCCGGGCGGCGACCACGTCGGAGCAGCGGGACTCGAAGATCTCGACCATGTCCCCGAGGCGGTCCTCGTCGAGCTGGTTCGACAGGGCGGTGAAGCTGACCAGGTCCGCGAAGCCGACGGTCACCTCGTAGGTGTGCAGGTCCTCCTCGGCCGCTCCGAGCGCCTCCACCCGGCCGACCGCCGCCGCGAGGTGCCGCCGCCAGGAGTAGAGGAGCAGCTGCTCGAAGGGCAGACCCACCTGCTCGGCGAGACGCACCGCGCTGCCCATCCGGCTGCCGGTGGCGTCCTCCCCCGCCTCGAGCTGCTCGACGTGGGCGGCCAGTGTGGCCACCTGCCAGTCGGCGAGCCGCGCCATGGTCTGCCCGACCGCGCGGGTGAGCCGCACCGCGGTGTCGAAGTCGATCGCCCCGGCCTCGACCGCCCCCAGCAGCGTGGTGAGCGCCGCCAGGTCGTCCTGGGTGAACGCCGCCTGGTCGCCGGCGTCGGGGAAGCCCAGCGCCCGCCACAGCCGGCGGGCCTGCTCGACGCCGACCCCGGCGGCCTCGGCCACCTGGTCGCTGGTCATCCCCGGCGCCTGCTTGAGGATGGCGCGTTCCAGCTGCTCGCGGGAGTACCGTCCCGCCGGGCGGTCAGCTTCCGTCATCGGCGCCCTCGGAGAGCAGCTCGCTGATCGCCAGCTGCACCTGCTCGACCTGCGGGATGTCGTGCAGCTCGACCCGCCCGAACTCGCTGGCGTCGGAGATCACCAGCGTGCCGCAGCCCAGGATCCGGTCGAGCAGGCCGTGCTCGTAGGCGACGTCGCTGATCCGGTGCAGCGGGATGTCGTGGCCGCGGCGGGTCAGCACGCCGCGGCGGGTGATCAGCCGACGGTTGGTCACGGTGTACGTCGCGCTCAGCCACACCAGGAACGGCCGCAGGACCCACCACACGATCACGCCCAGCGCGACGATCCAGATCACGAGCACCAGCAGCTGGCGCGGGTCGCCGCTGGGCAGCGTGGTGAGGTAGCCGGCCACGGCCGCGATCACGATCAGCAGCACCGCGGGCAGCAGGAGCGCCTTGACGTGGGTCCGGGTGGAGACCACGACGAACTCGTCGTCGTTGAGCAGCTTGCGCGAGATCACCACCCGGGAATGATGACACGCCGGACGATCGTGGCCGGACCATCAGGCCGCGTGCGGGCTGCGCCCGGGCTGCGCCGTCAGGGTCGGGCGCGCACGTGCACCACGTCGCCGGCACCGAGGGTGCGGGTGCCCGTCGCGGTGCGGACCTGCAGCCGGCCGTCCGGGTCGATGCCCACCGCTTCGCCGTGCAGGGCCTCCCCGGTCGGCAGGTCGACCCGGACCCGCCGGCCCAGCGTGGCGCAGCGGCGTACGTAGGAGGGCTGCAGGCCTCCCGAGGGATCCCCGCGCTCCGAGCGCCACTGCAGGAACAGCGCCTCGAGCGTGCGCAGCAGCTCGCGCAGCAGCACGGACCGGTCGAGCGTCCTGGCACCCTCCAGACGCAGCGAGGTCGCCGTGGCCACCGGCAGCTCGTCGGCACCGGCGGAGACGTTGAGGCCCACCCCGAGGACCGCGGCCGGGTTCTGGTCGGGCCGCTCGACCCGCTCCAGCAGGACCCCGGCCAGCTTGCGGTCGCCGACCAGCACGTCGTTGGGCCACTTCAAGGACGCGTCCACCTCGGCGACGCGGCGTACCGCCTCCGCCACTGCGATGCCGACCAGCAGCGGCAGCCACGGCCAGCGGGCCGCGGGCACGCCCACCGGCTCGAGCAGCATCGAGAAGGTCAGCGCCGCCCGGTCCGGGGTGACCCAGGTGCGGTCCAGCCGTCCGCGCCCGGCGGTCTGGTGCTCGGCGACCAGCACCAGGCCGGGGGCCTCCCCGGCCCGTGCCCGCTCGGTGACCAGGGCGTTGGTCGAGCCCGCCTCCGGCAGCACCTCCACCCGCCGCCACACCGAGCCCTCCCGGGTCAGCGCCGAGGTGAGCGCGGCAGCGTCCAGGGGTGGGCGGGAGAGGTCGTCGAAGCGCACAGGCACTAGATTGACGCAGGCGACCACGAGGAGGCGAACCACCCGATGAGTCAGGCAGTCGATCCCGCAGCCGCGGACATGGGCGGCACCGAGGTGCCCGACAGCGGCGACGTGGACATCCACACCACCGCCGGCAAGCTCGCCGACCTGGACCGGCGGCTGGAGGAGGCGGTCCACGCTGGCTCCGCCCGGGCCGTGGAGAAGCAGCACGCCAAGGGCAAGAAGACCGCCCGCGAGCGGGTGGTCGAGCTGCTCGACGAGGACAGCTTCGTGGAGCTCGACGAGCTGGCCCGGCACCGTTCGACCGCGTTCGACATGGAGAAGAACCGTCCGTACGGCGACGGCGTGGTCACCGGCTACGGCACCATCGAGGGCCGCCAGGTGTGCGTGTTCGCGCAGGACTTCACCGTCTTCGGCGGATCCCTGGGCCAGGTGTTCGGCGAGAAGATCGTCAAGGTGATGGACCTGGCGATGAAGACCGGCTGCCCGATCATCGGCATCAACGACTCCGGCGGCGCGCGGATCCAGGAGGGCGTCGTCTCGCTCGGTCTGTACGGCGAGATCTTCCGCCGCAACGTGCACGCCTCGGGCGTGATCCCGCAGATCAGCCTGATCATGGGCCCCTGCGCCGGCGGGGCGGTCTACTCCCCCGCGGTCACCGACTTCACCGTGATGGTCGACCAGACCAGCCACATGTTCATCACCGGCCCCGACGTGATCAAGACCGTCACCGGCGAGGACGTCTCGATGGAGGACCTGGGCGGGGCGCGGTCGCACAACACCAAGTCCGGCAACGCGCACTACCTGGCCGCCGACGAGTCCGACGCGATCGACTACGTGCGTGCGCTGGTCTCCTACCTGCCGCAGAACAACCTCGACGAGCCACCGTCCTACGACGAGGTCGCGACGCTCGAGGTCGACGACACCGACCTGGCGCTGGACTCGCTGATCCCGGACTCGCCGAACCAGCCCTACGACATCCACACCGTGATCGAGGCGGTCGTCGACGACGCCGAGTTCCTCGAGGTGCAGGCGCTGTTCGCCCCCAACATGGTGGTCGGCTTCGGCCGGGTCGAGGGCCGCCCGGTCGGCGTCGTGGCCAACCAGCCGATGCAGCTGGCCGGCACCCTCGACATCGACGCCTCGGAGAAGGCGGCCCGCTTCGTGCGCACCTGCGACGCGTTCAACGTGCCGGTGCTGACCTTCGTCGACGTGCCCGGGTTCCTGCCCGGCACCGACCAGGAGTGGAACGGCATCATCCGGCGCGGCGCGAAGCTGATCTACGCCTACGCCGAGGCCACCGTGCCGCTGCTGACGGTGATCACCCGCAAGGCCTACGGCGGCGCCTACGACGTGATGGGGTCCAAGCACCTCGGCGCCGACATGAACGTCGCCTGGCCAACCGCCCAGATCGCGGTGATGGGTGCCCAGGGCGCGGTGAACATCCTCTACCGCGGCGACCTGAAGGAGGCCGCCGACCCCGAGGCGCGCCGCGCCGAGCTGGTCACGGAGTACGAGGACCACCTCGCCAACCCCTACCTCGCCGCGGAGCGCGGCTACATCGACGCGGTGATCCACCCCCACGAGACCCGCACCGAGATCGTCCGCGCGCTGCGCATCCTGCGCTCCAAGCGCGAGACGCTCCCGCCCAAGAAGCACGGGAACATCCCGCTGTGAGCGGCGGCGAGGCGGGCGCTCCCGAGGAGCGCCCGGCTCTGCGGGTGGTCCGCGGCGACCCCTCCGCGGAGGAGCTGGCCGCGCTCACCGTGGTGCTGCACGCCGTGTCGGCGGCCTCGGCCTCCGCCGCTGCGTCGCAGACGGATCGGCCGCGCTCGCAGTGGTCGGCGCCGCGCCGGCGGTTGCGCACCACCTTCCCGCACGGGCCCGGCGCCTGGCGCGCCAGCGGACTTCCCCGGTGAGCCGTCCGGCCCGCCGGCTGGTGCTCGGCTCCGCCTCCCCGGCGCGCCTGGCCACCCTGCGCAGCGCGGGGGTGCACCCGGAGGTGGTCGTCTCCGGGGTCGACGAGTCGCAGGTGCGGCTCGACGACCCGGCCGGCCTGGCCGAGGAGCTCGCCCGGCTCAAGGCGCGCGCCGTCGCCGACGAGGTGGAGTCCCGCCCGCAGGACGGGCAGGAGCCGCCGCTGGTGGTCGGCTGCGACTCGGTGCTCGAGCTCGACGGCGAGATCCACGGCAAGCCGGCCGACGCGGACGAGGCGGTACGCCGCTGGCGGTCCATGCGCGGGCGCAGCGGCGTACTCCACACCGGGCACTGCCTGATCGACACCGCCGACGGCCGGGAGCTGTCCCGGGCCGCCGACACCGTGGTGCACTTCGCCGAGCTCGACGATGCCGAGATCGACGCCTACGTCGCGACCGGCGAGCCGCTGCACGTGGCGGGGGCGTTCACCCTGGACGGGCTCGGCGGCGCGTTCGTGACCGGCATCGAGGGCGACCCCCACTGCGTGGTCGGGATCAGCCTGCCGCTGCTGCGCACGATGACCGCCGAGCTCGGTGTCGCCTGGACCGACCTGTGGTGCCCGGCGGAGCGCTGAGATGCGCGGCATCCTGCTCGCCGGCGGCACCGGCTCCCGGCTGCACCCGATCACCCTCGGCGTCAGCAAGCAGCTGGTGCCGGTCTACGACAAGCCGCTGGTCTACTACCCGCTCTCGACGCTGATGCTGGCCGGGATCCGCGAGGTCCTGGTGATCACCACGCCGCACGAGGCGCCGGCGTTCCGCCGCCTGCTGGGCGACGGGTCGCAGTTCGGCATCGACCTGCGCTTCGCCGAGCAGCCCTCCCCGGACGGGCTGGCGCAGGCGTTCACGATCGGCGCGGACTTCGTCGGCGACCGGGAGTGCGCTCTGGTCCTCGGTGACAACATCTTCCACGGGCCTGGCTTCGGCCGCCGGCTCTCCCGCTTCCGCGGCCTCGAGGGGGCGGCGGTGTTCGGCTACTACGTGCACGACCCCTCGGCGTACGGCGTGATCGAGCTCGACGCCGAGGGCCGCGCCGTCTCGCTGGAGGAGAAGCCGCAGCGCCCCCGCAGCCATTTCGCGGTCCCGGGCCTGTACTTCTACGACAACGACGTGCTCGAGATCGCCCGCGGGCTACGGCCGTCGGCACGCGGTGAGCTCGAGATCAGCGACGTGAACCGCACCTACCTCGAGCGCGGCCGGCTGCAGGTGGAGGTGCTCGAGCGCGGCACGGCCTGGCTGGACACCGGCACGGTCGACTCGCTGAACGACGCCAGCAACTTCATCCGTACCATCGAGGCGCGCCAGGGACTCAAGATCGGCGCCCCGGAGGAGATCGCGTGGCGGCAGGGGTTCCTCACCGACGACGAGCTCGCCGAGCGGGCGCACCGGCTGTCCCGCTCGGGCTACGGCGACTACCTGCTCAACCTTCTCGAGGACGCCCGAGGTCGCTGAGCACCTCGCCCGCCGCGCACGCCCAGCGCTCGCGCCACGGGCCGATCGGCCTCACCCCGGCCGCGGTGAGGGCGTCGTGCCCGAGCACGGAGTACGCCGGGCGCGGGGCCGGCCTCGGGAACGCCGTGGTGGTGACCGGCTGCACCGCCTGCGGGTCTCCCCCGTCCGCGGCGACGACTTCGCGGGCGAAGCCGGCCCAGGTCGTGCTTCCCGATGCCGTGGCGTGGTAGGTGCCCGCCCGCACCTGATGCTCCACCAGCCGCACCACCAGGTCGGCCACGTCGCAGGTCCAGGTCGGCTGGCCGTGCTGGTCGTCGACCACCTGCACCCGGCCGCGCTCGCGTGCCAGCCGGGCGATCGTGCGTGGGAAGCAGCGCCCGTGGGCGCCGTAGAGCCAGGCGGTGCGCACCACCAGGTGGTCGTCGGGCAACAGCTCGCGCACGGCCTGCTCCCCGGCCGCCTTGGTCCGTCCGTACGCCGAGCGCGGCGCGAGCTCGGCGCCCTCCGGGTAGGGCGCGCTGGAGGCGCCGTCGAAGACGTAGTCGGTGCTGACCTGGACCAGCCGCGCGCCCTGTGCGGCGCAGGCCGCACCCAGCGTGGCCGGTGCCGCCGCGTTGACGGCCCAGGCGGCGTCCTCGTCCTCCTCGGCCGCGTCCACCGCGGTGAACGCCGCGCAGTTCCACACCACGTCGTGGCCGGCGACGGCGGCGGTCACTGCCCGGGGGTCCATGACGTCGAGGGCTCGCCGATCGGCGGCCGTGACCTCGTGGGCACGCTCGCGCAGGACGCGGACGGCGTCGTGGCCGAGCATCCCGCCGGCTCCGGTGACCAGCCAGCGCATCCGGTGCTGCCTTCCGCGAGGAGTTGGGGGCGCTTCGTACCCTAAGCCAATGCGCACCCGTGAGCTGACTGTCGCCGGCGCCTTCGCCGTGCTCCCCGAGGTCCACGAGGACGTGCGCGGGTCCTTCGCCGAGTGGTTCCGCGCCGACCGGTTCGAGGAGGCCGCCGGCCATGGCTTCGCGCTGGCGCAGGCGAACTGCTCGGTGTCCGCGCGGGGGACGCTGCGCGGCGTGCACTTCTCGCAGGTGCCACCCGGGCAGGGCAAGTACGTCAGCTGCCTGCACGGGGCCGTGCACGACGTGGTCGTCGACCTGCGCCCCGGCTCCCCGACGTACGGCCGGTGGGACGCGGTGCGCCTCGACGCCGCCAACCGCACCGCGGTGCACGTTCCGGTCGGGGTCGGGCACGGCTTCCTCGCGCTGGAGGACGCCAGCGTGGTCGCCTACCTGTGCGACGCCCCCTACACGCCGGAGCGCGAGCACGGGGTGGACGCGTTCGACCCGGAGCTGGCCATCGACTGGCCGCAGCTGCGGGACGGGGAGGGCCGGCGGCTGCCGCCGCTGCGCTCGGACAAGGACGCCGCAGCCCCGAGCCTGGAGCAGGTGCGCGGGGCCGGGCTGCTGTCGGACTACGACACCTGCCTGGGGCGTGACGAGGGCCGCCGGTGAGGCGTCTGGTCACGGCCGCGGACGCGGTCCTCGACGGGACGATTCTGGCCTTCGCACTGTGGACCGTCTGCTACGAGGTCGCGCTGTTCGGCCGGCTCGACGCCTGGGTGACCGCACAGGTGTGGTTGCCGCTGGCGGTGCTGAGCGTGGCCGCGACGCTGGTACTGCAGCTGCGCGGCCGGGTTGCCGATCCGGACGGGTCGTCGATGGCGCCGAGGCCGCCGGGACCGCCCGGGCCGCCGGGACCGCGGATGCTGCCGGTGCCGGTGGGCCGCGGGGTCGTCGTCGTGACCGTGATCCTGGGGGCGGTCGCGGCCGTGCTGGCCGCGCGGTTCACCGCCACCTACGACGCCGGCGAGTCCGCGGTGGACTTCGACGCCGTGTGGGGAGTGTTGCTGGCCGGCGTGCTGGTGGCCCTGCTCGCAGCCGTCGGCGTACGCCGGAGGTCGGTGCCGGAGTGCGCCGAGCCGCCCCCGGACCTGCCGGGCTGGGCCCACCTGGTCGCCGGGCTGCTCGTCGTGGGGCTGGCCGCCGCGATGATGTACGTGCTCAACCCGTCCGCGGACGACATCTACTACGTGAACCGGTCGGTGTGGACCGCCGAGCACGGCACGTTCGCGCTGCGGGACACGATGTTCGGCCCGCTCACCTACCCCGACACCTACGGCGGTGGCCTGCCGCTGGCCTCGGTGGAGGGGCTGATCGGGGCGCTCGCGCACCTGGTCGGAACGTCGGCCGGGACGATGTCCTACCTGGTCGCCCAACCGCTGGGCTGCCTGCTCGGCGGCTGGGCGACCTGGCGGCTGGTCCGGGCGTGGGCGCCGGCCGCCCCGGTGCGGGCGCTGCTCGCCCTGGCCGGGAGCTTCGCGACGGTGCTGTGGTGCGCAACCGGTGTGGCCGGCGACTTCGGGTTCGCCCGGATGTGGCAGGGCAAGGTGCTGGCGCTGTGGGTGGTGCTGCCCGTGGTGTGGGTGCTGCTGACCCGGCTGGGGCGGGCCGAGCGGCTGCGCGGCCGGCTCGGTGCCCTGGTGTTGCTGGTCGCCTGCGGGGTCGCCCTGCTGGGTCTGACTCCCACCTCGGTGCTGCTGGCGCCGGCGGTGGCCGCGGCCGCGGTGCTCGCGGGGCTGCTGTTGCGGCGCGCGCGGGTCGCCCTGCTCGCCGGCGCGGTGGCCGTGGCAGCGGTGCCGGTGGCCGGCGGGCTCGTGGTCCTGCTGGCCGGTGCCGAGGTCGGCGGGGCGAACCCGCGCGCCCAGGATCCTGCCCGCGTGTTCGCGCGGGTGTTCGGGGAGGACCCGGCCGTGGTCGGGCTGCTGGCGTTCGCGCTCGTGGTGGCGCCGCTGCTGCTCGGCTCGGCGGCGGCCCGGGCGCTGACAGCGTGCGCGTGCCTGGCCTCGGTGACGGTGCTGGTGCCCGGCGTGATGGAGCTGCTGAACGCGGCTACCGGTGCCGGACCGATCCTCTACCGGCTGCTGCTCGTCGCGCCGTTGCCGGTGCTCGCGGGGCTGCTGCTCACCGCCCCGGCACCACCCGCTCCGGGCTGGATCGGCACGGTGCTCCGGGTGACGGTGCCGGCCGCGGTGGCCGTGGCGATCGTCGCGGTGCTGGGCAACGCCGGGACGCCGTTGTGGAGCGGCGAGGTGGGTGGTCGGGTGACCGCCCGCCCGACGTGGAAGTGGCACCTGGGCGCGCTGCCTGCCGCGGTGCGGGTCGCCGAGCTGGCGCCGGGGCCGGGGCCGGTGCTGCTGCCGGCGAAGACGATGAAGACGCTGCCGCTGCTGACCACCGAGACGTTCGCGGTCGTGCCGCGTCGCTACTACCTGCGCGGGCTGGAGGAGTCCGAGGAGGCGCACCGGCAACGCCGCGGGCTGTTCCTGCGGCTGGTCAAGGCCGAGTCCGAGGACGACCTGCTCACCCGGCCCCGCACGCGCCGCTCGCTGGAGATCCTGGACGTGAGCCTGGTCTGCCTGCCCGCCGACGACGTGGAGGCGCTGGACCGGGTCGCCGACGCCGGCTACGGCCGGGCGTTCGACCTGCGCGGGCTCAGCTGCCTGCGTCGCGAGTGAGCGGCTCCCACCAGGCGCGGTTGTCGCGGTACCACGCCACCGTCTGCTCGAGGCCTTCGTCGAGGGAGATCGCCGGCCGGTAGTCCAGCTCGCGGGTCGCCTTGGTGATGTCCAGGCTGTAGCGGCGGTCGTGCCCGGGCCGGTCGGGGACCTGCTCGACCTGCTCCCAGCCTGCGCCGAGCGCGTCGAGCAGCCGGCCGGTGAGCTCCTTGTTGGTCAGCTCGGTGCCCCCGCCGAGGTGGTAGGTCTCCCCTGCCCGGCCGCGGTGCAGGGCGAGGTGGATCCCGCGACAGTGGTCGTCGACGTGGAGCCAGTCGCGCACCTGGTCGCCCTCGCCGTACAGCGGGACGGTGCCGCCGTCCAGGAGCCGGGTGACGAACAGCGGGATCAGCTTCTCCGGGTACTGGTAGGGGCCGTAGTTGTTGGAGCAGCGGGTGATGCAGGCGTCCAGCCCGTGGGTGCGGTGGTAGGCGGCCACCAGCAGGTCGCTGCCCGCCTTCGACGCGGAGTACGGCGAGCTCGGGGCGACCGGCTGCTCCTCGGACCACGAGCCGGACTCGACCGAGCCGTAGACCTCGTCGGTCGATACGTGCAGGAAGCGGTCGACCCGGTGCCGGGTCGCCGCCTCGAGCAGCGTGTGCGTGCCAAGCACGTTGGTGGCGACGAACTCCCCGCCCGACGCGATGGAGCGGTCCACGTGCGACTCGGCGGCGAAGTGCACCACCGCGTCGGCGTGCGCGACCAGCCGGTCGACGAGAGCGGCGTCCACGACGTCGCCGCGCACGAAGCGGAGCCGGGGGTCTTCGCGGACCGGCTCGAGGTTGGCCAGGTTCCCGGCGTAGGTGAGCTTGTCGAGGACCACCACCGAGTCGGGGCGGGGGCCGGCCCAGGCGTCGCCGAGCACGCCGCGCACGTAGTGCGAGCCGATGAACCCGGCCCCTCCGGTGACCAGCAGTCTCATGCCGGTCATTGAAGCACCCGCCGTCTACGATGGCCCGCATGCCCGCATCCTCCCCAGCCTCGCGGCGGGTGCTCGTGGTGGTCCCGGCGTTCAACGAGGCCGGGACCGTGGGACAGGTCGTCGCCGAGGTCCGAGCCGCTCAGCCGGGTGCCGACGTGCTCGTGGTCGACGACGGCTCCGGCGACGCGACCGCGACGGTCGCCGAGCGTGCCGGGGCGCTGGTGTGCCGGCTGCCCTACAACCTCGGCGTCGGCGGGGCGATGCGGGCCGGGTACCGCTACGCGATGCGCCGCGGGTACGACGCGGTCGTCCAGGTCGATGCCGACGGACAGCACGACGCGGCGTACATCGAGGCGCTGCTGGAGGCGCTGGCCGACGCCGACGTGGTGATCGGTGCCCGGTTCGCCGGAGTGGGCGACTACCCCGCGCGCGGGCCGCGGCGCTGGGCGATGCTGCTGCTGGCCGCCGCGCTGTCCCGGCTGGCCGGGCACCGGCTGTCCGACGTGACCAGCGGCTTCCGGGCCGCGGACCGGCGGGCGATGGCGGTGTTCGCGACGCACTACCCGGCGGAGTACCTCGGCGACACCGTGGAGTCGCTGGTGATCGCGCTGCGTACCGGGTGCCGTGTCGCCCAGGTGCCGGTGGCGATGCGCAGCCGCGCCGCCGGGCGGGCGAGCCAGTCGCCGGTGCGGACCACGGTCTACCTCGGTCGCGCGGTGGTCGCGCTGGGCCTGGCCCTGGTACGCCGCTGGCCGACCGAGCTGGAGTCACGGGTGGGACCGGCATGAACGCGAACCTGGTGCTCGGGCTGACCGGGTCGCTGGTGACCCTCGTGGTGCTCTTCGAGATGCTGCGGCGCCACCGGCTGCGGGAGAAGTACGCGATCTTCTGGGTGCTGGTCGCCCTGACCACGCTGCTCATCGCGGTCTTCCCCGGGGTGCTGCTGTGGGCCGCGGACCTGATCGGCGTCGAGGTCCCGGCGAACCTGCTCTTCTTCGGCGCCAGCCTGGTGCTGCTGGTGGTCAGCATCCACCACTCCTACGAGCTGGGGCGCCTGGAGGACCGCACGCGCACCCTCGCGGAGGAGGTGGCGCTGCTGCGGATGGAGCTGGAGCAGAAGCGGCGTGCCCCGTCGGATGAGGGGGCGCCCGGGGACACCGAAGCCGGGTCGTCCGGCGACGCGGGAGCCGGATGAGCTCCGCCCCCACGCCGCGGGTGTCGGCGGTGGTGCTGGCCTACGGCCCCGAGCCGATGCTGGTCGACTGCGTGGAGGCGCTGCTCGCCTCGCGCGGCGTCGACTGCGACGTGGTGCTGGTGGACAACGGCTGCACCACCGACGCGGTGAAGCAGCTGGGCGACCGTGCCGGCGTCACCGTGCTGCGGCCAGGACGCAACACCGGCTTCGCCGGGGGCTGCAACCTCGGGGCGGACCACGCCACCGCGCCGGTGCTCGCGCTGGTGAACGGCGACGCGATCGTGCGCCCCGACGCGCTGGCCGCGTTGGCTGCGGCGCTCGACGACCCGGCGGTGGGCCTGGCCACCGGCAGCGTGCGGCTGCTGGACCGGCCGGAGGTGGTCAACGCGGCCGGCAACCCGCTGCACTTCCTCGGCCTGTCCTGGGCCGGCGGACTGGGCGATCCAGCAACGCAGCACCAGGCGGAGCGCGACGTGGCGAGTGCCAGCGGAGCGGCGATGGCGTGCCGGCGCGAGACCTGGCAGGCGCTGGGCGGGTTCTGGGAGGAGATGTTCGCCTACTGCGAGGACGCCGAGCTCAGCCTGCGCTGCTGGCAGCGGGGGTGGGCGGTCCGCTACGTGCCCGACGCGGTGGTGCTGCACCGCTACGAGTTCTCCCGCAACCCGCTGAAGCTCCACCTGCTCGAACGCAACCGGCTCGTGATGCTGCTGACCTGCTACGAGGCGCGGACGCTGGCGCTGCTCGCGCTGCCGCTGGTCGCGCTGGAGGTGGCGCTACTGGCCGTGGCGCTGCGGCAGGGCTGGTGGCGCGAGAAGGTGCGCGGCTGGTGGTGGCTGCTGCGGCACGGCCGGGTGCTGCGGGAACGGCGCAGCGCGGTGCAGTCGGCACGCCGGCGCGGCGACGCCGCCCTTGCCGCGCGGCTGGAGAGCCGGTTCGCCCCGGGCGAGGAGCTCGGCCTCCGTCCCCCGCCGATGCTGGACCGCGCGGCCGCGGCGTACTGGGCGCTGGTGCGGCGGCTGCTGTAGTCAGGAGCCGGTGCGCTGCATCCCCCGGGCGGCGGCCTTCGTCGGGTGGATGAAGATGAACTCGCGGATCGCCCAGAACCGCGCGGCGGTGCCCAGTGCGAGACCGACCACGTTGGCGGCGATGTTGTCCGAGACCGGGTCGTCGTGGTCGAGCACGTAGCGGCTGAAGGCCAGGCACAGCAGCGGGATCGCCATCGACAGCGTGTTGATCACGAAGTAGGCGACACGACCGCCGGCCGGACCGACCGCCTCACGGTGGCGGAACGCCCACGACCGGCTGCCGCGGTAGCTGACCAGCATGCCGACCGTGTTGGCCAGCACGTACGCCGGCAGCGGCTGCTCGTGCATCGGCCCGGGGCCCCCGAAGTAGCCGTGGACCAGGCCGTTGAAGATCAGCAGCGCGACGAAGGTGGCCACCCCGCCGACGGTGAGGAACTTCGCCGCCTCGGAGGCGAGGCGTCGAAGTCGGTGGCCCATGCAACCAGCCTAGTGGCCGGCCGATCACTCCACCGGCAGCCCCGGACCCCCACCCGCGTAGTGCGACCGAAGCATTCCCCGGCGCGGAGCCTCTCGCGTAGCGTTGCTGCCCGGTACCCGGATGGGCCGCCTGGCGGCCCGGTAGTCGAGGCGAGCATGACGGTGTCCGAGCTGATCGCCGCCACCCATCAGCGGCTGGCCGGTCAGTGGGCCCAGCCGGTCCTGCGGTCCGGCTACGTGCTGGTGCTCAACTCCGTGGTGACCGCCGTGCTCGGTGTGGGGTTCTGGCTGCTTGCGGCGCGGCTGTACCGACCCGACGTGGTCGGCATCAACACGACGGCGATCTCGGCGATGATGTTCCTGGCCGGCGTCGCCCAGCTCAACCTGATGAGCTCGTTGCTCCGCTTCGTGCCCACCGCCGGACGGGCCGGCGGGCGCCTCGTGGGGGTCGCCTACCTGGTCGGCGCCGGGTTGAGCGCCGCGGCCGCAGGGATCTTCCTCGCCGGGCTCGCCCTGTGGACACCGGGCCTGGTGCCGCTGCTGGGGCAGGCCCCGCTGGCGGTCAGCTTCGTGCTCGCCTGCGCGGGCTGGTCGGTGATGGTGATGCAGGGCAGCGTCCTGGTCGCGCTCGGCCGGCCCGGCACCACGACGCTGACCAACCAGATCTTCAACTCCTTGAAGCTGGTGCTGCTCCTGCCGCTGGTGCTGCTCGCGCCGGCCTCGGGCGTGTGGCTGGCGTGGACCGCGGCCATGGTCGTCGCCGTGGCAGCCGGATTCTGGTTCGTGTTCCGCAGGCCCGCAGCTGCGTGGCCGGACGATCCCAGCGAGGCGCTGGCCGGGCTGCCGTCGTTGCGGGAGCTGGTTCGGTTCGCCGGTCCCGACTATGTCGGTGCGCTCGCCTGGATCGCGTGCACGACACTGGTGCCGATCCTCGTGCTCAACCTCACCGACGCGGAGCACGCCGCCGCGTTCGCGCTGGCGTGGTCCATCTGCCTGGTGCTCTACGGCGTCCCGACCGCGCTGGGCCAGGCGCTGGTGGTGCACGGGGTCCGGCAGCCGTCACGGGTGCGCGAGCACCACGCCCGGGTGCTGTGGGCCTCCCTCGCCCTGCTGAGCCCCGTGGCAGCGGTCCTGGTCTCGTTTGCGCCCCAGGTCCTGGCGCTCTTCGGCCACTGGTACGCCGCCGAGGGCGCCGGCACCCTGAGGCTGTTGGCGCTGTCCACGCTTCCCAACGCCGTCGTGGCCCTGACCGTGAGCCGGGCCCGCGTCGACCGGCGGATGAGCACGATCGTGGCCACGATGGTGACGCTGTGTGCCCTCGTGCTGGGGCTCACCTGGCTGCTGGTCCCGCCCCTCGGCATCATCGGTGCCGCGGTGGCGTGGCTCGTGGGTCAGGTGACTGTCGCTGCCGGGACCTCCCTCGTGCGCACCCGGCCCCGCGCCCGCTGAGCACCGGCCGGAGTCAGCTGCCGCACGCAGTCAGGTTATTTGCAGACAAGCCGTGTCAGCGTGTGCCCATGCCGGACCGGGCCACCGTGGATCAGCTCAGCTGTGGGAGCAGCGCCGCCGCCGCGCCGTTCCCGTCGGGCGGCAGCCCCGGACTCCAGGTCACCGACCTGCTGATGACCGCGGAACGGATGATGCCGGCGCTGTCGCGCTGCATCGCCTCTCGGGACTGGCTGGATGCCTTCCTGCTCAGCGCCGGCCTCCTCCAGCTGGTCGAGGACCGGATGCACGATGACCCGCTGCAGCTGCGACGCGCCGCGGTCTACCTGCGCAGCCGGTCGTCGCCCCCGCGGCACTGGGCAGGAACGCTGGCCGAGACCGCCGCGACGGGTGGGCGCCTGCTGGAGCGACCGAGCACGACTGCGGCCCTGACCGCGGCGAGGCGAGCCACCGCCCGTCTGACCCTGCAGCTGGCGGCGGCGGTCCAGGGCCCGCGACACCGGGTCGACAGGGCGGGCATCGACCGCATGCTGACCGGAGTCGTCCAGGTGCCCACCCTGGTCGGCGACGACGTCGTCCGGATCCCGGCGTGCTTCCGGGACTTCGACCTGCACCCCGACGACATGGACTGGCTCGGTCGGAAGCTCCTCGCGGAGCGCGTCCTCGAGGCCGAACCGACCTGTGTGGTGGGGGTGCGCACGTCCGGCAGCTACCTCGCGCCCCTCCTCGTCGCCTCGCTGCGGGCGAGGGGGGTACGGCACGTCGAGCTGCTCACCCACCGCCCGGGCCAGCGGTGGCGCCGCTTCGAACGCAACGTACTGCGCGCGATCGGCAGCGCAGGCGGGACGGTGGTGATCGTCGACGACCCTCCGGTGACCGGACGGTCCGTCGCCGCCACCGCAGACGCGGTCACGGCCGCCGGAGTCCCGGCAGCCCGGGTGGTGCTCGCCCTGCCGCTCGCGGCCGAGACCGACACCGTCCCACCCTTTCTGCGTGGCCGCCCCTCGGTGGTCCAGCCGCGTTCCGCCCTCACGGTCCACCGGCACCTGGACACCGACCACGTCGCCGGGGAGCTGGCCCGGCTCCGACCCCGGTGGCGGGTCGACGCCTGCCGACGTCGGGCGGAGCCGACGGGCCCCGCACCACGAGGGCACCTGTCCGGTCGGTACTCGGTCGACGTGACGGATCGGGTGACCGGGAGACCGGAGCGGATCGACCTGGTGGTGGAAGGAGCCGGCTCCGGCTACCTCGGACGGCGCGCCGTGGCCGTCGCCGAACAGCTCCCCGACTGGGTACCGCAGGTCTTCGGGTTCTCCGACGGCCTGCTCTACCGGGCCGGGCTGCCGCAGCTGCCCGGCCCCGTGGACGAGGCGACGTACGCCGACCGCGTGGCCGGGTATCTCGCCGCGCGGCGAACCCGGCTGCCAGCGGCGGAGGACCTCACCCCGCGGCTCAGCGGTCGCGGACCCGCGTGGGAGGTGGTGGCACGGGAGCTGAGCCGCCTGTTCGGGCCACTGGCACCGGTCGCCCAGGCGACTGTCGTCGGCCCGCTCGTCTCGGCTCTGCTGCGCTCTCCCCGGCCGAGCGTGGTGGATGGGGCGACCATGTCGCGGACGTGGTACACCGACCCGTCCCGTCCCGGCGCCGTCCTGACCGTGGACTTCCACGAAGGCGCGTTCAGCCACCTCGAGACCTACTCCTACGACCCGGTCTCGGACCTGGCCGCGGCCCTCGGCACCGCTCCGAGCGCCACCCTGGCGCGCCGGCTTCGCGCGAGTTACAGCCGGTTCACCGGCGATGAGGTCGACGACGAACGGTGGCTGCTGTACCGGCTGGCGCAGGCGTTCCACGCCCTCCGGGCGGGCGAGGTGGACCCGGCGAGGGCCGGCGACCTGTGCGCCGACGCGGTCCACGAGTACCTGGCCGGTCACTACCTCGCCGCAGCCCCGCCACCGACGTCCGGGGCTCCGCTGTGTGCCGTGGACCTGGACGGGGTGCTCGAGACCGACCGGCTGGGGTACCCCGCTGCCGGACCGGCCGGCGTCCTGGCGCTGGCCGCGCTGCGCACGCACGGGTACGCACCCGTGCTCGCGACCGGTCGCAGCCTCGGGGACGTGCGCGACCGGTGCGCGGCGTTCGGGCTGGTCGGCGGTGTGGCGGAGTACGGCGCGGCCGTCTACGACGCACGTGACGGGACCGTGGAGGACCTGCGCAGCACCGAAGAGCGCCTCCTGCTCGAACGAGTGCGCTCGGGACTGGGCCAAGCCGGTTACGACGTCGACACACGGCACCGGTACTGCGTGCGGGCACGCCTCAACGGTCGCCGGCTGCCGGAGGACGCCGTGCTGGCCGTGCCGCTCCTGACCGACCCCCGCCTGCACGTGGTGCACGGCCAGAGCCAGACCGACGTCACGGTGGGGCGGCTGGACAAGGCCGAAGGTCTTCGGGCGCTGGCCCTGCGTCTGGACGGCGCCGAGGTCGTGCTCGCGGTCGGCGATTCCGCAGCCGACCTTCCGATGCTGTCTATGGCCCGTATCGCCCGGGCGCCGCACAACGCCGACGCCGCAGTGCGCGCGGCGGGGGTCCGGCTGACCAGGCGGGCTTACCGCCTCGGTCTGCTCGACGCCTGCGCCGACCTGCTGGGGCACGCCCCAGGTCGCTGCCCGGCGTGTCGGCCGCCTTCGGCCGCCGAACGCGCCGGCGCAATCCTGACACTCCTGGCATTGCACGACGGCGGCGTACGGACCGTGCCTGCGCAGAGCCTGCGCGTTGCCGTGCGCGGGGCCCGGGACATCGTGGATTCCCTACGGGGCCGGCAGCCGCCTGCCTATCGTGGAGGGCGTGTGGACCATCGCCCTCTGCGAGGATGATGAGGCGCTGAGGTCGGTCCTCGCCCGGGCGTTCCGCGCCGAGGGCCACTCGGTCGTCCTGGCGCGCACCGGGCAGGAGGCGGTACGAGGCTTCCCTTCCGCGACCCCGGACGTGACCGTGATCGACGTCGGGCTCCCCGACTCCGACGGCCGCGACGTCTGCCTGGCGCTGCGAGCCGCCGGGCTGACCACGCCCGTGCTGTTCCTCACCGCCCTCGACGCACTGCACGACAAGATCTCCGGTTTCCAGTCCGGCGGGGACGACTACTTGACCAAGCCGTTCGAGCTTCCCGAGCTGCTCGTCCGCGTCGCCGCACTCGCCCGCCGCAGGGCGGGAGATACCGCGACGAACCGCGGGTTGCGACTCGACCCGGACCGCCACGGGGTCGCCCTCGGCGAGCGCGCGGTCGCCCTCACGCCGATCGAGTACAGGTTGGTCGGCCGGCTGCTGTCCCGGCCCGGTGAGGTGGTCAGGAGGCAGGCGCTGGTGGCGGCCGCCTGGCCCCCGGGTGCCAGCGTCCACGAGAACACCCTCGACTCATACATCCGTCGTCTGCGGGAGAAGCTGGTCAGCCTCGATGGCCCGCCCGGCGGTATCGAGACGGTGCGAGGGGTCGGGTACGTATGGCGCTGAGATCCCCTTCCCTCCGCGCCCGGCTGGTGCTGCTGACCATGGCCACGACTGCGGTCGCGATGTGTGTCCTCGTGCTCGGCGTCCATGAGCTGCTGACCCGGTCCACCGAGGGCGACGCAGCCGCCCTCCTCCGGGACCGCACCCGCGCTGTCGCGGCCACCCTGCAGCCGGCGGCCGAGAGGTCGGTCCGGCTCACGCCGGCCGCCGCGGCGCTCGGCCACGGGATCTGGGTCTTCGATGCCCGCGGCGAACTCGTGGGTGAGCCCATCCCGCCGAGCCTGGCTCGGCCGGTCACTGCCCTGGGACATGCCCGCGAGGAGCGGACCCTCGAGATCTCGGGAAGGACCTTGCTCCTCGGCCGCCCGGTCCTCGTCGACGGCGTGAGGGCCGTGATCGTGGGGGGCCTGGACCTGCGGCCGTACGAGGACGCTGAGCATCGCGGCGTGCTGCTTGCCGGCGCCCTGGCGGTGTTCGCCGTCGGCGCGTCCGGGCTGTCCGCGGGATTCGCGGCGCGGCGCACGCTCGTCCAGGTCCGCACCATGCTGCGGCGGGCCGACGAGTGGCGGCTGAACCGGACGGACGGCCGCTTCGGCCTGGGGCCGCCGGTCGACGAGATATCCCGGCTCGGCGGCACGCTGGACGCCATGCTGGACCGCATCAGGGAGGCGCTGCACACCGAGCGCATGCTCACCGACGACATGGCGCACGAGTTGCGCACCCCGCTCTCGGTGATCCGGGCCGAGGCGCAGCTGGCCATCGGCGTGGACCCGCTTGCCCGCGACGAGCAGCTGCACGCCATCGTCGCGGCGACCGACCGTATGGACGAGGCGATCCGCACGATGCTCGAGCTGGCCCGGTCGACGCATGCCGGGCACGGCCGCTGCGCGGCAGGGGAGATCCTCGCCGAGCTGGCCCCGCGGGTGCCTCCGCGCCCCGGAGTCAAGGTGGTGCCGGCACCGGCCGACGCCTCGTTGTACATCGCGGCGCCGGCGCGAGCGGTGCTGGCTGCCTTGACCCCGGTGGTCGACAACGCGGTGCGTCACGCCCGGCACGAGGTGGGGATCGCGGTGGCGCGCCGGGGCGATCGGGCCGTGATCGTGGTGCGGGACGACGGCAGCGGGGTGCGCGCCGAGGACCAGGAGTCCATCTTCGTCCCGGGTGTGGGCGATGACGGTCACGGCGGCGCCGGGCTCGGCCTGGCGCTGTCCCGTCGGATCGCCGCAACGGTCGGAGGCAGCGTGTCCGCCATACCCGGGCCTCAGGGCGTCTTCGAGCTCGACTTCCCCGCCGCCCGACGCACACCGTCTGCGGCCGCCGAGGTCACTCCACCGGCAGGCCCAGACCCCGCGCGATCAGCATCCGCTGCACCTCCGAGGTGCCCTCGCCGATCTCGAGGACCTTGGCGTCGCGGTAGAAGCGGGTGATCGGGTACTCCTCCATGAAGCCGTAGCCGCCGAAGATCTGCGTGCCGATCCGGGTGGCGCTCACCGCGGCCTCGGTGGCGTAGAGCTTCGCGACGGCGGCGGCCTGCTTGAACTGCTTCATCGGCGCGCCGGCGTCCTTCATCGCGGCGGCCCTGTAGGTGAGCATCCGGGAAGCGTCGAGCATCACCTGCAGGTCGGCGATCTGGAAGGCAACCCCCTGCTTGCTGCCGATGGGGACGCCGAAGGTGGTCCGGTCGCCGGCGTACTCCAGGGAAAGGTCGAGGCAGGCCTGGATGCAGCCCACGGCGAGGGCGGCGATCGCTACGCGGCCATCGTCGAGGGTGGCCAGGAACTGGGCGAACCCGCGACCGCGCTCGCCGAGCAGGTTGCTCTCGGGGACGTGCACGTCCTCGAAGGTGAGCGGGTGGGTGTCCGAGGCGTGCCAGCCGAGCTTGTCGTAGGCCTTCTCCGCCGTGAAGCCCGGCGTGCCGGACGGGACGATGATCGTCGAGACCTCCCGCGTGCCCGTGCGCGCGGTCACGGTCACCAGCGAGGTGATGTCGGAGCCGGAGTTGGTGATGAACTGCTTGGAACCGTTGACCACCCACTCGCCGTCGACGAGCTCGGCCCGGGTCTTGGTCGCACCCGCGTCGGAGCCGGCGCCCGGCTCGGTGAGGCCGAACCCGGCGAGCGTGCGCCCGGCGACCAGGTCGGGGAGCCACGTGTTCTTCTGCTCGTCGGTGCCGAAGGTCAGGATCGGGTTGATGCCCAGACCGACCGCGGCCTCGAGGGTGATCCCCATCGACTGGTCGACCCGGCCGATCTCCTCGATGGCCAGGCACAAGGACGTGAAGCCGCCCGCGTCGGCGTCGAGCCCGGCGCCGCCGTACTCCTCCGGAGCGGTGAGGCCGAACAGGCCGAGCCCGCCCATCTTCTGCACGACGTCGGTCGGGAAGTGGTGGTCCTTGTCCCACTGCGCGGCGTGCGGCGCGATCTCGGCCTCGGCGAACTCGCGGACGCTGCGGCGGAACTCCTCGTGCTCGCGGGAGAGCTCGAACGGCTGGGACATGGGGTGACCTTTCGCTCCGACATGCTTTACGCTTACGTAAACGTAAGGCTAGAACGTGGGCGGCGTGGCGCGCAAGGAGGCAGCGATGGGCAGTGACGGAGCCACCTTCTCGATCGCCGACCTGGCCGCGGAGTACGACGTCACGCTGCGCACGATCCGGCACTACGAGGACCTCGGGCTGCTCTCTCCCGAGCGGCGGGGCACAGTG
>DASSVD010000136.1:0-8091 GCA_035706365.1 Nocardioidaceae bacterium
AGATCGTGCAGCTGGAGCTGCTCGACCCGAAGGTGGCCGTCCTCGACGAGACCGACTCGGGCCTGGACATCGACGCCCTGCGGATCGTCTCCGAGGGCGTGAACCGGTTCCGCGAGCAGGCCGACCGCGGGGTGCTGCTGATCACCCACTACACGCGCATCCTGCGCTACATCAAGCCGGACTTCGTGCACGTGTTCGTCGACGGCCGGATCGCCGAGGAGGGCGGGCCGGAGCTGGCCGAGCAGCTGGAGGCCGAGGGCTACGACCGCTTCACCCGCGCGTCGGTCTGAGCGGTCCGCGGACCCGCTCTCGACCGGACCGACGCAGAGAGGACAGGACATGACGGTGAGTACGACGCCCCCGGGGCGCCCCGTGACGCGGGCCACCCCGACCGGCCTGCTCGAGGGGCTCGAGCTGATCCGGGCGGACTTCCCCATCCTGTCCCGCGAGCTGGCCGACGGGCACCCGCTGGTCTACCTGGACAGCGCCAACACCTCGCAGAAGCCGCAGGTGGTCATCGACGCGATGGTCGACCACCTGGAGCGGCACAACTCGAACGTGGCTCGGGCGATGCACCAGCTGGGAGCGGAGTCGTCCGCGGCGTTCGAGGAGGCGCGCGACAAGGTCGCCGCGTTCATCGGCGCCCCCTCGCGCGACGAGGTGATCTTCACCAAGAACGCCTCTGAGGCGCTGAACCTGGTCGCCAACACCCTGGCGTGGGCGCGGGGGCCGCTCGCGGTCGGCGAGGGCGACGAGGTGGTGATCACCGAGATGGAGCACCACTCCAACATCGTGCCGTGGCAGCTGCTGACCGAGCGCACGGGGGCCACGCTGCGTTGGTTCGGGCTCACCGACGACGGCCGTCTCGACCTGGACGGCATCGACGACCTGATCACCGAGCGCACCAAGGTGGTCGCCTTCACCTGGGTCTCGAACATGCTCGGCACGGTGAACCCGGTCGCCGAGCTGACCCGACGAGCCCACGAGGTCGGTGCGGTGGTCGTGGTCGACGCGTCGCAGGCCGCCCCGCAGCTGCCGGTGCAGCTCGACGCGATGGCCCCCGAGGAGCGTCCGGACGTCCTGGCCTTCACCGGTCACAAGGTCACCGGCCCGACCGGGATCGGCGTGCTGTGGGGGAGGAGCGAGCTGCTCGAGCAGCTGCCTCCGTTCCTCGGCGGCGGGGAGATGATCGCGACCGTGGCGATGGAGCGGTCGACGTACGCCGGGATCCCGCACAAGTTCGAGGCCGGCACACCGCCGATCGTCGAGGCCGTCGGTCTGGGCGTCGCACTGGACTACCTGTCCGCGATCGGCATGGACAAGGTGCACGCGCACGAGGAGGCGATCACCGGCTACGCCCTGGAGGGGCTCGCCACCCTGCCGGGTGTGACCGTGCTCGGGCCGCAGCAGGCTCGGGGCCGAGGTGGCGCCATCTCGTTCGAGGTCGCCGGGGTGCACCCGCACGACGTGAGCCAGGTGCTGGACTCGCGCGGCATCGCGGTGCGCGCCGGGCACCACTGCGCCAAGCCGGCGCACAAGCGGTTCGGCGTGCAGAGCTCGACCCGCGCCTCGTCGTACCTCTACACCACGCCGGCGGAGATCGACGCGCTGATCGAGGGGTTGGAGTACACCAAGAAGTACTTCCGGGTGGACTGAGCGATGACACAGGATCTGGACTCGCTGTACCAGGAGATCATCCTGGATCACTACAAGAACCCGCTGCACAAGGGACTGCGTGAGCCGTTCGAGGCGGAGGTGCACCACGTCAACCCGACGTGCGGTGATGAGATCACCCTGCGGGTGCACCTGGTGCCGACCGCCGGGGGTGACGAGGCCACGGATGCCGACGGCTGGACGGTCCAGGACGTCTCCTACGACGCCGAGGGCTGCTCGATCAGCCAGGCGGCCACCTCGGTGATGACCGACCTGCTGATCGGCAAGTCGCTTCGCGAGGCACTGGACGTGCACCAGCAGTTCGTCACCCTGATGCAGGGCCGCGGCACGGTCGAGCCGGACGAGGACGTGCTCGAGGACGGCATCGCCTTCGCCGGGGTCGCCAAGTTCCCGGCGCGGGTCAAGTGCGCGTTACTGTCGTGGATGGCCTGGAAGGACGCCACGTCGCAGGTGGTGGGTGCGGGCGCGGCCAGCACCCCCGAGGCAGAGACGAAGGAGCAGCAATGAGCGAGGCGCACAGCGACCTTCCCGAGGTCGACCTCGGGGGCGGGACGTCCACGGTGACCGTCGACGACGTCACCGAGGCGATGAAGGACGTGGTCGACCCGGAGCTGGGCATCAACGTGGTCGACCTCGGCCTGGTGTACGACGTGCACCTCGACGAGGGATCCAGCGTGGTGCTGGACATGACGCTGACCTCGGCGGCGTGCCCGCTGACCGACGTGATCACCGACCAGACGAATCAGGCGCTGGAGGGGCTGGTCAACGACGTGAGCATCAACTGGGTGTGGATGCCGCCGTGGGGCCCGGACAAGATCACCGACGACGGCCGCGAGATGCTGCGGGCGCTCGGCTTCAACGTCTGAGCCGGTGTCCCCGCGGGACCTGCGCGTCCCGGCTCGCCGCGTGCCGCGGTGGTTGGAGAACTTCGCGCACCGGCACGGCCAGGTGCGGCTCACCGTCGATCAGCACGCCTTGACCGCCGCCGGCGACGACGGAGCGACGGCACGGCTGAGGCTGCCGCTGGAGCTGGAGTACGCCGGGCCGGCCGCGCTCGAGCCGTTTCTGGCTGCCGTCGAGGAGTGCTGCGCCGGCACGGACTGGGGCGTGCTGCTGGTGCGCAAGGGCGGGTTCGCCGTCGCCCGACTGCGCGGGGTGGACGTGCTGGCTTCGAAGGTGGGTCGCCGCCACGTGCAGGGCCGGACCAAGGCAGGCGGCCAGAGCCAGCAGCGCTTCGCCCGCCGCCGCGACAACCAGGCGCGCGCCGCCTACGAGGCAGCGGCCGACCACGCTGCCCGCATCTTGTTGGAGCCGGCGTCGGGTGACCACGTCAGCGCGCGCGGCGGTGGCCACGTCCGCCGCACCGGCGTCGATCGGCGTGCCGGCGGGCGGGATGTCGAACGTCTGGTGTGCGGTGGCGACCGTGGCGCGGTCGATGCCGTGCTCGCCGACCGCCGGCACCCGGGGCTGGCCACGCTCACCGAGCTACGCGTGGCCCAGTGGCTGCCGGTCCCCGACCCGCGCCGAGACGTGCTGCACGACGCCGTTCAGGAGGCGCTTGCGGTCGCGGTCGAGCTGCACGAGCCCGGGCCGGTCGCGGGGGACTAGTGCACCCGGACCTGTTGCAAGAGCCGCCCGGACCGGGACGATCGGAGCAGCAGCCCCGGACCGGAGGGAGCCGAGCTGCCCGATGTGCCCGATGTGTGTGGTCACGCCCGACGCCCGCACCTCGTTGCCGGCGACGGTGGAGGCGCCGCAGCAGGCGCGTGCGTTCGTCAGTGAGGTCGTCTGCCCCGAGCACGGCGCGCTTGCGGAGGATGCCGCCCGACTCCTGGTCAGCGAGCTGGTCACGCACGCTGCGGTGTACGGCGCGCCGCCACTCTCACTCCAGATCGGCTGCGGGGTGCACGAGCTGCGCCTCGAAGTGCGGCACGGAGGCAGCTCGGTCCTCGAGCCGGCCGACCCGGACGGTCAGCTTCGGTTGTTGCTGATCGACAAGATCGCCCGGGACCACGGCGAGTCACCGGACCCGGAGGGGACGGTCCTGTGGTGCACGGTCTCGACCGGTGCGCTGCCGGAGTCGCCGGAGGGACCGACGCCCGTGCGTTCCTCAGGCGGTCCGCGGGCGGGGAAGGACGACGAAGGTCCGCACCTGTGAGCAGTAGCGGCAGACCACCACCTTTCCCGCGGGGTGGTCGACCACGCGGAGCGCCCACGGGCGGCGGCACGCGTGGCAGGCGTGCGCCAAGGCTCGACGGGGGCGGCTGTGCCGGAGCTGTCGGGTGGTGGGGGAGACCATGGCCTCCAGGGTGCCGGGGCGCTGCCGTGGCGAGCAGGTCCCAAAGTCGACGAGGTGCCGGGTCGAAGGTCCCATACCGGCGGTCGGTCGGCAGCCGGGTGGTCGAGCCTGTCGAGCTCGGGGTCAGTCGTCCACGCCGCGCGCGGCCAGCGCGTCGCCCAGGGCATCGGCGTGGCGCAGCGAGCGGACCAGGAGCGGGACGGCGAAGGCGCGCACGCTCGTGGTCAGGCCCCGCGCCCGCTGGGCGTCCCGGACCTCCTCGGCGAGCGCCACGACCACCGGGACCGATCGGACCGCGAGCACCAGGACCAGCCCGACCCGGTCGGGACTGACTCCGACCCGGCGCAGCGGTCCGCAGCCGGCCACCACCGCGTCGACCAGGTCCGAGGTGCGGGTGGTGACGGTGACCAGGGCGGCAAGCAGCACCAGCACCGCGATCACCCCGACGACGACGACCGCGCGCGCCCAGCCGTTGACCAGCACGTGGAACGCCCCGATCGCCAGCGCCACCCACAGCATCGGTCGCAGCTGGCCCGCCGCCTCCCGCCACGGCACCTCCGCCAGTCGGTAGGCGCCGAGGACCGCGACCAGCGCGACCAGAACCTGCCAGGGCCGGTCGAGCAGCACCGAGCCGATACCGGCCACCAGCATCGCGAGCAGCTTCCAGCCCGCCGGCGCGCGGTGCAGCGGCGAGGTGCCGGGGCGGTAGAGCCCGAGCGCGGCCGCGCTCACCCCATCAGCTCCCGGTAGTGGGCGATCGCGTCGCGCGGCGTGCCGTCGTGCACCACCCGGGCACGGTCGAAGACCAGGACCCGGTCGAAGGCGGTCAGCAGGTCGAGGTGGTGGGTCACCAGCACCACCTGTTGCGGCAGGTCGGCCAGGACCCGGGCGACGGCAGCGGCGTTGCGCAGGTCCAGCAGGGTCGTCGGCTCGTCCAGGACGAGCAGGGCGGGCTCGGTGACCAGCACCGAGGTCAACGCAAGCAGTTGCTTCTGGCCGCCGGAGAGCAGGTGCGCCGGGTGGTCGGCGAGGTCGGCGAGGCCGTACCTGGCCAGGGCGCCGTCGACCCGCTCCCGCACCTCGGCCTTGGACAGGCCGCGCCGTCGCAGTCCGAAGGCCACGTCCTCGCGCACGGTCGGCATCACGATCTGGGCGTCGGGGTCGGTGAAGCAGAACCCGACGCGCCGGCGTACGTCCCGGCCCCGGGTGCGCGTGTCCAGACCGGCGACCCGGACGGTGCCCTCACCGGGGATCACCAGCCCGTTGAGCAGCCGCGCGAACGTGGACTTGCCGGAGCCGTTCGCGCCGATGACGCCGACACGCGGCTCATCCAGGCGCAGGGTCACCTCGTCGAGGACCAGCGGGGCCCCAGGAGAGTCCGTGTAGCGGTGGCTGACCCGCTCGAGCTCGATCACGGGCATCGGTGCACCACCACCGGACGGGCACCGGTGCCCTCGGGCGAGCTCACCCGGTCAGACCGGGCCGGCTCGTCCGGAGCGGCGCCGGACGAGCAGCCCGGGGTAGGCGGCGTGGACGCCGCGCGCGACCACCGCCGCCAGCACCGCCTTGACGATGTCGCCCGGCACGAACGCCGCCGCGCCGAGCGCCGCGGCGGTCACCGGCAGGTCCGCGACCAGCGCGGTGCCGGCGATGCCGAGCACGTAGAGCACCACGATCCCGCCGCACAGGTTGGCCACCACTCCCCACCACAGCCGGTACGGCGCGCCGCCCCGCTCGGTCAGCCAGCCCACGACGTAGGCCGCCACCGGCCAGCCGACCAGGTAGCCGACCGTCGGCCCGAAGAACACCCCCAGCCCGCCGCGTCCGCCCGCGAGCAGCGGCAGACCGGCCGCGACGAGCACGAGCAGCACGACGATGGCCAGCCCACCGCGTCTGCCCCCGAGGATCGAGCCGGCGAGCATCACGCCCAGGGACTGCGCGGTGATCGGCACGGCCAGGCCGAAGGGGTACAAGGCCGGCACCAGACCGAGCGCGGCCACGATCGCGGCGAAGATCGCCACCAGGGCCAGGTCGCGGGCCGGGGCCGGCGCGGGTCGGCCAGCCGACCGGGCGGCCGACCGGTCGGTCGGGGCCTCGACGGCCTGAGGACGTGAGTGCGGGGAGCGGGACACGCGGTGAGTCTAGAAGGTGCATTCCGGGACGGCCCGCCTGGACCGGTCCGGCTCGGGCCCGTGTGATCGCAGCGGGCGCGGTCGGGGGTCGTGGGGGCGGTCCGCCGGCCGCAGTGGCGTTTGTAGACTGGGTGCATGTCGGCCAGGACGGAGTAGCCGGAGCACTCACCGGACGCGGAGCTCGTCGGACCCCAGGGTCTCCCTGCGGCTGTCCCGCTCCGCCGTCGCACCCGCCCGCCTCCCGCTCCTGCGTACGAAGGTTTTCGATGATCACCGCACACCAGCTCGAAGTCCGCGCGGGCGCCCGCCTGCTGATGGAGGGCGTCAGCTTCCGGGTCGCCGCGGGCGACAAGATCGGTCTGGTCGGGCGCAACGGCGCCGGCAAGACCACGCTGACGCGCATCCTCGCGGGCGACGCCCTGCCCGCCGCGGGGGAGGTGACCCGCGGCGGCAGCGTCGGCTACCTGCCGCAGGACCCGCGCAGCGGCGACCCCGAGGTACTGGCGAAGGCGCGGATCCTCTCCGCCCGGGGGCTGGACGAGGTCGTGCGCCGGCTGCGGGAGGCGGAGACGGACATGTCCTCCGACGACCCGCGGGTGCGGGAGCGCGGCATGCGGCGCTACGAGCGGGCGGACGCCGAGCTGCACGCCGGCGGGGGCTACTCCGCCGAGGCGGAGGCGGCCCAGATCGCGGCAAGCCTGGGCATCGAGGACCGGATCCTGCAGCAGCCGCTGCGCACCCTCTCGGGGGGGCAGCGGCGTCGCGTGGAGCTGGCCCGGATCCTGTTCTCCGACGCCGAGACGCTGCTGCTGGACGAGCCGACCAACCACCTCGACGCCGACTCGGTGGTGTGGCTGCGCGAGTTCCTGCGGTCCTACCGCGGCGGCCTGATCGTGATCAGCCACGACGTCGACCTGCTCGAGGCGTGCGTGAACAAGGTGTTGCACCTGGACGCCAACCGCGCCGAGATCGACGTCTACAACATGGGCTGGAAGGCCTACCTCGACCAGCGCGAGACCGACGAGCGGCGCCGGCGCCGGGAGCGGCAGAACGCCGAGCGCAAGGCCAGCACCCTGATGGACCAGGCGAACAAGATGCGGGCCAAGGCGACCAAGGCGCAGGCGGCGCAGTCGATGATGAAGCGCGCTGAGCGGCTGCTGGCCGGTGTCGAGGGCGAGCGTCGCGCGGACCGGGTGGCCCGCATCGCCTTCCCCGACCCCGCCCCGTGCGGGAAGACCCCGCTGACCGCAGCGGAGCTGTCGAAGTCCTACGGGTCGCTCGAGGTGTTCACCGACGTCGACCTGGCCATCGACAAGGGCAGCCGGGTCGTCGTGCTCGGCCTCAACGGGGCCGGCAAGACCACGCTGCTGCGGATCCTGTCCGGCATCGACCAGCCGGACACCGGTGTGGTGCGGCCCGGCCACGGTCTGCGTCTGGGCTACTACGCCCAGGAGCACGAGACCCTGGACACCTCGCGCACCGTGCTGGAGAACCTGCGCACCGCCGCTCCGCAGCTCACCGACACCGAGGCTCGCAGCGTGCTCGGGTCCTTCCTGTTCAGCGGTGACGACGCCACCAAGCCGGCCGGCGTGCTCTCGGGCGGGGAGAAGACCAGGCTGGCGCTGGCGATCCTGGTGGTCTCCAGCGCCAACGTGCTGCTCCTGGACGAGCCGACCAACAACCTGGACCCGGCCTCCCGCGAGGAGGTGCTCGCCGCGATCCGCTCCTACCGCGGCGCGATCGTGCTGGTCAGCCACGACGAGGGGGCGGTGACCGCGCTGGAGCCGGACCGCGTGCTGATCCTGCCCGACGGCGTCGAGGACCTCTGGAGCCAGGAGTACGCCGACCTGGTCGCCCTCGCCTAGGCTTCGCGCCATGACAGCCGACGAGTCCTCCGGTAGCCCCGCACCCGTCCTGCCCGGGCTCGACCCGGCGGTCCTCGTGCGCGGCGGTGTGCGGGTGGACGTGGACGGCTCGACGCTGTGG
>DASSVD010000137.1:0-5760 GCA_035706365.1 Nocardioidaceae bacterium
CGCGTCGGCGCGCTCACAGGGCCGCAAGCTGCCGTTCCGTGGGCAGGAGATCGAGGTCGAGGACGCCGAGACCGCCGACCCGTCCGGGCTGGACATCGCGCTGTTCTCCGCGGGCGCGACGATGTCGCGGGTGCAGGCGCCGCGGTTCGCCGCTGCGGGCGCGATCGTCGTCGACAACTCGTCGGCGTGGCGCAAGGACCCCGACGTGCCCCTGGTGGTCAGCGAGGTCAACCCCGACGCCGTGGACCAGGCACGCAAGGGCATCATCGCCAACCCGAACTGCACCACGATGGCCGCGATGCCGGTGCTCAAGCCGCTGCACGACGAGGCCGGCCTGGTGCGCCTGGTGGCGAGCACCTACCAGGCGGTCTCCGGCAGCGGGGTCGCCGGCGTGCGCGAGCTGGCCGACCAGGTCGCCGCGGTCGGCGAGCACGGTCCGGAGCTGGCCCACGACGGGTCGGCGGTGTCGTTCCCGGCGCCGGCGAAGTATGCCCGCCCCATCGCGTTCAACGCGCTGCCGATGGCCGGGTCGGTCGTCGACGACGGCACCGGTGAGACCGACGAGGAGCAGAAGCTCCGCAACGAGAGCCGCAAGATCCTCGACCTCCCCGAGTTGCGGGTGTCCGGCACCTGCGTGAGGGTGCCGGTCTTCACCGGGCACTCGCTGTCGATCAACGCCGAGTTCGCCCGCTCGCTGCCTGTGAAGCGCGCTCAGGAGCTTCTGGCCGACGCTCCGGGGGTCGAGCTCGCGGAGATCCCGACGCCGCTGCAGGCGGCCGGCCAGGACCCAAGCTTCGTCGGGCGGCTGCGGCAGGACCCGGGCGTGGACGACGAGCGCGGGCTGGTGCTGTTCATCAGCAACGACAACCTGCGCAAGGGTGCCGCGCTGAACACCGTGCAGATCGCCGAGCTGGTGGCCGCGCGGATCGGTCGCTGAGGCGCGGCGGCCCTGCGCCGTGGGTCAGCGCACGTCGTGCGCAGGCGGGCTGCTCGGCGGCTCGTCGGAGAACCGCGTGGTCACCCAGTAGGACAGGGCGTACGCCGCGGCGCCGACCGCGGGAAGCACCAGGAACATCCACGGTGAGTACACCAGGTCCAGCAGCACCAGCAGCGTGACCACGCAGATCACACCGACCCCGAGGACGCTGGTGCTCGCGGGCGAGGCGATCCGGAGCGCCTTCAGCACGCCGGCACCGACCAGCGCCATGACCAGCACGATCGCGACCAGCAGGAAGAACCCGGGCCCGCCGCAGGTGCTGGTGCCGCGCACCGCCTCGCAGCCGGCCAGGCCGAGCCAGGTCAGGCCGGCGCCCACCGCGGCCACCAGCGCGCCGGTGATCAGCGCGGCCACCCAGCCGTTGACCGCCGGGCCCCGGGGTGGCTGCGGTTCCCGGGGCTCACGGGGCTCACGGGGCTCCCGGGGCTCGCTGGGTTCACGAGGCTCGGTCGGTGCGTGCGGTCCGCCTGGCTCGCGCGCCTGCAAGGGGGCCTCTAACGGGGGCCGCGTCCGCGCCGGGGAGCCGGCCTCCTGCTGCTGAGGCGCCTCCTGTGGCGACTGCCGATCGTCCTGTGCCCGCCGGCGCCGACGACCGAGTCCGGGGAGCCGGAGCGTCGGCAGTTCCAGCGACGGCTCCTGAGGCCGGGTGTCCTCGCGCTCGCGGCGGCTGTCTTCGGGGGTGCGACCCATGGTCCGCAGTGTGCCAGAAGGGGCCGCGACACACGTGTGGCCCGGACCTCACGATCCGGGCCACACCATGGTCGGGCTGACAGGATTTGAACCTGCGGCCTCGTCGTCCCGAACGACGCGCGCTACCAAACTGCGCCACAGCCCGAGTGCCTGACGGCGTGGGGAGTCTACCCGAGCCGTCCCGGCCGGGCCGAATCGGGGTTCGCGGCCGTGAAGGTCAACAGCGTCGCCTCCGGCCGGCACCCGAAACGCACCGGCGCGTACGGCGACGTACCGGCACCGGCGGACACGTGCAGCCAGGCCGATCCCGGGTCGCCAGGGGCACTCGCCGCGGGGTGGCGGTGCAGTCCGCGCGACCGCGCCGGCTCGAGGTCGCAGTTGGTGACCAGCGCGCCCTTGCCCGGCAGCCGCAGCTGTCCGCCGTGCGTGTGGCCGGCCAGCACCACGTCGTACCCGTCACCCGCGAACGCGTCCAGCACCCGCAGGTACGGCGCGTGCGCCACGCCCACCCGCACGTCGGCACCGGGGTCGGCCGGGCCGGCGACCTTCGCGAGGTCGTCGTAGTCCAGGTGCGGGTCGTCGACACCGGCGAAGGCGAGGCGCGTGCCGGCGACCTTCAGCTCGCCGCGGCGGTTGCTCAGGTCGACCCAGCCACGGCCCTCGAACCCGCTGACCAGGTCGCGCCACGGCAGCGGCGGGGTGTGCGTGTTGCGCCGGCCATCGTCGGGCAGCAGGTAGCGCACCGGGTTGCGCAACGTCGGCGCGAAGTAGTCGTTGGACCCCAGCACGAACACGCCGGGGACGTCCAGCAGACCGTCCAGTGCCGCGAGCAGCGGCGTCACCGCACCCGGATGGGCCAGGTTGTCCCCGGTGTTGACCACCAGGTCAGGCTCGAGGGTGGCCAGCTCGCGCAGCCAGGACTGCTTGCGGTGCTGCGCCGGGGTCAGGTGCAGGTCGGACAGGTGCAGCACGCGCAGCGGCGCGTGTCCGGCCGGAAGCACCGGGACCTCCGCCTCGCGCAGGACGAAAGCGCGCACCTCGTACCCGGCGGCGTAGGTGAGCGCCCCTGCGCCGGCCAGGGCGGAGGCGCCGAGCAGGCGCCGGCCCGTGCGGGCAGCCCGGGATGCGTGGGAGCGGGTCGGGGAGTGCATCCGCCCAGGCTGCCACAATGGGCCCATGAGCCAGCTCAAGGACCGCCTTCGCACCGATCTGACCGCCGCGATCAAGGCCCGCGACGAGGTGCGCTCCTCCACGCTGCGCATGGTGCTGACCGCGGTCAGCACGGCCGAGGTCTCCGGCAAGCAGTCGCGTGAGCTCACCGACGACGACGTGGTGGCGGTGCTGACCACCGAGGCCAAGAAGCGGCGGGAGGCGGCCGAGGCGTTCGAAGATGCCGGTCGCACCGAGATGGCCGCCAAGGAGCGCGCCGAGGCCGAGGTGCTCGCCGACTACCTGCCCGAGCAGCTCGACGCGGAGGAGATCAGCGCCCTCGTGCGCGAGGCGATCGAGCAGACCGGCGCTGCCGATGAGGGCATGCGCGCGATGGGCAAGGTGATGGGCGTGGTGCAGCCGCGCACCCGTGGCCGTGCCGACGGAGCGGCCGTGGCCGCCGAGGTGCGCCGCCAGCTCGGCTGACGCTTCCCGGCTGCCTCAGCGGTCGCCGGCCGCCTCAGCGGTCGCCGGCCACCTCAGCGGGCCTCCGACCGGCCCCGGTCAGCGACCGCCGCCGGGCGGCTTCGGGCCGCCGCCGCGGTTGTCGCCGCCGCCCCCGCCGCCGTCGTTGCCGCCGCCGTTTCCACCACCGTTTCCACCACCGGGACCGCCACCACCGTGGCCGCCTCCGTTGTCACCGCCGTTGCCCCCGTCATTGCCTCCGTTGTCGCCGCCGTTGCCCCCGTCGTTCCCGTTGTCGGTGGGGGGCGGTGCCGGCGCCACGTAGGGCGTGCCGTCCGAGACGTAGATGGTGATGCTGCTGCCCGAGCCGATCTGGCTACCGGAGCCGGGGGACAGGTAGGCCACGGTGCCGGCGGGGTAGCTCGAGTCGACGGTCGGGCCCACGGTCGGGAACAGCCCGGCCTGGCGCAGCCGCTTCGCGGCCGCCTGCGGGTCCATCCCGTAGACCGACGGCACGGTGACCTGCTGGCCCTTGATGGTGCGCGGGTCCGGCGCCTTGAAGTTCTTGTTCGGCAGCCACTTCTGGATCGTCTTCATCGCGTCGCCCCACATCGGGCCGGCCAGGGTGCTGCCGTGCGCTGCCGACACGTAGGCGCCGCCGATGGTCTGACCGTTCAGCGTCTGCCAGTGCCCCTGCTTGTTGGCGCCGGCGATCATCGACGCGGTGGCGAGGTTGGGCGTGTAGCCGACGAACCACACCGCCATGTTGTCGTCGATCGTTCCGGTCTTGCCGGCCGAGGGCTGGTCCAGGCTGATGCCGGCCAGGTAGCCGAAGCCGTCCGGCGGCTCCTGCACGCCGCGGAGTACGTCGTTGACCGCGTCGGCGACGTCCTTCTTCAACACCCGCTGGCAGTCCTTGGGGTAGTCGGTGAGCACCGTGCCGGTGCGGCTGATCACCTGCGTGACCGGGCGGTTGTCGCAGTGCATCCCCCGGGCGGCGAAGGTGGCGTACGCCCCCGCCATGGTCAGCGGGTTGGTGTTCGTCACGCCCAGAGTGAACGGCGGGAACACCTGGTCCTGCGGCACGGTCACGCCCATCTCGCGCGCCAGGGTGACCGGCGCGCACAGCCCGGTGCGCATCTCGAGCTGGGCGAAGAAGGTGTTCACCGACTGCTGGGTCCCGGTGTAGAGGTCGAAGGTGCCGGTGCCGGTGGAGTTCTGCGGGTGCCAGACCTCGCTGCTGCGCAGGTAGCCGTTGCACGTCTTGAACTTGTCGACGGGCAGGAACACCTGCTGCGGGGAGTTGATCTGGGTGGACATGGAGATGCCCTGCTTGATCGCCGCGGCGAGCACGAACGCCTTGAAGGTGGAGCCGGCCTGGAAGCCGTTGGCGTCGCCGTACTCCTTGGGCACCACGTAGTTGAGGTAGGTCTCGCCCTGCTTCTTCTTCGACCCCATCGGGCGCGACTGCGCCAAAGCGCGCACCGCCCCGGTGCCGGGCTCCACCATCGCCAGGCCGCCGATCGCGCCGTCGGTGGGGTGGACGTGGTTGCGCACCGACCGCTCGGCCGCGCGCTGGAACCGCATGTCCAGGGTGGTCTTGATGGTCAACCCGCCGGAGTTGATCAGCTTCTTGCGGTCCTCGACCGTCTTGCCCAGCGACTTGTCCTGGAGGAGGTACTCGCGGGCGTAGTCACAGAAGAACGCCGCCTTCGAGGACACGCAGCCGTTGCGGTTCGGGGTGACCTTCAGCCCCAGCGAGCGCTTCTTGGCGGTCTCGGCCTCGGACGTGGAGATGACGTTGAGCTCGGCCATCCGGTTGATCACCACGTTGCGCCGGGTCTTGGCCGCCGACGCGTCGTTGGTGGGGTCGTAGCCGGTCGGGTTCTTCACCAGGCCGGCGAGCAGCGCGGCCTCGCGCAGGTTGAGCTCCGAGGCGTGCTTGGAGAAGTAGTGCCGGGAGGCCGCTTCGATGCCGTAGGCGCCGTCGCCGAAGTAGGCGATGTTGAGGTAGCGCTCCAGGATCCAGTCCTTGGAGTACTTCTCCTCGAAGGCGATCGCGTAGCGCAGCTCGTTGAGCTTGCGCTCGTAGGTGTCCGCGGTCGCCTCGGCGATCTCCTTCTTCGTGTCGGCCTGGTTGATCAGGGTCATCTTCACCATCTGCTGGGTGATCGACGACCCGCCCTGCACGACGCCGTTGCTCGCCTGGTTGGTCACGAACGCGCGCAGCGTGCCCTTCAGATCCAGGGCGCCGTGCTGGTAGAAGCGGAAGTCCTCGATGGCCACGATCGCCTTGCGCATGATCATCGCGACGTCGGAGAGCGGGACGTTGACCCGGTTCTCGTCGTACAGCGTCGCGATGGTCTCGCCGTTCGCGTCCACGATCTTGGTCTTCTGCGGCAGCGGGTCGGTCTCGAGCTCCGCGGGCAGGTTGTCCATGGTGTCGGCCACCTGGCGCG
>DASSVD010000138.1:0-3870 GCA_035706365.1 Nocardioidaceae bacterium
ACCGCACGTCGGTGACCTTCGCGACCGCCCCGGTCCGGCTGCGGAACCTGTCCGGCTACTCGGCCCTCGACGACCAGGCCCTCGCCGGGGACTACACGGTGTCGCTGGAGCTGGCGCCGATGGCGCAGGCGACCCGCTTCGCCGCTCCGGTGCGCATCGAGGTCGAGCACGTCGGCCGGGCGCAGCCCGGCCCCGAGTTCGCCAGCGCCCCGGTCGCGCCGTCCGCGGACGACGCGGACGATACTGCCGGTGGTGACGCCGGGGCCGGGGCCGGCGACGCTGACGCCACCGCCCGGGCGGTGGCCGTCGGCGGCGACCACCAGGACCAGGGTGCCCGAGGCGGGCTGCCCCTGTGGCTCGTCGCCGCCCTGGGCCTGGTCGCCGTGGCCGGCGGCGTCCTGACCGGTGGTCTGGTGGCACGCCGCCGGCGCGGCCGGTGAGACGATGGCGGCGATGAAGAGCTCGCTGTTGTACCCGTTCGTCCACACCGTCGTGCCGCCCCTGGCCAAGGCGGTGTGGCGCCCCACGGTGGAGGGGTTGCACCACCTCCCGCGGCGCGGCCCGGTGATCGTGGCGAGCAACCACGTCTCCTTCGCCGACAGCCTGGTGATCCCGATCGTGGCCCCGCGCGAGGTGGTCTTCCTCGCCAAGTCCGACTACTTCACCGGTACCGGCCTCAAGGGCCGGCTCTCGCGCGCGTGGTTCGAGGGCATCGGAATGATCCCGGTGGACCGCACCGACCGTCGCGCGGCACTCGCGTCGCTGGACATCGCGCTGGACGTGCTCGCCCGGGACCAGGCGTTCGGCATCTACCCCGAGGGCACCCGCTCCCGCGACGGGCGGCTCTATCGCGGCCGCACCGGAGTGGCCCACCTCGCGCTGACCAGCGGAGCCCCGGTGGTTCCGGTCGGCCTGCGCGGCACAGAGGCGCTGCAGCCGGTCGGCGCGACGCTGCCGCGACTGGCCAAGGTCGAGGTCCGCTTCGGCGCCCCGCTCCACTTCGCCGACCGGTACGACGGGGTGCCGCTCGGCCGAGCGAGGCGGGAGGTGACCGACGAGGTGATGGCCGCGATCGCGAAACTCTCGGGCCAGCCCGAGGCCGGGGTCTACAACGAGCACGCCGCGGCCGAGCCGGCCTAGTCCGCCTAGTTCGGGTAGTCCACCTGGTCCACCTGGTCCGCCTGGTCCGCCTGGTCCACTGAGGCCACTCGGTCCGCCGCCGCGCGCACCGGCCGGCACGGCATGAACACCTCGGTCCGCGGGGCAGGGACGTCCGGGTCGTCGAGGTAGCACTCCCACGGCGCATCCGCGACCTCGTAGCCCTCCTCGGTGAGGAACTGCGACGCCGCGTCGTAGGCCGACCCCACGCCTGCGTAGTCCCCGACATGCATCGTGGTCGCGACCCGCCCGCCCGGAAGCGTGGAGGCTTCCACCCGTCCGGCGGGGGTGACCGGTGCGGGGACCGGGAAGCCGGCGTCCACCTCCAGGATCCCGTCGTCGCGGAACCGGTAGCGGGCGAACGGCGGACCTGCCGGCTGCATGTCCTGCGACGCGAGCAGGTCCATCACCTCGCCGAACGCGCCGCCCAGGAAGTCG
Organism: Nocardioidaceae bacterium; assembly: GCA_035706365.1. GTDB lineage: Bacteria > Actinomycetota > Actinomycetes > Propionibacteriales > Nocardioidaceae > Nocardioides_C. The sequence continues at coordinate 1,597 of DASSVD010000138.1, forward strand.
GCGATCTGGTCCCTCGTGATCCGTCCGCACACCACGGCCGCCCGCTGCTCCTGCAGGTCGGCGAGCCGTACCTCGTACGTCGTCGTCATGCCGCCACAGTCGCGCCCCGCGGCCGGCCGTGCCAGGTGCGAAGGTCCCGCCGCCGCGCTTGACGTGATGAGGATCGCGCCGTGACGTGGATCGCGGGACCGGGTCGCCTGCGCTTCCGAGCCATTAGCCTTGGCGCGTGGCAGACGCTCCGATCGGCATCTTCGACTCAGGCTTCGGTGGACTCACCGTGGCCCGTGCGGTCATCGACCAGCTGCCGCACGAGCCGGTGCTCTACCTCGGCGACACGGCGCGGCAGCCCTACGGGCCCAAGCAGATCGGCGAGGTGCGCGAGTACGCCCTGGAGTGTCTCGACCACCTGGTCGACCAGGGCGTCAAGGCCCTGGTGATCGCCTGCAACTCCGCGTCGGCCGCCGTGCTGCGCGACGCCCGCGAGCGCTACCCGGTCCCCGTGGTGGAGGTGATCCACCCGGCCACCCGCCGCGCAGTGGCAGCCAGCCGCACCGGCCAGATCGGCGTGATCTGCACCCGGGCCACCGCGGACTCGCTGGCCTACGACGACGCGTTCACCGCGGCCCCGCACGTCACCTTGCACACCCGCGCCTGCCCGCGGTTCGTCGAGTTCGTCGAGGCCGGCGTCACCAGCGGTCCGGACCTGCTCGAGGTGGCGCACGAGTACCTCGACCCGCTGGTCTCCCACGGCATCGACACGCTGATCCTCGGCTGCACGCACTACCCGCTGCTCACCGGCGTCATCTCCTACGTGATGGGCGACCAGGTCACCCTCGTGTCCAGCGCGGAGGAGACCGCCAAGGACGTCTACAAGCTGCTCGTCCGGCACGGTCTCGAGCGGGACCCCGACCTGGGGCCGCCGCGGCACCAGTTCCTCACCACCGGGCAGCCCGAGGAGTTCGCCTCGATCGGGCGACGCTTCCTCGGCCCGGAGATGCAGGCGGTGCACCAGTTCGCCGAGATGACCGCGCGGGTGCGGCCGTGAAGCTCACCGTCGTCGGCTGCTCGGGGTCCTACCCGGGCCCGGACTCCCCGGCCAGCTGCTACCTCCTCGAGGCCGAGGAGGGTGGGCGCACCTGGCGGGTGCTGCTCGACCTGGGCAGCGGAGCGCTGGGTGCGCTGCACCGGTTCGCCGCGCCGCTGGACGTCGACGCGGTGCTGCTCTCGCACCTGCACGCCGACCACTGCCTGGACCTGTGCGGCTACTACGTGATGCGCAAGTACCACCCGGCGGGCGGGCAGCCGGCGATCCCGGTGTTCGGCCCCGACGGCACCGCCGCGCGGATGGCGCGCGCCTACGACCTGCCCGCCGATCCGGGAATGACCCGCGAGTTCGACTTCCGCGGCTACGACGGCGCCTTCGCGGTCGGGCCCCTGCGCGTCGAGCCGGTGCGGGTGGACCACCCGGTCGCCGCCTACGCGCTGCGGGTCAGCCACGGCGACCGGTCGCTGGTGTACTCCGGCGACACCGCGGAGTGCGACGGGCTGAGCGAGCTGGCGTCGGGAGCCGACCTGCTGCTGGCCGAGGCCTCCTTCCTCGAGGGCGAGGACAACCCGCCGCACCTGCACATGACCGGACGGCAGGCCGCCCGCACCGCAGCCCGGGCCGGCGCCGGGCAGCTCGTGCTCACCCACATCCCGCCGTGGCACGACCCGCAGCGCGTGCTGGCCGACGCGGATCCGGCGTACGACGGGCCGACCGAGCTCGCCCGCACCGGCGCGACGTACAGGCTCTGAGGCTGGGTAGGGTCGGGTCCATGACCCGAGCAGACGGACGCACCCCCGACCAGCTTCGCCCGATCACCATCACCCGCAACTGGCTGGACCACGCGGCCGGGTCGGTGCTCATCGAGTTCGGGGGCACCCGGGTGCTGTGCGCGGCCTCCGCGTCCGAGGGTGTGCCGCGGTGGCGCAAGGGCTCCGGCCTGGGATGGGTGACTGCGGAGTACGCCATGCTGCCCGCTTCGACCAACACCCGCTCGGACCGCGAGTCGGTCAAGGGACGGATCGGCGGTCGCACCCACGAGATCTCCCGGTTGGTCGGCCGTTCGCTGCGCGCGGTCGTCGATTACCAGGCGCTGGGGGAGAACACCATCGTGCTGGACTGTGACGTGCTGCAGGCCGACGGTGGCACCCGCACCGCCGCGATCACCGGCGCCTACGTCGCGCTCGTCGACGCGTGCGCGCACCTGGAGAAGCAGGGCGCGCTGAGCG
>DASSVD010000139.1:0-35014 GCA_035706365.1 Nocardioidaceae bacterium
GGACTCTGTGCGGACTGCGAGGGCATGGACACCCTCTGAGTCCGCGCAGACGCGCCGATTCACACGTTGAAGCGGAACTCGACGACGTCACCGTCCTGCATGACGTAGTCCTTGCCCTCCATGCGCACCTTGCCGGCCGACTTCGCGGCGTTCATGGAGCCGGCCTCGACCAGGTCGTCGAACGAGATGATCTCCGCCTTGATGAAGCCGCGCTGGAAGTCGGTGTGGATCACCCCGGCCGCCTCCGGTGCCGTGGATCCACGTGTGATGGTCCACGCACGGGCCTCCTTCGGCCCGGCGGTGAGGTAGGTCTGCAGGCCGAGGGTGTCGAAGCCGACGCGAGCCAGGACGTCGAGGCCCGGCTCGTCGATGCCCATCTCGTGCAGCATCTCGCGGGCCTCGTCCTCGTCGCCGAGCTCGACCAGCTCGGCCTCGAACTTGGCGTCGAGGAAGATCGCCTCGCTCGGCGCCACCACGTCACGCATCTGCTGCTTCAGCTCCTCGTCGCCGAGCTCGTCGGCGTCGCAGTTGAACACGTAGATGTAGGGCTTCGCGGTGAGCAGCGAGAGGTCGCGGACGAGCGCGCGGTCGATCGTGGTGGCGATGATCGGCGTCCCGGACTCCAGCGCCTCCTTCGCCTCCTTCGCGGCCTCGAGGAAGGGGACGTTCTCCTTCTTCATCCGCGACTCCTTCTCGAGCCGCGGCATCGCCTTGTCGACGGTCTGCAGGTCGGCCAGGATCATCTCGGTCTGGATCGTCGAGATGTCGTTGGCGGGATCGACCTCGCCGTCGACGTGCGTGACGTCCTCGTCGCGGAACACGCGCGTGACCTGGCAGATCGCGGCGGACTCGCGGATGTGCGAGAGGAACTTGTTGCCGAGCCCCTCCCCCTCGGACGCGCCCTTGACGATGCCCGCGATGTCGACGAACTCGACGGTCGCGGGCAGGATCTTCGCCGAGCCGAAGATCTCGGCCAGCGTGTCCAGCCGCGGCTCCGGCACGCCGACCACGCCGACGTTCGGCTCGATCGTCGCGAACGGGTAGTTCGCCGCGAGCACGTCGTTCTTGGTCAGAGCGTTGAAGAGGGTCGACTTGCCCGCGTTGGGGAGACCGACGATTCCGATGGTGAGTGCCACGGGCGGCGAGTCTACGGGCCGGTGCAGGCCGCACCCAATCGCCGCCTGGGCTTGAGCTGGACCACGGCCACGTCGCGCACCAACGTGGTCCCGTCGAGGTCGTGGATCTCGTAGCCTGCGGAGGGTGAGCAGTGCGCTGACGGAGCGGACCCGCGGGGCGGTCGAGAGCCTGACGCCCGGCTACTTCGCGTTGGTCATGGCCAGCGGCATCATCTCCGTGGGCCTGCGGCTGGAGGGGTTCACGGTGCTGTCGCGCGTCCTTCTCGCCGTCTGCGTCACAGCGTTCGTCGTGCTGCTCTCGCTGACGGTCTGGCGCTTCGTGTCCTACCGCGCCGCCGTCAACGAGGACTTCATGGACCCGCGGCGAGCGTTCGGGTTCTTCACGTTCGTCGCCGGCACGAACGTGCTCGGCGTCCGGCTCGGAATGGAGGGGCTGCACGGCGTGACCGCGCTGCTGCTGGTGCTCTCCGGGATCGCCTGGCTCGTGCTGGGGTACGTCGTGCCCTGGACGGCGGTGCTGGGTCGCCAGGAGCGGCCGGTCGTCGCGGCCGCCAACGGGACCTGGTTCATCTGGGTGGTCGCCAGCCAGTCGATGGCGACCGGCGCGGCCACCATCGAGCCGGTGTTCCCCGGCGTCCGACGCGAGCTGGCGCTGCTGGCCGTGGTGTCGTGGTCGGTCGGCGTCTTCCTCTACGCCGCCGCGGGGATGCTCGTCTCGCTGCGGCTGATGCTCTACCCGTTCGGGCCCGAGGACCTGACCCCGCCCTACTGGGTGGCGATGGGCGCCTTGGCCATCACCGTGCTCGCGGGCGCACGCATCGTCGAGATGGCCGACGCCCCGATGGTCCGCGTCACCCGGGACCTCATCGCCGGCCTGGCGGTGATCTTCTGGGCCTTCGCCACCTGGCTCATCCCGGTACTGGTCGCCGCCGGCTGGTGGCGCCACGTCGCCCGCAAGGTCCCGATGCACTACGAGGCGACGTTGTGGAGCATCATCTTCCCGCTCGGGATGTATGCCGTGGCGGGCATCTACCTCGGCGAGTCCGACGACCTACCGCTCGTCGGACTGGTCGGCCGGGTCGAGCTCTGGGTGGCTCTGGCGGCCTGGACCATCGTGCTGGTGGCCATGGGGCGGCACGTGCTGCGCACCGTCGTACGCAGCAACGGGTCCGCCACCTAGGCTGGCCGTCATGCGCCTCGCCACCTGGAACGTGAACTCCATCCGCTCACGGATCGATCGCGTCGAGGCGTTTCTGCAGCGCCAGGACATCGACGTGCTCGCCATCCAGGAGACCAAGGCGCGCGACGACCAGTGGCCGCTGATGGGCCTCGAGGCGATCGGCTACGAGGTGGCCACGTTCGGCTACAACCAGTGGAACGGCGTCGCGATCGCCTCCCGTGTCGGCCTCGAGGACGTGCGGCAGGGCTTCGCGAACATGCCGGAGTACGGCGAGCCCGCCGCCGCGGAGGCGCGTGCCCTGGGAGCCACCTGCGCCGGGGTGCAGGTCTGGTCGCTCTACGTGCCCAACGGTCGCGCGCTCGGCGACCCGCACCTGGACTACAAGCTGCACTGGTTGGACCGGCTGCACGCCGAGGCGACCGGTTGGCTCCAGGAGACCCCGGACGCGCAGATCGCGCTCGCCGGGGACTGGAACATCGCCCCGCGCGACGAGGACGTCTTCGACATGAGCCGTTTCACCACCAGCACCCACGTCTCCCCGCCCGAGCGTGCGGCGTTCCGCCGGTTCGAGGAGAGCGGGTACGCCGACCTGGTGCGTCCGCACGCACCGGGCCCGGACGTCTTCACCTACTGGGACTACTACCGGCAGCGTTTCGAGCGCAACCGCGGCATGCGGATCGACTTCATCCTCGGCACACCGGCGCTGGAGAAGCGGGTCACCACCGCCCGCGTCGACCGCGACGAGCGCGCCGGCAAGGGCGCCAGCGACCACGCACCGGTGGTCGTCGAGCTCGCGGACTGAGCCCGCCGGCGACCCGCCGGCCGACCGACACACCCGTGCACCGCCGCGGAACTGTCGGTGCCGTGCGCCACCATTCCGGACATGGAACCGACCACCATGCTCACCGTGCTGCTGGTGCTGTTCGTCGGCCTGGTGCTGGGGGCCGCGCTCGGCGGCCTGACCGTCCGCTCCCGCCTCGACGGCTCGGCGGCCCAGGAGCGGCGGCAGGCGCTGGAGCACCGCGTCGCCGACCACGCTGTGGTCAAGGAGGGGCTCGAGCGGCTGCACGACCAGATGCGTGACCTCGAGCAGCAGCGGGTGTCCTGGCAGGCGATGCTGCGCCAGCAGGTCGAGGACGTGCGCCACTCGACCGACTCGTTGCGCCGGGAGACGGCGTCGCTGGCCACCGCACTGCGCAAGCCTCAGGTGCGCGGGCGGTGGGGGGAGCTGCACCTGCGCCGCGCGGTCGAGCTGGCCGGCATGGTCGACCGCTGCGACTTCGCCGAGCAGGTGTCCGTGGCCCGCGGCGATGCCTCGGGCTCAGCGGACCACGGCCGGCTCCGCCCCGACCTGGTCGTGCAGCTGGCCGGCGGCAAGCACGTGGTGGTCGACGCCAAGGTGCCGCTCGACGCGTTCCTGGACGCCACCAGCGCGGGCGACGACGAGGAGCGCGAGGCCCACCTGCGCCGCCACGCCCGCCAGCTGCGCACACACGTGGACGCGCTCGGCGGCAAGGCCTACTGGCGCGCGCTGCCCGCGACGCCGGAGTTCGTCGTCCTGTTCGTCCCCGGCGAGTCGTTCCTCTCCGCGGCTCTGGAGGCCGAGCCCGAGCTGCTGGAGTACGCCGCCTCGCGGCAGGTGGTGCTCGCCACCCCGACCACGCTGATCGCGCTGCTACGCACCGTCGCCTACGCCTGGACCCAGGAGACACTGGCCGACAAGGCACGCGAGATCCACACCCTCGGCCGCGAGCTGCACGACCGCGTGTCGGTGATGGCCGGCCACCTGGACCGCCTCGGCCGCTCGCTCACCGCGAGCGTGTCCAGCTACAACCGGGCGGTCGGGTCGCTGGAGACCCGCGTGCTGGTCTCCACCCGACGCTTCCAGGAGCTGCAGGTGACCGACCAGGAGCTCACCGCGCCGGAGCCGGTGACCGACGCGGTTCGCCCGCTCACCGCCGCCGAGCTGCTCGACGCCGTGGCCGAGCGCCCCGAGCCGCTGTCCGACGACGATCCGCACCGCCCCACGCTCGGCGGACCGGCCGGGGAGCCGGCAGCCCCGTCTGCGGCGCGTCGCGTGGTGGGTGAGTAGCCGGAGCAATACGTTGGACCGGTGAGCAGCAGGCGCACGCTGTGGCAGGAGGGCCGCTACCCGGCACGTCTGGTGGTGACCCTCAGCGTCGCGCTGACCCTGCTCGCCGTCCTGGCCGACCGGGCGCTGTCGGCCCGGCTCGGGGTGCTCTTCGACGTGGCCTTCGTGCTGGTGTGTCTGGCCGCCGCCCTCGCCGTCCGGCCCCGCGACTTCTTCGCCGTCGGCGTGCTGCCGCCGCTGCTGATGCTGACGGTGGTGGTGCTGCTCGCGGTCACCGCCCGCGCCTCGGTGGCCGAGGCGACGGACGGCCCGGTGCAGGCGGTGGTGTCCGGTCTCGCGCACCACGCGGGCGGACTGGTCGCCGGCTACGCGTCGGCGCTGGTCGTCCTCGCGCTGCGGCGGATCGCCGAACAGCGCCAGGGACGGTTGCGCCGGCCGCGCGTGACGGCGGGCGACGAGGCACCCCACCCGCGGCGCGCACGCGTCATGTCCTGACACAGCCGGACGCCGCGGCCGCTCAGCCGTGGTCGGTCAGCCGCGGCCGCTCAGCCTCGGCCGGCCTGCTCAGCCGCACGCAGGTCCCGGCGCAGCTCCGGCGGAAGCGCGAAGATCAGCGACTCCTCCGCCGAGTGCACCGCCTTGGCGTCGGGGTAGCCCCGCTCGGCGAGATAGGCCAGCACTCCCTGCACCAGGTCCTCGGGCACGGAGGCGCCGGAGGTCACGCTGACCGTGCCGACGCCCTCCAACCAGGCCTCGTCGATCTCCGACGCGTCGTCGACGCGGTGGGCGGCGCGGGCCCCGGACTCGAGGGCGACCTCGACCAGCCGCACCGAGTTCGACGAGTTGCCCGAGCCCACCACGATCACCAGGTCGGCGTCGCGGGAGATCTCCTTGATCGCGGTCTGCCGGTTCTGGGTGGCGTAGCAGATGTCGTCCGAGGGCGGGTCGAGCAGCTGCGGGAAGCGCTCCCGGATCGCCGCGACCGTCTCCAGGGTCTCGTCGACCGACAGGGTCGTCTGGGACAGCCAGGCCACCTTGCTCGGGTCGCGCACCTCGAGCTTCGCGACGTCCTCGGGCCCCTCGACCAGGGTGATGTGGCCGGGCGCCTCACCGGAGGTGCCCTCGACCTCCTCGTGGCCGGCGTGACCGATCAGCAGGATGTCGTAGTCCTCACCGGCGAACCGCTTGGCCTCGTGGTGCACCTTGGTCACCAGCGGACAGGTGGCGTCGATCGTCTTCAACCCGCGCGCCTGCGCCTCCTGGTGCACCTGCGGGGAGACCCCGTGGGCGGAGAACACGACGGTCGAGCCCTCGGGCACCTCGTCGAGCTCCTCGACGAAGACCGCCCCGCGCTCCTCCAGCGTGGACACGACGTGCTTGTTGTGCACGATCTGCTTGCGCACGTAGACCGGTGCGCCGTACAGGTCGAGCGCCTTCTCCACGGTGATCACCGCCCGGTCGACGCCGGCGCAGTAGCCGCGGGGCGCGGCGAGCAGCACCGAGCGGTCGTCGGCCGCATCCGCGTCGAGGACAGGGGGCATCCCCAGATCGGAGGTGGTCATGGGCTCCATGGTAGGTGCTCTGCCATAGGGTGCCTGGGTGGCTATCTCGACCTCCCCCGAGCACCCGGCGCCGGTCCGGCAGATCGCGAGCGCGATCGCCGGCTGGATCGACCGGCTCGGCGCGGTGTGGGTGGAGGGGCAGATCGCCCAGCTCTCCCGCCGGCAGGGGATGAACACCGTGTTCGTCACCCTGCGCGACCCGGTCGCCGACGTCTCGGTGACTGTCACCTGCTCCCGCCAGCTGTTCGACTCGCTCAACCCGCCGGTGGTCGAGGGCGCCAGCGTGGTGGTGCACGCCAAGCCCTCCTATTACGCCAACCGCGGCACGCTCAGCCTCTACGCCAGCGACATCCGGATGGTCGGCCTCGGCGAGTTGCTCGCCCGCATCGAGCGGCGCCGCCAGCTGCTCGCCGCCGAGGGGCTGTTCGCCCGCGAGCGCAAGCGACCGCTGCCGTTCCTGCCCGGCACGGTGGGGCTGGTCACCGGGCGTGACTCCGCAGCAGAGCGCGACGTACTGGAGAACGCCCGGCGCCGCTGGCCCGCGGTGCGGTTCCGCGTGTGCAACACCGCCGTCCAGGGGCCCAACGCCGCCCGCGAGGTGATCGAGGCGGTCGGCGCGCTCGACCGCGACCCCGACATCGACGTGGTGGTGATCGCCCGCGGAGGCGGCAGCATCGAGGACCTGCTGCCGTTCTCCGACGAGGGCCTGCTGCGCGCGGTGCACGCTTGCCGTACGCCGGTGGTCAGCGCGATCGGCCACGAGCCGGACTCCCCGCTGCTCGACCTGGTCGCCGACGTCCGCGCCTCCACCCCCACCGACGCCGCCAAGCTCGTGGTGCCCGACGTGGCCGAGGAGCTCGAGCGGGTCGTCGCGATGCGCGACCGCGGGCGCCGCGTCCTCGGCGCCTGGCTCGACCAGCAGCAGCACCTGCTTGCCTCGACCCGTGCCCGGCCCAGCCTCGCCGATCCCGCTCAGGGGCTGCGGGAGCGGCTCGAGGAGGTGGACCGGCTCCGGGAGCGGGCCCGACGGTGCCTGGGGCACGGGCTCGACCGCGGTCACGACGACCTCGCCCATCAACTGGCGCGGGTGCGCAGCCTGTCCCCGCTGGCCACCCTGCAACGCGGCTACGCCGTGCTGCAGGACGCCGACGGGCACGTGCTGACCAGCATCGACCAGACCAAGCCCGACGCCGTCGTGCAGGCGCGAGTCGCCGACGGCCGGGTCCATGCGGTGGTGACCGCGACCGAGCCCGAGGAGGACTCCCGATGACCCCGCCCAAGGCCGCCCCGAAGTCCGAGGACGAGCAGCTCAGCTACGAACAGGCTCGCGAGGAGCTGGTCGAGGTGGTGCGCCGGCTGGAGAACGGCGGCACCACCCTCGAGGAGTCGCTGGCGCTGTGGGAGCGCGGTGAGCACCTGGCCCGGGTCTGCCAGGGCTGGCTCGACGGCGCGCGCAAGCGGTTGGACGACGCGGTGCGCCAGGACGGGGACGGGGCCGACCGCGACGCCGACTGACGGCTCAGCGCAGCGAGCCCGCGAAGTCGACCAGCACCGCGCGCGGCGCCGTGCCGACCACCAGCGTGGTCACCTGCCGGCCGTGGCGCACCAGCGCGGTGTCGCCGCCGTCGTCCCGCCACACCTGCCAGCGCACCCCCGCGATCGTCGCGTCCCCGGCACGCCGCGGCTGCGGGTCGACGAACTCCTCGAGCATCGAGCGCACCGACGCGTCCGGGTCCTGCTCCAGCCCGACGTAGCGCTCCTGGGCGGTGAGCAGGCCGAGGTGCCAGTGCTCACGTGGCGGCGGCGTGAAGCCGGCCGAGGTGGCCACCCAGCCGTCCGGGAGAGCCGCCGGCGCCAACAGCGGGAAGCTGGCCCGGCCGCGGGCGAACTCGACCGTCGGGCGGTAGTCGACCGGGTCGACCGGGTCCTGCGGGTTGTCCCGGTTGACCGCCCGGAACGCCACGAACGCGGCGATCACGCCGAGCAGCACGACCAGCGCGCCCACCATGCCGCCGGCCGAGCGTTGGTAGCGACCCGACTGTTGACTCACGTCCCCAGTCTTCCAAGCGTCCCGCGCCCCGGTGAGCCTGGGTAGGCTGCGCCGGTGCCGTCCGTCTGGTTCGACGTGGTCGCCGTGCTCGGCCTCGTCGTCCTCCTCGTGGTGGCCTTCGTGCACCCCCCGGGCTGGGTGGAGGCGCTGGTCGGTGTGGTCACGGCCGGGGTGGTGGTGCTGGCCGGGTCCCTGCCCTTCGCAGAGGTGGCCGAGCAGGTGCAGCGACTGTTCCCGGTGGTCGCCTTCCTCGCCGCGATCCTCGCGGTCGGCGCCCTCTGCGCGGCCGAGGGGGTGTTCGCCGCGGTCGGCGTACTGCTGAGCCGGTCGGGGCGCCACCGGCCGCGCCGGATGCTGTTGCTGGTGTTCGCGGCGGCCGCGGTGACCACTGCGGTGCTCAGCCTGGACGCCACCGTGGTGCTGCTGACTCCGGTGGTCGCGGCCGCCGCGGCGGGGTCGGCGGTCGAGGCCCGCCCAGGCGTGCACGCCTGCGTGAGGCTGGCCAACTCCGGGTCGCTGCTGTTCCCGGTCTCGAACCTGACCAACCTGCTCGCGGTCGGCGCGACGTCGTGGTCGTTCCTCGGGTTCGCGGGGCGCACGCTGCCCGTCTGGCTGGTGCTCGTGGCGATGGAGTACGCCGCGCACCGGCTGTTCTTCGCCGCCGACCTGCCCGCGGTCACGGCCCGACCCGACGCGCCGCGCCCGGCGTACCCGCTGCCGCGCCTTCCCCTGGTCGTGCTCGGAGCGATGCTGGCCGGGTTCGCCGCTGCCTCGCCGCTCGGCATCGCGCCGGCCTGGGTGGCGGCCGCGGCGGCGGTGGTGCTGGCCGTCCACGCGGTACGCCGCCGGCGGGTCCGGCTCGTCGACGTGGTGCACGCGGCCCACCTGAGCTTCGGGATCTACGTGTTGTGTCTGGGCGTGGTGGTGGCCGGCGTGGTCGACGGATTCCTCGGCGGCCTGGTCGCCACCGTGCTGCCCGACGTGGCGGGGGCGCCTGGCCTGCCCGAGCTGCTCGCGATCGCCCTGGTCGCCACCGTGCTGGCGAACCTGGTCAACAACCTGCCGGCCACGCTGCTGCTCGTGCCGCTCGTGGCGCCGATGGGCGGCGTCGCGGTGCTCGCTGCGCTGGTCGGGCTCAACGTGGGCTCGGGACTGACCTGGACCGGGTCGCTGGCGAACCTGCTGTGGCGTCGGATCCAGGTGCGCGCCGGACAGCCGCCGTCGAGCCGGGCCTTCCACCGCTACTCGCTGCTGGTCACGCCGCCGGCCGTGGCGGTGGCCGTCGTCGTCGTCTGGGGATGGGACCGGCTCCTCACCCGGTAGGCGAGGAGCCGGTCACCGTTGGCTCAGTGGCTCGGTGGTGCTGTGGTTCAGCGCTTGCGCTGCACCCGGACCTGGACGCCGTACTCGCCGTCGACCACCGCGTCGGCCCGCTTGGTCAGCTGCCGGTCGAAGGTCGGCCGGCGGGTGAAGAAGCTGAGGTTCACCACCACGTCGTCGTTGCGAGGCGCCGCGGCCAGCTGCAGCAGCAGCTCGTCGAGGTCGCTGGCGGCCGGGCCGTTGCCGAACTCGTCGAACCCGAAGCCACCGAAGAACGAGTTGCCGCCGATGAAGTTCAGCGAGCCGGACTTGCCGCGCGCCTTGACCGGGAAGCGCACCGCCAGGGGCACTCGCCGGTTGCCCAGCTCGGCCGAGGTGAGCAGCACCCGGAAGCGCTTGGTGACGCCCGGCTTCACCTTCAGGGTGTGGTTGCGGGCCAGGTGCACGAAGCGGCCGCCCTGACGCACCTGCACCGACTTCAGCGTGTAGCTGGCGAAGTCGCGGTTCATCACCGACCGGGTCCGGACCGAGTCGATGGTGACCTTCTCCACGCTGTTGTTCTGCAGCTGGAACAGCTGGTCGGACAGGTCGAAGACCGGCTCGAAGGAGATGTCGAAGCTGTTGGCGAACTGGTCGCGGCGGGTGTAGGAGAAGGTGCCGCCGTCGGCACGGCTGCCCGAGACTCGCCAGGTGACCACGGCGCGGCCGCCGCTGATCCCGTCGAAGATCCGGTCCTGGTCGGTTAGCAGGTGGAACGGCGCCAGGTCCGGCACGGCATTCGGGACGCTGATGTGGGTGGTGCCGGTGCGCGAGCCCTCCCCCGGCACGGAGACGAACGAGGTGACGTCCGCGGTGTCGGGCACCGCGCCGTCGACGCCGAGCAGGCCGGCGATCCGGTCCTGGACGATCCCGCCGACCGGCGCGCCGGCGTTGGCCACCTTGAACGGCGCACCCAGGCTCTCCTCCTGGATGAAGATCGCGTCGGCGCCGTGCATGCTCATGGTGCTCGGGCCGCTGTAGTTCATCGGGTGACCGAAGGCCAGCACCTCGTCGCCACAGACGGCGGTCGCCGTACCCACGCCGATCACCGACAGGTCGCCGTAGGCGACCGAGGCGGCCAGGTTGCCGCCGGGCACGATGTCGCTGCGCGGCGAGTCCGCCGACACCGCACCGGCCTTGTAGAGGTGTACGTCGGCCAGGTCCATCGCCTTGCGCAGCTGGTTGAGCCGCTTGCTGCTGACCATGCCGGAGACGCCGACCGGCAGCTTGAGCCGGGTCAGGTCGCTGCTCGCCTCGCGCCGGCTCGTGTCCGGAGATCCCTGCACCGCCGTGCGCAGCTGGGACGGGACGCCCACCCGCGAGCGCGAGTCCACGGTGCCCTCGGGGAAGGTGTCGAGCAGCTTCTCCATGTCGGCGGCCGGCGTGATGCCGGCCACCGGAGAGGACCCGAAGGACAGACCGTAGGAGACGGCGCCGATCAGCCGGCCGTCCTCGGCGTAGACCGGGGATCCGGACATGCCCTGCCAGATGCCGCCGACCCGGTCGATCTCGGGCGAGGTGAGCCGGGCCAGGACCATGTCCAGGTCCGGGGCGATGCCGTCGTCGATCACGCCGAGGATCTCGCCGGTGAACGGGCCGGGCTCGGTGCCCTCGGTGACGGTCAGGCCGTGCACCGCCTGGTGCCGGGCGAGGTCAGCGACCGGGAACGGGTCGGGGCAGGCGGGGTCGACCGCGGAGCTGGCGGGAGCCGAGGTGCCCAGGCCGACCGCGACGAGCGCCAGCGTGGCCAGGCCGGCAGTGGTGATGCGGGCGCGCGAAAAAGGTCCGCTCCCGCGGAGCGGACCCGTCTGTGTGGTCATGGTGCTCTTCTTTCGAGAAGCCGCCGGAGCCCCCATGGGGCGGCGTGGTGGGTAAAGCATGGACCACCCGCCCCGTCCGGCACAGCAACTCCAGGGAAGTTCGCCGGCCCAGTTTTCCGGGGCCGCGTCCGACCGGCCCACCGACCCGTTCGGCCCCCGGCGAACCGCCCGCCGACCCCCTCAGCCCGGGGACGGTTCGAGCTCCCGCAGTGCCGGCAGGATCTCCTGATGCACCGCCTCGAGGAAGTCGTCCTGGCCCTGGTCGCCGATCTGGACCAGGGCCAGGTCGGTGAACCCGGCGTCGACGAACTGCTGCGCGGCCGACGCGATCGCGTCGACGTCGGGGCCGCAAGGGATCGACGCGGCGACGTCGTCGGGGCGGATGAACTGGGTGGCACCGGCGAAGCCGGCCGGCCCGGGCAGCTCGGCGTTGACCTTCCACCCACCGGCGAACCAGCGGAACTCGCGGTGCGCCCGCTCGACGGCCGCGTCGCGGTCGCGGTCCCAGCAGATCGGCATCTGGCCGATCGCCCGCCGCTGTCCGCCCGCGGCGTCGTTCCAGGAGCTGATCAGCTCCGGCTCGGGCTCGACGGCGATCAGGTGGTCGGCGAGCGGAGCGAAGGTGCGCACCGACTGCTCTCCCGAGACCGCGACGCCGATCCGCACCGGCTGGTCGTGCAGGTCCCAGAGCTTGGCTGAGTCGACCCGGTAGTGCCGGCCTGCGTGGTTCACGTAGCCGCCGTCGAGCAGGCCGCGGATGATCTGCACCGCCTCCTCGAGCATCTCGTGGCGCACGTTGACCGGCGGCCAGCCGCGCCCGACCACGTGCTCGTTGAGGTTCTCCCCCGCTCCCAGCCCGAGGGTGAACCGGCCGTCGCTGAGCTCCTGGACCGTGGCGGCCTTCTGCGCCACGACCGCGGGGTGGTAGCGCAGCAGCGGGCAGGTCACGTAGGTCATCAGCTCCACCCGCTCGGTGACCTGGCTGACCGCTCCGAGCATGCTCCACGCGTAGCCCGCGTGGCCCTGCTCCTCCAGCCAGGGGAAGTAGTGGTCGCTCATCACCTCGAAGTCGAAGCCCGCCCGCTCGGCGGCTGCGGCGTAGCGCACCAGGTCACGCGGCGCGGACTGCTCGGTCATCAGGGTGTAGCCGATCCGGGTCATGGCGCGGTCGTACCCAGCACCGGTGCGCACAATCGGCATCTGGCCCCACCCGCAGATGCAGCGCGGATCTAGCGAAACGATCCGCATGTGCGGCATGCTGGCAGCGTGAACCGCTACCGCATCTCCGAAGCAGCCGATCTGCTCGGGGTCAGCGACGACACCCTGCGGCGATGGGTCGACGCGGGCCGGGTCACCGCGACCTCGGCCGGTGACCAGCGACACCGCGAGATCGCCGGTCCGGACCTGGCCGCGCTGGCCCGGGCCCTGGCGGACGGCGCGGCGGCGACCGAGGGCAGCGAGCGCATCCTCCGTGCCCGGGCGGTCAGCGCGCGCAACCGGATGCGCGGGATCGTTACCGCGGTGGTCCGCGACACGGTGATGGCCCAGGTGGAGCTGGTGTGCGGCCCCTACCGGATGGTCTCGCTGATGAGTGCCGAGGCGGCTGACGAGCTCGGCCTCGAACCGGGCGTGGTGGCGATCGCCTCGGTGAAGTCCACGAACGTCGTCGTGGAGCTCCCGTGAGCCGGGCGGGGCGAACGGTCGCCCTCGCCGCCGGGATGCTCGCGCTGGTCTTCAGTGTCCTGAGCGCCTGCGCGACCAGCGGAGCCGGCGCTGGGTCCAGCGGCTCGAACGGCGACGAGACCGACTCCGAGCGCACGCTCACCGTGCTAGCAGCAGCCTCGCTCACCGAGTCCTTCACCGCCCTGGGCCACCGCTTCGAGCAGCAGCACCCGGACGTGCAGGTGCGCTTCTCGTTCGACTCCAGCGCAACCCTGGCCGAGCAGGCGGTGCAGGGCGCGCCCGCGGACGTGCTGGCCACCGCCGACCGCCGCACGATGCAGCGCGCGGTCACCGGCGGCGCCGTGTCCGGGCACCCCAGCGTGTTCGCCACCAACACGCCGGTCGTGGTCGTGCCCGGCGACAACCCCGCGGGCATCGCCGCGGTGTCCGACCTGGACCACCCGTCGACCAGCTACGTGGTCTGCGTGGCCACCGCGCCCTGCGGGGCGATCGCCGACCAGGTGCTCGCCGACCAGGACATCGACACCCCGCCACGCAGCCGGGAGGTCGACGTCAAGGCGGTGCTGACCAAGGTGCAGCTCGGCGAGGCCGATGCGGGCCTGGTCTACGCGACCGACGCACACGCCGCCGGCGACCGGGTCACCGCGGTCCCCGTCCCGCACGCCGAGCGCTACCTCACCAGCTACCCGGCCGCCGTGCTGGCCACCTCCGCGCATCCCGCGCTGGCCCGCCAGTGGCTGGATCTGCTTGCCTCCCCCGCCGGACGCGGCGTCCTCACCGACGCCGGCTTCTCCACGCCATGACCCGTCCCCGGACCACCGAGCGAGCCGCGGTGGGCAGGCCGCCGCCGGTGCTGCTGGCTCCAGCCGTGATCGCGGTCGGCTTCCTGCTGCTCCCGCTGGCCGCGCTGCTGGCCCGGATGCCGTGGCGCACCCTGCCCGAGCACCTCGGCTCCCCCGTGCTGGCGCAGGCACTGTCCCTGTCGCTGCGCACCTCGCTGGCGGCGATGGCGGTGTGCGCCGTGCTCGGCGTACCCCTGGCGTGGGTGCTGGCCCGCACCGACTTCCCGGGCCGCTCCCTGCTCCGGGTCGCCGTGACGGTCCCGCTGGTGCTGCCGCCGGTGGTCGCCGGCGTCGCCCTGCTGAGCACCTTCGGGCGGCAGGGGGTGTTGGGCGGCCTCGTCTACGACCTCACCGGCGCGACACTGGCGTTCACCACCACCGCGGTCGTGGTGGCGCACGCGTTCGTGGCGCTGCCCTTCTTCGTGCTCAGCGTCGAGGGAGCGCTGCGCTCCGCGGACGCCGAGTACGACGTCGTCGCGGCCACCCTCGGCGCCAGCCGCTGGCGCACCTTCACCCGGGTCACGCTCCCCCTCGCCCTGCCCGGGGTGCTCGCCGGCCTCGTCCTCGGCTGGGCGCGCTCGCTCGGCGAGTTCGGCGCCACGATCACCTTCGCCGGCAACTTCCCCGGCACCACCCAGACCATGCCGCTGCTGGTCTACACCGAGCTGCAGCGCGACCCCGACGCCGCCGTGGTGGTCAGCGTCATCCTGCTCGCGGTGTCCATCGCGGTGCTGGCGCTGCTGCGGGAGCGATGGTTCAACCAGGTGGTCCGGTGACCGGGGCCTTCCTCGACGCCCACGTGGTGGTACGCCGACCCGGCCACGAGCTCGACGTCGCCCTGTCGGCCGAGCCCGGCGACGTGGTGGCCGTCGTCGGCCCGAACGGCTCCGGCAAGTCGACCCTGGTGCGGGCGCTCGCCGGGCTGGACCCGCTGTCGGAGGGGCACGTCACGTGCGGCGGAGTCGCCTGGGACGGCGGCCGACGGCCTCCCGTCCGGGTTCAGGACCGGGCCCTCGGCCTGGTCTTCCAGCGCCAGCTGCTGTTCCCTCACCTGTCCGCCCTGGACAACGTGGCCTTCGGCCCGCGCAGCCGCGGAACACCCCGACGCGAGGCACGCGACGTCGCGCGCCGGTGGCTCGAGCGGCTCGGGGTGGATGAGCTCGCCGACCGCCGCCCGCACCAGCTCTCCGGCGGGCAGGCACAGCGGGTCGCGGTGGCCCGCGCCCTGGCCACCGACCCGGCGCTGCTGCTGCTCGACGAGCCGCTGTCGGCCCTCGACGTGGCGGTGGCGATGAACCTCCGCTTCGAGCTGGCCCGCCACCTCGAGGACTTCCCCGGCGTCACCGTGCTGGTCACCCACGACGCCATCGACGCGATGACGGTGGCGAACCGGGTGCTGGTGCTCGACGAGGGACGGGTGGCGCAGACCGGCACCCCGGCCGAGGTCGCACGCCGCCCCCGCACCGAGCACGTCGCCCGGCTGGTGGGGCTCAACGTGCTGCGTGGCACCGCAGCCGGCACCGGCGTACTCCTCGCCGACGGCACCGAGCTGGTGACCACCACTCGTGCCGACGGCGAGGTCTTCGCCTGCTTCGGGCCGGCGGCGGTCGCCCTGGCCGTCGACCCGCCCACCGGCAGCGCCCGGAACCGGCTGCACGGGACCGTGCGGTCGGTCGTGCCGCACGGCGAGGCGGTGCGGGTGCACCTGGAGGCCGGCCGCGCCGGGCCGGGTCTGATCGCGGACGTCACGCCAGGGTCGGCGGCCGCGCTCGGGCTGGCGCCGGGGCGGGCGGTGTGGGCGACGGTGAAGGCGACCGACGTGAGCGTGTACGGCGACGAGACCGCTCCGTTACCATCACGGCATGGCTGACAGCAGCGTTCCCTCGAGCGGTTCCGGCTTCGTCCCAGGCTCCGGCCCGGCCGTCGACCCGGGGCCTGCGGAGGCGGACATCGGTGGGCTGTCGGCGGCGCACGAGGCTCCCGACCGCAACCTCGCGCTCGAGCTGGTGCGGGTCACCGAGGCGGCCGCGATGGCCGCCGGCCGCTGGGTCGGCCGCGGCGACAAGAACGGCGCCGACGGCGTCGCGGTCAACGCCATGCGCACCCTGATCTCCACGGTCGGCATGCGCGGCACCGTGGTGATCGGCGAGGGCGAGAAGGACAACGCGCCGATGCTGTTCAACGGCGAGCAGGTCGGCGACGGCCGCGGTCCCGAGTGCGACGTCGCCGTCGACCCGATCGACGGCACCACCCTGGCGGCCAAGGGCATGGCCAACGCGATCTCGGTGATGGCGGTCGCACCCCGCGGGTCGATGTACGACCCGTCGGCAGTGTTCTACATGGAGAAGCTGGTCACCGGCCCCGAGGCGGCCGACGTCGTCGACATCCGCTACCCGGTCGCGGAGAACATCCACCAGGTGGCCAAGGCCAAGGGCAGCAGCCCCGAGGACGTCACCGTCGTGCTGCTGGACCGGCCCCGGCACGAGAGCCTGGTCGAGGAGATCCGCGCCACCGGCGCGCGGATCAAGTTCATCACCGACGGCGACGTGGCCGGCGCGATCATGGCCGCCCGCCCCGAGACCGGCATCGACCTGCTGCTGGGGGTCGGCGGGACGCCGGAGGGGATCATCGCGGCCTGTGCGATGAAGTGCCTCGACGGGGTCATCCAGGGCCGGTTGTGGCCCAAGGACGCCCAGGAGCGCGAGCGCGCCCTCGACGCCGGCCACGACCTGGACTCCGACGCCGTGCTCGCCACCGACGACCTGGTCACCGGGGACGACGTGTTCTTCGTTGCCACCGGGATCACCGACGGCGAGCTGATGCGCGGCGTGCGCTACCGCGGTGGCGGCGCGAGCACCCACTCGCTGGTGATGCGCTCGCGCAGCGGCACGATCCGCTCCATCACCTCCGAGCACAAGCTGCAGAAGCTGCAGTCCTACGCTGCGGTCGACTTCCAGCGCTGAGCCGACGATGCGACCTCCAGCGTCGAGCCGGCGATGACCCGCCCCGGCAACCCCGTCCTCGTCGTCGGCGAGTCCCTGGTCGACGTCGTGGTGGCCCCGGACGGGCGGCGGGCCGAGCACGTCGGCGGCTCGCCGATGAACGTCGCGGTCGGGCTCGCGCGGCTCGACGTACCCACCGTCCTGCTGACCCGGCTCGGCGACGACGCCCGCGGGACACGGGTGGCCGAGCATGTCGGCGCCAGCGGTGTGCTCCTCGCCGGGTCCAGCGTGCGGTCCGGTACGGCGACGAGCACCGCCACCGCCACCCTCGACGAGAACCGTGCCGCCACCTACGACTTCGACCTGCACTGGGACCTGGAGCCGGCCGACCTGCAGGCCGTGCCCGCCCTGGCCGACCTCCGCGCCCTCCACGTGGGGTCGCTGGGCACCGTGCTGCCTCCCGGGCGGGACCTGGTCGCCGACCTGGTGCGGCGCGCCACGGACGAGGAGCTGTTCGTCAGCTACGACCCGAACGTGCGCCCCACGTTCCTCTCCGATCGCGAGCAGGCGTGGCGCGACGTGCGCGCCCTGGCGAGCGGCGCCAGACTGGTCAAGCTCAGCGACGAGGACGCGCTGCTGCTGCAGCCGCAGCGGCCGGCGGACGAGACCGCCGCCTGCCTGCTCGACGGAAGCGCCACCGAGCTGGTGCTACTCACCCGCGGTGACCAGGGCGCGTCGGCGTTCGGCGACGGCCTGCGCCTGGACCTGCCGGCTCCGCCGGTGCAGCTGGTGGACACCGTCGGCGCCGGGGACTCGTTCATGGCCGCGACCCTCGCGGCCCTCGACGACTGGGACCTGCTGGCGCCCGGGGAGGGACGGCTGGCTGCCCTCACCGATGAGCACGTGGCCACCGTGTTGTCCGGCGCCCTGAGGGCGGCCGCGCTCACGTGCTCGCGGGCGGGGGCTAACCCGCCGAGGCGATCGGAGCTTCCGGCCACCTGGCCGGCCGGCTGAGCGCGACCACCCCGGACTCGACGGAGGCATCGGGCTCGGCGGAAGGCTCCGCGCGATGCTGCCGGGCGAGCGCTGCGGCCACCACGTCGAGCACCGTGGGGTCGACGGCCATGCCGAGGTGACTGGTGCGCACCTCCACGGTGCGGGCGACCGGGTCCAGGCAGCTGCGCCAGTCCACCACGCCGTCGCGGCGGGAGAACACGGAGGTGAACGCCACCTCCCGGGACAGCGGCTGCTGGGACTGCTCCCAGCTCAGCCGGGCGCACTCCCCGGAGGTGCAGTCCTCGCCCATCAGGGCGCCCAGACCGACCCGCCGCATCGCCACCACCACGGCCAGGTCGAAGGCGAGCACGGGGTGCACCGCGCCCGGTGCCAGCAGCGGGCTGCCGAGGGTGACCAGCCCGTCCACCAGGTCCGGCCGCCGGGCCGCCACCCCGCGGGCCAGCAGACCGCCGAGGCTGTGCCCGACCAGGCTGACCCGCGACTCGCGCCGGGTGGCCACCGCCTCGACCCGGCGCTCCAGCGCCTCCGAGGCGGCCTGGGTGCACCCGACGTTGACGTGCATCGCCGACCGGTAGGTCCGGTGGCCGTGCCGGCGCAGGAACCGCGACATCGCGAACAAGCTGGTGTCCCCGGCCAGGAAGCCCGGCACCAGCACGACCGGCCTGCCCTGGTGGCGAGAGCCTGCGGGCCCAGGACCGCCGTCCGACCCCGGGGCCGGGTCAGCGGCGCGGCCGGCGCGGCGCACTGAGTCGCGGGCGGAGCGGCGTACCAGTCGGGCGGTCTCGACCACCGCGCTCGCCTCCCTCCCGAGCGCGCGCAGACCGGTTGGCCCGGCGTAGCCGGGTGGGCAGAGGAACGCGCCGAGCGGTGAACCCATGATGTGACGGTAACCACAAACCGGGCGTTTGATGCCTCCCGTCACGCGGCTGCACCGGATCGTTACCTGCCGTTCCCGACCTTCGGTAGCCCGCCCGATGCAACTAAACTGGCCGGTAACCATGACCACCACCGCGACGTCCCGCACTCCCGGCTCCGGCGAGCAGTCCGCAGCGCTGCCCACCGGGGTCGAGCTCGCCTACGAGACCTTCGGCGACCCCTCCGCCGACCCGCTGCTGCTGGTGATGGGCCTGGGTGGGCCGATGACCTGGTGGGACCCGGAGTTCTGCCGGCGGCTGGCTGCGGCCGGCTTCTACGTGATCCGCTACGACAACCGCGACGTCGGACGCTCCACCAAGGTGCAGGGGCGGGTGACCAGGCGGATGATCGTGCGCGCGTTCCTCGGCCGGCGGGTGCAGGCGCCGTACACGCTGTCCGACATGGCCGCCGACGGCTTCGCGCTGCTGGACCATCTCGGCATCGCCCGGGCGCACGTGCTCGGCATCTCCATGGGCGGGATGATCGTCCAGACGATGGCGCTGGACCACCCCGAGCGGGTGCTGTCGCTGACTTCGATCATGTCCACCACCGGGCGGCGTACCGTCGGATGGCAGGACCCCCGGCTACTGCCGATGCTGTTGGCGCGGCGCCAGGCCAGCCGCGAGGCGTACGTCGAGACGTCGGCACGGCTGTGGAAGCTGATCGGCTCCCCGCTCTACCCCGACACCACCGAGGCCGTCCGGGATCGGGCCGCGGAGACGTTCGACCGCGGGGTCAGCGCGGCCGGAGTGATGCGGCAGATGCTGGCCATCCTCTGCCAGCCGGACCGCTCCCGACACCTGGCGGAGCTGCGCATCCCGACCCTGGTGGTGCACGGGCTGGCCGACCGGATGGTGCACGTCTCCGGGGGTCGCGCCACCTCTCGCGCCGTGCCCGGCTCGGAGCTGCTGTTGGTGCCGGGGATGGGCCACGACCTGCCGGTTCCGCTGCACGACACGTTCGTCGAGGCGATCCGCCACAACGCGGACCGGACCGACGCAGGCAGCTAGGGCGTCGGCGTACCAGCAGCGCAGACCGGCCCGTCACCGCTTGCGCGGCGCGCGCCGCGGACGGGTCGGCACCAGCGCCACCAGCTCGTCCAGCGCGTCGCGCAGGTAGCCGATGAGGTTCCACACGTCGGGCACCATCTCGCGACAGGCGATCAGGCCGAAGTCCAGGTTGCCGTCGTAGGAGAACAGCGTGATGTTCAGCCCGCCGGTCAGGTCGGTGACCGCGGAGACCGGGTGGATGCCCTCGACCCGGGCGCCGGCGATGTAGAGCGGCAGCTGTGGGCCGGGCACGTTGCTGACGAACAGGTTGAACAGCACCCCGGGCACCGCCGCCAGTCGGAACAGCGCCCGTGCCGCCAGCCCGGACATCGCGGTGGGGATCACCTGAGCGAGGTCCTGCAGCAGGGTGGCCGGCACGGTGTCGAAGTGCTGCTTGGCCTCCTGCATCGCCTCGCGGGTGCGGGCCAGCCGCTCCCCCGGGTCGGCGATGTCGGTGGGCAGCTCCGCCATCATCACCGACACGTGGTTGGCGCCGGCGTCCTCGCCCGACTCGGTACGGCCGCGCACCGACACCGGGACCGCCACCACCAGCGGTACGCCGGGCAGCGCGTCGTGGTCGAGCAGCCAGCGCCGCAGCACCGAGGCGGTAAGCGTCATCACCACGTCGTTCACGGTCAGCCCGAAGTGGTCCTTGACCCGCTTGACGTCGGCCAGCGGGACCGAGCCGAACGCGAAGCGGCGGTGCGGGGTGATCCGGCCGTTGAGCGGCGTGCTCGGTGCGGTCAGGCGGCGGTGCCCGGCATCGGGCTGCTCCTCACCCAGCAGCCGCGCGACCGCGGCGGCCGTGTCGCTGATGAGCTGCGAACCGGGGAAGTTGGTCGCGCCCGGCAGCTCGTCGACGTACCCCAGCGAGCGGGGCAGCGTCCGGAGCAGCTCGAACGGGTGGCGTACGGCGGACTCCACGCCGCGCCGCAGCAGCTGCACCGTCGAGGGCACCGCGCCGGGGCGCAGCAGCGCCGGCTCGGGCTCGACCACACGCGGTTCGGGGGTGACGTCGAGGATGGTCTCGAGGATCTCCGCGCCCGAGACACCGTCGATCGCGGCGTGGTGGACCTTGGTGTAGAACGCCGCCCGACCGTCCTCGAGACCGGTGATCACGTAGGCCTCCCACAGCGGCCGGCGGCGGTCGAGCGGGCGGGCGTGGATCCGCGCCACCTGCTCACCGAGCTGCTGGTGGCTACCCGGGGCGGGCAGCGCCACCTCGCGCAGGTGGAACTCGATGTCGAAGGCGGGGTCGTCGATCCAGTAGGGCCGCCCCAGGCCGAGCGGCACCTGCACGAGCCGCTGCCGGAACGGCTCGGCCAGGTGCAGCCGCGGCTCGAGCACGTCGCGGACGCTGTCCAGGGTCCACCGGCCGTCGGGCGCCGTGGTCGGGTCGAGCAGGATCAGGCTGCCTACGTGGCCGACCGTGGTCGGCGACTCGACGTTGAGGAACTGCGCGTCCAGCGAGCTCAGCTGCCGCACGTCAGGACTTCCAGCCCAGGCGGCGCTGGGTGGTTCCCGGCATCGGCTTGCGCTGCACGGTGACGCTGGCCATCAGGGCCAGCCCCTTGACCCGCACCACCGGCGAGTCCGCGGTCAGCTCGGGGCGGACCTTCTCCCGGGCTTCGGAGTACTCCGCCATGAACGCCACCCCGTCGACCACAACGTGGGTGTGCGCATTCACCACGATCTTGACGTCACCCATGATCGCGTTGGCGTTGATCACCACCTCACGGGCGGCCAGCTGCGCCTCGCGCAGGTCGAGCTGCACCGATCCCATGAACGCGAACGCGGTGTGGTGCTCTGGCACCAGCCAGGTGCCGCGGCGCTTGGTCTCCGACATCACCGCCACGGAGCTCGTGTAGCTGCTGGCCGGCACCGGCGTGCCTGCGGACGACGGCCCGGCGGCTCCCGGCGCCGGGGCGGTGGCGTGGCCCGGCTGTGTGAGCGGCAGGTCGGCGGTGATCGGCACCAGGTCGGCATACGTCTTCGCGGCGTACGTCGCCTCCAGCCGCTCGTCCAGCTCGTCGAGGTCGATGCGCCCCTCTCCGGCTGCGGTCCGGAGCACCTCGGCCACGCGATGCCGGTCGTCGTCGGAGATCCGCAGGCGGGCGGACGGGTGCGCCTGCGCCGGGTCCACCGGACCGGCGGGGTCGCGCCGCTGCATGCTGCCCTCGGGCCGTGACTCCATGGCCGCCAGCGTAGCGGGCGACGGACGTCCCGGCAGCGGCGTCGCCGCGGTCGATTAGGCTCGGCGCCTGTGAGCGCTGAACCGACCTTCGCCTACTCCGACCTGCTCCCGCTCGGGGAGGACCCGACGCCGTACCGGCTGCTGACCACCGAGGGGGTGAGCACCTTCGAGGCGGACGGCCGCACCTTCCTGCGGGTCGACCCGGAGGCGCTGCGGCTGCTCACCGCGGAGGCGATGCACGACATCGCCCATTACCTGCGCCCGGCCCACCTGGCCCAGCTGCGCCGGATCATCGACGACCCGGAGGCGTCGGGCAACGACCGCTTCGTGGCCCTCGACCTGCTCAAGAACGTGAACATCTCCGCCGGCGGTGTGCTGCCGATGTGCCAGGACACCGGCACCGCGATCGTGATGGGCAAGAAGTCCGAGGGCGTGCTGACCGGCGTCGACGACGGTGAGGCGATCAGCCGCGGCGTGTTCGACGCCTACACCAAGCTCAACCTGCGCTACTCGCAGATGGCACCGCTGACCACCTGGGAGGAGCGCAACACCGGCAGCAACCTGCCGGCCCAGATCGAGCTCTACTCCACCCCGCAGTCCTCCGGGCGACCGGAGTACAAGTTCCTGTTCATGGCCAAGGGCGGCGGCTCGGCGAACAAGTCGTTCCTCTATCAGGAGACGAAGGCCGTGCTGAACCCCACGCGGATGCTGGAGTTCCTCGACGAGAAGATCCGCTCCCTCGGCACGGCCGCCTGCCCGCCGTACCACCTGGCCGTGGTGATCGGTGGCACGTCCGCGGAGTTCGCGCTGAAGACGGCGAAGTACGCCTCCGCGCACTATCTGGACCACCTGCCCACCGAAGGGTCCCCGTCTGCTCATGGTTTCAGGGACCTCGACCTGGAGGAGCAGGTCTTCAAGCTGACCCAGTCGTTCGGCATCGGCGCGCAGTTCGGCGGGAAGTACTTCTGCCACGACGTGCGGGTGGTGCGGCTGCCCCGGCACGGCGCTTCGTGCCCGGTGGCGATCGCGGTGTCCTGCTCGGCCGATCGCCAGGCGCTGGGCAAGATCACCGCCGACGGCGTGTTCCTCGAGGAGCTCGAGCGCGACCCGGCGTCGTACCTCCCCGACACCACCGACGAGAGGTTGTCGGTCTCCGGTGCCGACGACGTGGTCCGCATCGACCTCACCCGGCCGATGGCCGAGATCCGCGCCGAGCTGTCGAAGCACCCGGTCAAGACGCGCCTCTCGCTGACCGGCCCGCTGGTCGTGGCCCGCGACATCGCGCACGCCAAGATCCAGGAGCGACTGGACGCCGGCGAGCCGATGCCGGATTACCTCAAGGAGCACGCGGTCTACTACGCCGGCCCTGCCAAGACGCCCGAGGGCTACGCGTCCGGCTCGTTCGGGCCGACCACGGCCGGCCGGATGGACTCCTACGTCGCCCGCTTCCAGCAGGCCGGCGGCTCGCTGGTGATGCTGGCCAAAGGCAACCGCTCGGCCCAGGTGACCAGGGCCTGCCAGGAGTACGGCGGCTTCTACCTCGGCTCGATCGGCGGCCCGGCCGCCCGCCTCGCACAGGACTGCATCCGGTCGGTGGAGGTGCTGGAGTATCCCGAGCTGGGGATGGAGGCGATCTGGAAGATCGAGGTCGAGGACTTCCCCGCCTTCATCGTCGTCGACGACAAGGGCAACGACTTCTTCGCCGAGACCCAGAAGCCGATCGCGCTGACCGTGCGCACCCGCTCCGCGGAGAAGGTCTGAGCGCGGAACACCGATGGACTACGTGGAGGTCGCGCGGGCCGAGAGCGCGCGCGGGGAGCTGGTGCTGCGGGAGCGGCGCGACCCCGACGGCAAGGCCCCCGCAGCGCTCGAGCTGCGGGTCAACGGCGTGTTCGTGATGGACACCCTGGAGACCACCACCGAGCGTGCCTTGGCGGCCACGGCGCTGCGCCACGTCGAGGAGCCGCGGCGGGTGCTCGTCGGCGGCCTGGGACTGGGCTTCACGGTGCAGGAGGTACTGGCCGACCACCGGGTCGAGAAGGTGGTCGTCGTCGAGATCGAGGACGCGCTGGTGCGCTGGATGCGCGACGGGACGGTCCCGCACGGCCCCGGCTACCTCGCAGACGAGCGGGTCTCGGTGATGGTGGCCGACATCTCCGTGGCGATGGCCGAGGCGACGACGGCGGCGTACGACCTGGTGCTGCTCGACGTGGACAACGGGCCGGGCTACCTGGTGCTCGAGGACAACGCCGCGCTCTACGAGCGGGAGTTCGTCGAGCGCACCCGCGAGTGCCTGCGCCCCGGTGGCGTCCTGGCGATCTGGTCGGCCGCCGAGGCGCCGCAGCTGCAGGCGGTGATGGCCGAGGTGTTCGGCCGCTGCGTGCCGGTCCCGTTCGACGTCACGCTGCAGGGCCGACCCGAGCAGTACTGGCTCTACCTGGCGCGCCGCTGAGCCACGGATATTCCGGCGGCAGCCTGGGTAGCCTCCGACCATGGCTGACTTCCGCATCGAGCACGACAGCATGGGCGAGGTCCACGTCCCGGCGGACGCGCTGTGGCGTGCGCAGACCCAGCGGGCGGTGGAGAACTTCCCGATCTCGGGGACCACGCTGGAGGCCGACCACCTGCGGGCGCTGGCGCGGGTGAAGGCCGCCGCCGCGACGGTCAACGGCCGGCTCGGCGTCATCTCCACGGAGCAGGCCGACGCCATCCGCGCGGCCGCCGACGAGGTCGTCGCAGGCCGGCACCTGGACCACTTCCCGGTCGACGTCTTCCAGACCGGCTCGGGCACCAGCTCGAACATGAACATGAATGAGGTGCTCGCCTCGCTGGCCGGCCGCGCCGGCGTCGAGGTGCACCCCAACGACCACGTCAACGCCAGCCAGTCCAGCAACGACACCTTCCCCACCTCTCTGCACGTGGCTGCAGCCACCTCGACCACCGAGCGGTTGGTGCCGGCGCTCGAGCACCTCGCGGAGACGCTCGAGGGCAAGGCCGCGGAGTTCGGCGACGTGGTGAAGTCCGGTCGCACCCACTTGATGGATGCCACCCCGGTGATGCTCGGCCAGGAGTTCGGTGGGTACGCCGCCGCGGTGCGCGCGGGGGTGGAGCGGCTGCAGGCGGCGCTCCCCCGGGTCACCGAGCTGCCGCTGGGCGGCACCGCCGTGGGCACCGGCATCAACACCCCGGAGGGCTTCGCCGCAGAGGTGATCGCCGAGCTGTCCTCGACGACCGGTCTGCCGTTCACCGAGGCGCGCAACCACTTCGAGGCGCAGGGCTCGCGCGACGGGCTGGTGGAGCTCTCCGGCCAGCTGCGCACGATCGCGGTCAGCCTGACCAAGCTCTGCAACGACCTGCGCTGGATGTCGTCGGGCCCGCGCACAGGCCTGGCCGAGATCAACCTCCCCGACCTGCAACCGGGCTCCAGCATCATGCCGGGCAAGGTCAACCCGGTGCTGCCCGAGGCGACCCTGATGGTGTGCGCTCAGGTGATCGGCAACGACACCACGGCCACCGTCGCCGGCGCCTCGGGCAACTTCGAGCTCAACGTGATGATGCCGGTGCTGGGCCGAGCGCTGCTCGAGTCGATCCGCCTGCTGTCCACCAGCAGCCGGCTGCTCGCCGACCGGTGCATCGCCGGGATCACCGCCAACGCCGAGCGGATGCGCACCTACGCCGAGTCCTCACCGTCGGTGGTCACGCCGCTGAACCGCTACATCGGCTACGAGAACGCCGCGAAGGTCGCCAAGAAGGCACTCGCGGAGGAGAAGACGATCAAGCAGGTGGTCCTCGAGATGGGGTTCGTCGAGGAGGGCCGGCTCACCGTCGAGCAGCTCGACACCGCGCTCGACGTCGCCTCGATGACCCACCCGTGACCCGGGCGGCTGCGCGGCTCAGTACCAGTTGTGGGACTGCTTGAAGCTCCACGCGTTGCACGGGGTGCCGTACGAACTGCGGATGTAGTCCAGTCCCCACCGGATCTGGCTGACCGGGTTGGTCATGTAGTCGGCGGGCAGGTCGTGGGTGCCGCCGGTCAGCGCCTGCGGGATGCCGTAGGCCGACGAGGTCGGGTTGTCGGCGTGCATGTCCCAACCACTCTCGCTCATGTAGAGCGAGTCGAGGCAGCCGAAGTCCGCCTCGGAGAAGCCGTACTCCGGCAGCAGGGCGCGGGCGATGTCACGCGGGTCCTGGTCGGTGAGGTCCTCGGTGCGGGTCACCTGTCCGCCGGACTTCGGGTCCAGCAGGCTCTGCTTGGACTCGTCCAGCGCGGCCCGGTCGGCAGAGCGCGACAGGGCGACAGTGCGGTCGGCGTCGCCGGCGGCCGGGTCACCGCCACTGACGTCGTCGCCGGCACCCACGGGCGCTGGCTGTGCCGGCTGGCCGTCGGCGGCGTCGTGGTGCGCCGATCCGGAGGCGATCGCGGCAGTGGCCGTGGTCGCCGGGTCGGAGGCGCCGTCGCGCAGGAACACGCCGCTGGTCACCGCGATCCCGGTCGCGGCGACGGCGACACCGGAGTAGGTGACGGACTTGCGAAGGCTCTTCTTCAGGGCTGGTTCGGCGGTTGCGTTGCGGTGCCGGGGGACGTACTTCTCTCGGCGTGGCACAGGGGTGACTCGCAAACGGTCGACTGCAGGGGGCAGGTCTCACGATGTGGGCGTGCACAGGGAAGCCTCCACCATGGCGGATTCAACTATCCGACGCAAATCCGGCGCAGGGGTCGGTATGGACCAACTGTGGACGAAACGGTGAGCCAGGTCACACGCGGCCGGCGTAGGGCGTCCCCCGCCCGTGTCCCCTTCCCGTCCGGCGCGTCCGGGTCCGCCCGCCGCCGGCAGGTGGGACGTGGCCGGGGGCTAGCCCTTGACCGACCCGGCGGTGAGTCCTCGCACGAAGAAGCGCTGCAACGAGAAGAAGACCAACAGGGGGACCACCATGGTGATGAAGGCGCCGGCGGTCAGCAGGTGCCACTCCGACCCGAACTCACCGAGCAGCGTCTGGAGCTCGATCGTGACCACCGAGTTCTCCGGATTGCTCCGGAGGAAGATCAGGGCGACGAGCAGGTCGTTCCATACCCAGAGGAACTGGAAGATCGCGAAGGCAGCCAGCGCGGGGACCGACATCGGCAGGATCAGCCGCACGAACGTCTGGAAGTGCGAGGCGCCATCGATCTGCGCCGACTCGATGACGTCCTTCGGCAGCGAGCCCATGTAGTTGCGCAGGATGTAGATCGCCAAGGGCATCCCGAAGCCGGTGTGCGCCAACCACATCGCAAGGAAAGTGCCGTTGAGGTCGAAGGTCACGAACAGCTGCAGGAGGGGCACGAAGGCCACCTGCAGCGGCACCACCAGGAGCCCCACGACCAGAATGAAGAGCAGGTTGCGCCCGGGGAACCGCATGAAGGTGAACGCGTACGCCGCGAACGCGGCGACCATCAACGGAATCAGCGTGGCTGGCACCGCCACCACGATGCTGTTCAGGAAAGCGTTGCCCATCCCGGACGACAGGACCTCGGCATAGTTCTGGAAGGTCCACTGGTCGAAGTCGAAGGGGTTGGCGAACACCGTCCACCAGCCCGACTGCTCGACCGCGCGCTCGTCCCGAAAGGAGGAGATGAGCAGGCCGACGGTGGGGATGCTCCACAGGACGCAGACCAGAGCCAGGGTGGTCAGGGCGAGCCAGCCGCGACGCCCGTCGCCCCCTGTGCCGCCTCCCTCGGGAGAGGTACCGCGCAGCGCCGGCTCTCGCTCGGCTTCGGTCGTCGGTACGGTCGCGCTCATCGTCCCGCCTCCTCGGCCCGGAACCTGCGGATCTGGTACACCATCAACGGAATGACCGCGATCATCAGGACCACCACGTACGCCGCCGCGCGGCCGTTGTTGCCGAACTCGAAGAGTTGCTTGAAGAACGCGTTGGCGATGACCTCGGTGTCGTAGCGCCCGTTGGTCATCACGTAGACGATGTCGAAGATCTTCATCACGAGAATGAGGATCGTGGTGAAGACGACCAGGACCGTCGCCCAGATCTGCGGCACGACGATCTGGAAGAAGATCTTCACCTCCGAGGCCCCGTCGATGCGCGCGGCCTCGATCGTCTCGTCCGGCACGCCCTTGATCGCCGCCGACAGCAGCACCATCGCGAACCCGGCCTGCAGCCAGATCATGATGACCATCAGGAGCAGGTCGTTGAGGGACCAGTCACTGATCTGCAGCCACGCCACGGGGTCGAACCCCAAGGCGTCGGCGATCGCGTTGAGGAGGCCGATCTGCTCCCGGCCGGCGGGCCGGAAGTAGTAGATGAAGCCCCAGATCGTCCCCGCCCCGACGAAGCTGATCGCCATCGGCAGGAAGATCAGGGACTTGGTGATGCTCTCGGCCTTCGGCTTGAGCCGGTCCGCCAGCACCGCGACGAGCAGACCGACCGCGACGCTGAGGGTCGGGACGATCAGGATCCACAGCAGGTTGTTGAGCAGGACCGAGTAGAACTGACCGTCCTGGAAGAGCGACAGGTAGTTGTCGAACCCGACGAACGCGGTGCTGTCGTCGTTCGCGAAGCTGTAGACCACGGTCTGCACGGCCGGATAGACGAGGAAGATCCCGACGATCAGCACGGCCGGGCCGATGAACACGTACGGCTTGATCCGCGCCTCCCAGGGGCCGGGGAGCCGCTCCACCACTGCGTTCAACAGGAAGTAGAGAGCGGTGACTCCGCCGACCCCCAGAAGGATCGCGACCAGAGCGCTGAGGAGTTTCTCCATGGGAGTTCAGCCGACGATCAGCTCGACGGCCAGCTGTCCTCGATATTGCTCAACGCCTCGTCCAGGTCGACCTCGCCGGCCGTCCACGCCACCATCTGGTCCCAGAAGGTGCCGGCACCCACCTCAGGGGGCATCAGGTCCGAGGCGTCGAAGCGGAAGACGTCGGCTTGCTGTGCCTGCTCCGCCAACTGACGGGTGATCTCGTCCGAGTACTGGCTGGTGTCGAACGTCTTGTGCGGCGACAGCCAGCCACCCGCCTCAGCCCACTCCGCACCGAAGTCCTCGGAGCCGATGAACTCCATGACCTGCTGAACGTCGGAGTCATTGGTGAAGGCTGCCGCGATGTCGCCGGCGCCGAGCAGCGGGGTTCCGTCATAGCCGTCCTCGACCGGCGGCAGCACGAACACGCCGACCCGCTCGGCAAGGTTCTGCTGAACCTCGTCGGGGAAGAACGTGGTGACGAAGTTGCCCTGCCGGTGCAGGTAGCAGTTCGGCGGGTCCTCGAACATGCCGTTCGGTGAGACGTCGAAGGGGGTGTTCAACACTCCTTGTGGTCCACCGACGACGGCTCCCTTGTCGAACAGGATGTCCTCACCGAAGGTCGAGGCCGCCTTCTTGATCGCCGGGTCGTCGAACGGGATCTCGTGTTGCCACCACTTGTCGTAGACCTCCGGCCCGGCAGTGCGAAGCACCAGGTCCTCGACCCAGTCGGTCAACACCCAGCCCGTGTCCGCGCCCGCGTCGGCGCCCAGGCACCAGGGAGTGGTCCCGTCCGCCTTGATCTGCTCGCCGAGCTGCTGCAGCTCGTCCCAGGTCTGGGGGACCTGGTACCCGGCCTTCTCGAACTCCTGCTTCGGGTACCAGACGAAGCTCTTGAGCGCCATCCGCATCGGCACCCCGTAGACGTTTCCGTCCTCGTCGGTGACCGAGTCCACGAATCCCGGGATCAGCGTCTCGGTGACGGCGTCCAGATCGATCATCTCCTGGAGCGGGAGCGCGTCGCCGCTCTTGCCGAGGGAGTTGACCAGCCCCGGCTGGGGGAACAGGCCGATGTCAGGAGGGTTTCCGCCCTGGACCCGGGTGCGGATCTCCGTCGTGAAGTCGGTCGAGGGGGTGTACGTGATGTCGATGCCGGACTCCTTCTCGAAGTCGGCCAGCGAGTCCTCGAAGTATTGCGCCTCAGGATCCGGGAACGCGCCGAGAATCGAGACCTTGCCGTCACCCTCCCCCGTCTCACCGGCGCCGTTCCCGCTGTCGTCGCTCTGCAGACAGCCGGCCGTCAGCATCGCGACCGTCGTGCACATGACGCCGAGCGCGAGGGCCCGGCTCCTGCTGCGTCTCATCGTCTCTCCTCGCTCCAGCGAAACCCTCGGTACGCCGCGCACGCGGGTTGTGACCCACTACACACGACAGTCACCGACTTTCTACCCTTCGCCGGACATGACTGTCCATGACCGCCATGCAGGGTTATTGGATCGTCACAATGGCGGTCACGTGCCCCAGCACGCCACACAGCCCCCGCCCTGTGGTTACGGCCGCGTGTTGCGGCGTGTACTGCGGCGTGTGCTGCGGCGGCACCCCGGTCAGCCGGTGGCGCTCTCCAGCATCTCGGTGACCAGGGCCGCGATCGGCGACCGCTCGGACCGGGT
Organism: Nocardioidaceae bacterium; assembly: GCA_035706365.1. GTDB lineage: Bacteria > Actinomycetota > Actinomycetes > Propionibacteriales > Nocardioidaceae > Nocardioides_C. The sequence goes on from DASSVD010000139.1 coordinate 30,245, forward strand.
CAAGGTGACGTGGGCGAACAACGGGTGCCCCTTGAGCTTCTCGACCACGGCGACCACCCCGTCGTGGCGGCCCACCCGCAGGTTGTCGCGCTGCGCGACGTCGTGGGTGAGCACCACCTTGGAGTTGGCGCCGATCCGGGAGAGGACGGTGAGCAGCACGTTGCGCTCCAGCGACTGTGCCTCGTCGACGATCACGAACGCGTCGTGCAGGGAGCGCCCGCGGATGTGGGTGAGCGGCAGCACCTCGAGCATGTCGCGGTCGAGTACCTCCTCGATCACGTCGGTCGAGGTGATCGCCCCCAGGGTGTCGAAGACCGCCTGACCCCAGGGCGTCATCTTCTCCGACTCGCTGCCCGGTAGGTAGCCCAGCTCCTGGCCGCCGACGGCGTACAGGGGACGGAAGACGACCACCTTCTTGTGCTGCCGGCGCTCCAGCACCGCTTCCAGTCCCGCGCACAGCGCCATCGCGGACTTGCCGGTCCCGGCGCGGCCCCCCAGGGACACGATGCCGACCTCAGGGTCCAGCAGCAGGTCGAGGGCGACCCGCTGTTCGGCGGAGCGGCCGCGGACGCCGAACACGTCGCGGTCGGCGCGCACCAGGCGCACCCGCTTGTCCGCGCTGACCCGCCCCAGCGCGCTGCCGCGCTCGGAGAGCAGGACCAGCCCGGTGTTGCACGGCAGGTCCCGCGCCGCGTCGAGGTCCAGGTCGCCGTCGGCGTACAGCTCGTCGAGGTCGGCGGCGGTCACCTCGAGCTCGGCCATCCCGGTCCACCCGGACTCCAGCGCCAGCTCGGCGAGGTACTCCTGCGCGTCGAGGCCGACCGAGGACGCCTTGATCCGCATCGGCAGGTCCTTGGACACCAGCGTGACCGCGTGTCCCTCACCGGCCAGGTTCAGCGCGACGGCCAGGATCCGCGAGTCGTTGTCGCCCAGCCGGAAGCCGGAGGGCAGCGAGGTCGGGTCGGTGTGGTTCAGCTCCACGCGGATGGTGCCGCCGGACTCCCCTACCGGCACCGGCGCGTCGAGCCGGCCGTGCTTCACGCGCAGCTCGTCGAGCAGCCGCAGCGCCGCGCGGGCGAAGTAGCCCAGCTCGGGGTGGTGCCGCTTGCCCTCCAGCTCGGTGATCACCACCACCGGGAGCACCACCTCGTGCTCCTCGAAACGCTGCAGGGCGCCCGGGTCGGCCAGCAGGACGCTGGTGTCCAGGACGTAGGTACGGCGGGTCGCGCTCCTGCTAGCAGCCACGGTTCGTCCCCTCGAGGACCGGGACGCGCACCCGACGCCCGGTCCCTGTGTGCTGATCGGACCGGGAGCGGGCCCGAAGGACCGAGTGCGGACCTCCGGTCACGGCGCCGGCACGGCCGGCCGGTGCGCCGAGTGGGTCGTGAGTACTCACGATCGGGCCTCCCGAGGCGGCAGGCTTCCCCACCCGCCGTCACTTGAACGGTAAGCCCAGCGGACGCCGGCGCGCCGCGACACGCCCGAAGTCGGGTCAGGCCCCCTTCGACAGGCTCAGGAGCCGAAGCGGCGCTCGCGGTCGGCGTAGGCCCGCAGCGCGCGCAGGAAGTCGACCTTGCGGAAGTCGGGCCAGTAGGCCTCGCAGAAGTAGAACTCGCTCTGCGCGCTCTGCCACAGCAGGAAGCCGCCCAGCCGCTGCTCGCCGGAGGTACGGATCACCAGGTCGGGGTCGGGCTGACCCTTGGTGTAGAGGTGCTCGGCGATGTGCTCGACATCGAGGATCTCGGCCAGCTCCTCGATCGAGGTGCCCTTCGACGCGTGCTCGTGCAGCAGGGAGCGCACCGCGTCGGCGATCTCGCGGCGGCCGCCGTACCCGACGGCGATGTTGACGATCATCCCGTCGACGTCGCGGGTGGCGTCTCCGGCCTCCTTCAGGCGCCGGGCGGTGTTGTCGGGCAGCAGGTCCAGGGCGCCGACCGGGTGCAGCCGCCAGCGTCGCTGCTCGGCGAGGTCGGCGACCGCGTCCTCGATGATGCCGAGCAGGCCGCGCAGCTGCTCGGCGGGGCGGTTCAAGTTGTCGGTGGACAGCAGCCACAAGGTGACGACCTCGGTGCCGACCTCCTGGCACCACTCCAGCAGCGGGGAGATGTTGGCCGCACCTGCGCGGTAGCCGTGCGCGCTGTCACGGCCCACGGTGCGTGCCCAGCGACGGTTGCCGTCGAGCATCACGCCGACGTGCTTGGGCAGCCGATCCGGCGGCAGCCTGCGGACCAGCCGCGCCTCGTAGGCCGGGTAGAGCACCCGTCGTACCGCTTGCTTCCAGTCCGCCACGTCGGGCCACCCTACTCGGCCATCGGCCGGGTCCCCGGGATGTCTGTGATTCCCGACGCTTCTGGTTGAAGCAGACCCGTCCGTGCTGGGTACCTTGTCGACATGGCCGATGCATCCCGTCCCAGCGTGCGCGCCGGATCCGACACCGCGGAGCGCGTGCTCCACGGTGTCCGTGAGCGCGTGCAGGAGGTCAAGCCGCACCTGCGCGGCTGGCTGCACGCGGCCACCGCCCCGCTCACCCTGGCCGCGGGCATCGTGCTGATCGCGCTTTCGCCGAACGCAGCCACCCGGGTCGGCTCGGCGGTGTTCACCGCCACGGCTCTGGTGCTGTTCACGGTGTCCGCGATCTACCACCGCGGGACCTGGTCACCGCGGGTGTGGGCGTTCCTGCGCCGCTTCGACCACGCGAACATCTTCTTGCTGATCGCGGGCAGCTACACCCCGTTCACGTTGCTGCTGCTCGACGGGACCGCCCGCACGCTGCTGCTCGCGGTGGTGTGGACCGGAGCGGTGCTCGGAGTGCTGTTCCGGATCTTCTGGGCCGACGCGCCCCGCTGGCTCTACGTGCCGATCTACATCGCGCTGGGCTGGGCTGCGATCTTCTTCATCGGCGACTTCGTCTCCAACGCGGGCACGGCGGTGCTCGTGCTGATGGGCGTGGGCGGCCTGCTCTACACCCTCGGCGGGGTCGTCTACGGCGTGAAGCGGCCGAACCCGTCGCCGCGGTGGTTCGGCTTCCACGAGGTGTTCCACACGCTGACCATCGCGGCGTTCGTCACCCACTACGTCGGCGTCTCGATCGCGACGTACTCCCTGCGCTGACCCGGGGATACGTCGCTGGGCTGGACACCCCTTTACGGCGGGCCTGTGACGGAGTTAACGTCATAGGACAAATCGTCTCGATCGAGATGGAGGTAGTCACCGTGCGGAACCCCATACGATCGCATCACGAGCCCGAAGGGCCGTGAAGAGGCGTCGATGACACAGAAGGGGAAGGCTTCGGCCTTCCCCTTCGTCATGTCCCGGCCAGCAGCGAGCGCAGCTGCTCCGGTGTGGTCACCGGCCGCTCGCAGACCAGCTGACGGCACACGTACGCCGCAGGCGCCCCGTCGACCGGGCCGCGCCCTTCCAGCAGCGGTACGTCGCTTCGCCCGGGAGCGTCCGCGACCACGACCAGACCGGGACTCACCGCCGCCCAGGCCACCCGCTCCAGCTCGACCCGTCGCGGGTCCTGCCGGTCACCGATCACCGCCACCTCGAGCGGGCCGGCCAGGGCCGCCTCGGCCGCGGCCAGGCTCCAACCGGCGAACCGGGGAACCCGCTCGGCCAGCACCCGCACGGACCGCAGCGCCGCTTCGGCTGCGTCCCGGTGTCGGCCGGAGCCGGTGACGGCGGCGTAGCTCAGCAGGGCGTGCACCATCGCGGAGTGCCCCGAGGGACTGGCGTTGTCGCTCGGGTCACGGGGCCGCGAGACCAGCGCCTCCGCGTCGACCGCCGTGTCGTAGAACCCACCGTCGTCGGCACCGAAGCGCTCCAGGGCGTCATCGACCAGGCCCCCGGCGAGCTCGAGCCAGGTCGCCTCCCCGGTGGCCCGGTGCAGCGCGAGGAAGCCCGTGGCGACGCAGCCGAGGTCCTCCAGCACGGCGGCATGTCGCCCAGCCCGGCCGTCCCGGGAGACCCGCAGCAGCCGGCCGCCGTCCAGGTGGACGTCGCGCAGGAGCTGCGCGGCCGCGCGGGCGGCCTCGACGTACGCCGGGGTGTCCAGGATCCGTCCCGCCTCGGCCAGGGACGCGATCGCCAGCCCGTTCCAGGCGGCTACGACCTTGTCGTCGCGGGCCGGGCGCACCCGGTGCGACCGTGCCTCCAGCAAGCGCGCGCGCACCCGCTCCCAGCGCTCGGGGTCGTCGGGGTCGCGCAGCAGCTGCAGCGTGGAGGCGCCACCCTCGAAGGTGCCGGCGTCGGTGACGTGCAGCAGGTCGGCGGCCCAGGCCGCGTCCTGCTCGCCGAGCACCTCCCGCAGCTGGCCGGGCGTCCAGACGTAGAACCGGCCCTCCTCGCCTTCGCTGTCCGCATCGAGGGCGGAGGCGAACCCGCCCTCGGCGGTGCCCAGCTCGTCGATGAGGAAGCGGGCGGTCTCGTGCGCCACCCGCGCGCCCAGCGGGTCGCCGCTCTGCCGCCACCAACGGGCGTAGAGACCCAACAGCTGGGCGTTGTCGTAGAGCATCTTCTCGAAGTGCGGCACCACCCAACCGCGGTCGACGCTGTAGCGGGCGAACCCGCCGCCGAGCTGGTCGTAGATGCCGCCGCGGGCCATCGCCCGGCAGGTCGCGTCCACCATGTCTTGCGCGCCACCCCGGCCGGTCGAGCCGCCCTCCCGGGGTCCTGAGCCTGTCGAAGGGACCTCACCCCGGCCGGTCGAGCCCGTCGAGCGCCGTCCTGAGCCTGTCGAAGGGACCTCACCCCGGCCGGTCGAGCCTGTCG
>DASSVD010000140.1:0-23541 GCA_035706365.1 Nocardioidaceae bacterium
CGAGCGCCCCGAGGCCGACCTCCCCGTCCACACGGTGGCCGGGCGACCTCCTCGCGAACCCACCGAGGCGCTGCGGTTCCCGGCGGGAGCGGTCCGGCTGCCGGACGGCGGCCTGCTGGTCGCGGACGCCGGCCACCACACGGTGGTGGAGCTGGCCGCGGACGCTGAGACGGTGGTACGCCGCTTCGGCTGCGGCGAGCGCGGCCTGGTCGACGGGCCGGCCGACCGGGCGCGGTTCACCGAGCCGAACGGGTTGACCCCGCTGCCCGAGGACGTCGCGGCCGGGGTCGGCTACGACGTCGTGGTGGCCGACACGGTCAACCACGCGCTGCGCGGCCTGCGTCTGGCCGACGGCACGGTGCGCACGCTCGCCGGCGACGGGACCGCGTGGGTCCAGGGCGAGGGCACCGACCGCCTGTCGAGCCCGTGGGACGTGGCCTGGTGGCAGGACCGGGTCTGGGTCGCGATGGCCGGGATCCACCAGCTGTGGACCTTCGATCCGCGCACCGGCGCGGTGCAGGTCGCTGCCGGTACCACCAACGAGGGTCTCGTCGACGGGCCGCTCGGGCAGGCGTGGTTCGCGCAGACCTCGGGGCTGGCCGCCGACGGCGACCGGCTCTGGCTGGTCGACAGCGAGACGTCGTCGCTGCGCTACGTGCAGGACGGCCGGGTGCGCACCGCGGTCGGCACCGGCCTGTTCGACTTCGGCTTCCAGGACGGCGCCGCCGGCGAGGCGCTGCTGCAGCACCCGCTGGGTGTGGCGGCGCTGCCGGACGGCTCGGTGGCGGTCGCGGACACCTACAACGGCGCGGTACGACGCTTCGCGCCGGGCACCGGCCGGCTGACCACGGTCGCCACCGACCTCGCCGAGCCGGCCGCTCTCGTGGTCGACGACGACCGGCTGCTGGTGGTGGAGTCCGCCGCCCATCGGGTCCGCGCGGTCGACGTCGCAGCGGTCGCCGCGGTGGACGGGTTCGCGCACAGCACCCAGCGGCCGGTCACCGAGGTGGCCGGGGGCGAGCTGGAGCTGGTGGTCTCCTTCGAGCCGCCTCCGGGGCAGAAGGTCGACGACCGGTTCGGCCCGCCGAGCCAGCTGGTGGTCTCGGCGACCCCGCCGGCGCTGCTGGTCGCGGGGGACGGGCGCGGCACCGATCTCACGCGGGTGCTGCGGATCGACCCCGCGGTGGGGGACGGGGTGCTCCACGTCGCCGCACGCGCGGCCTCCTGCGACGCGCAGGACGGCGAGGGGGCCGCCTGCCACATGCACCAGCAGGACTGGGGCGTTCCCGTGCGGGTCGGCGCCGGCGGCGTACGGCGGCTGGACCTGCCGCTGTCCGGCCGCTCCTGACCCGCGCCCATCCCCGGACGCGACGACGGGGCAGCGAGTGACCTCGCTGCCCCGTCTGTCTTATGGAGGGGAATCTCGTCTCGTGCCGCCCGTGGGCCGCTCAGCGCGGCGGGGGCGGGTCGTAGCGCCGCTCCTCGACGTGCGTGGTCTTGGTGCGCTGCTGGTTCATCACCAGCGCGATGATGATGGCCAGGATCCCGGCGATCATCAAGATGACACCGAGCGTGTCGTCACTGACCCCCGGCAGGTCGACCTGGACCGCCCAGAACAAGATGGCGCCCACGACCAGCAGCACCACGCCTACTCCGACACCCATCTCACACGCTCCTGTCCTCGCGGCGGCCGGTGCCGCCGTCGGTTGGCCTTGCGGTGTGTCGCCGAGAGGTCTACCCGGTTTGTCCGGGGGTCAATCACCGGAGTTGTCGGGGGTGCGGGCCGTGCGGCGACCCGCACCCACCTACGTCGCGGAGTCTCGGCTCGCGGGCCTCAGAAGGCGTCCTCGGGGAGGTCCATCACCGACAGGTCCGTCGCCTCGGCGATCGCCCGCTCGGCGGAGATCTTCGGCAGCACGGTGCGGGCGAAGAACTGCGCGGAGGCCAGCTTGCCCTCGTAGAAGTGCTGGTCGGCCGGGCTGAGCTCCTCGCCGAGCCGGCGCAGCGCCACCTCGGCCTGGCGCAGCAGCAGCCAGCCGCAGACGATGTCGCCGAGCACCATCAGCAGGCGGCTGGTGTTCAGGCCTACCTTGTAGACGTTGCGCGGGTCGCCGCCCTCGGCGTTCGGGTCGGCCGACATCAGGTCGTTGATCATCGCGCCGACGATCGCCTGGGTGTCCTCCAGAGCGGTGGCCAGCAGCTCGCGCTCGACCTTGAGCCGGCCGCCGGAGGCCGCGGAGTCGGCGCCGGCCTCGAGGAAGGCCTCGATCTCACCGGCCAGGTGGCCCAGCGCCTGCGCCTGGTCGCGGACGATCTTGCGGAAGAACAGGTCCTGGCCCTGGATCGCGGTGGTGCCCTCGTAGAGGGTGTCGATCTTGGCGTCGCGGACGTACTGCTCGATCGGGTACTCCTGCAAGAAGCCGGAGCCGCCGAAGGTCTGCAGCGACTCGGTGCCCAGCAGCACCCAGGAGCGCTCGGAGCCGTAGCCCTTCACGATCGGCAGCAGCAGGTCGTTGACCTTCTCGGCCAGCTCGTCGCGCTCGCCCCGGTGGGCGGCCAGCTGCACCCGGTCCTGCCACGAGGCGGTGTAGAGCACGAGCGCGCGCATCGCCTCGACGAACGACTTCTGGGTGAGCAGCGAGCGGCGTACGTCGGGGTGATGGGTGATCGTCACGCGCGGGGCGGTCTTGTCCGAGGCCCGGGTCAGGTCCGCGCCCTGGACCCGCTCCTTGGCGTAGTCGCGGGCGTTGAGGTAGCCCGTCGACAGGGTGGCGATGGCCTTGGTGCCGACCATCATCCGGGCGTTCTCGATCACCTGGAACATCTGCGCGATGCCGTTGTGCACCTCGCCGAGCAGCCAGCCCTTGGCCGGCTCGCCGCCGCCCACGGACGGGTCGCCGAAGGTGACCTCGCAGGTGTTGGAGACCTTGATCCCCATCTTGTGCTCGACGTTGGTGACGTAGACGCCGTTGCGCTCGCCGGTCAGCTCGCCGGTCTCGAGATCGAAGTGGTGCTTGGGCACGACGAACAGGCTCAGCCCCTTGGTGCCGGGGCCGCCGACGCCCTCGGGGACCCCGGGGCCGCTCGGGCGGGCCAGCACGAGGTGGACGATGTTCTCGCTCATGTCGTGCTCGGCGGAGGTGATGAAGCGCTTGACGCCCTCGATGTGCCAGGTGCCGTCGTCGGCCAGCGTGGCCTTGGCGCGTCCGGCGCCCACGTCGGAGCCGGCGTCGGGCTCGGTGAGCACCATGGTGGCACCCCAGCCCCGCTCGACGATGTGCCGGGCGACGGCCTGGTCGCGCTCGTTGCCGTTGCGGTGCACGATCGAGGCGAAGCTCGGGCCGCAGGCGTACATCCAGATCGGGGCGTTGGAGCCCAGGACGAGCTCGGCGACCGCCCAGTTCAGGGTGGAGGGGGCGGGCTGTCCGCCCAGCTCGGCCGGCACAGTGAGTCGCCAGTACTCCGCGTCCATCCAGGCCTGGTAGCTCTTCTTGAACGACTCCGGCACGTCGGCGGTGTGCGTGGCCGGGTCGAAGACCGGCGGATTGCGGTCGCTGTCCTCGTACGACGCGGCGAGCTCCTCGCGGGCCAGCCGGTCCACCTCGGACAGGATCGACCGGGCGGTGTCGGTGTCGATCTCCTCGAAGGGGCCCTCACCGAGGACCTGGTCGCGGCCGAGGACCTCGAACAGGTTGAACTCGATGTCGCGGATGTTGCTCTGGTAGTGGCTCACTGCTCCACCTTCACGATCGGGGTACCGGCCTCCGCTGCGTGGGGATCCGGTCCGGCTTGCGCTCGACGTACTCGTCAGTAACAAAAGTATCCTACTCGCGAGTAGCGTTGACAAGCCCGGCGCCGCTTGTTGCGCGCCACAGTCTCTGCACTTAGTCTACTGAAATAGGTAACTAACCTGGGAAACTCTATGTAGCGGCAGGAAGGCTTCCCCATGCGCAACCTCCTCGTCCTCGGCGTGGTCGGGCTGCTCGCCCAGCTCGTCGACGGCTCCCTCGGCATGGCCTACGGGGTCACGTCCTCGACGCTGCTGCTCAGCGCCGGGGTGGCTCCCGCGGCGGCGTCGGCGGCGGTCCACCTCTCCGAGATCGGCACCACGGCGGTGTCGGGCTTCTCCCACCACCGGCTGGGCAACGTCGACTGGCGCACGGTCGCGATCATCGCCGTGCCGGGTGCGGTGGGGGCCTTCGCCGGGGCCACCCTGCTGTCCAGCCTGGACGGCGACACGGCCAAGCCGTGGGTGGCCGGACTGTTGCTCGCGCTGGGTGGTTACGTCCTGTGGCGCTTCCTGGCCCTCGGCGGCCGGCGCCCGGAGTTCCGGGGCCGGCTCTCCGTCCGGTTCCTCGCGCCCCTGGGGCTGGTCGCCGGCGTGACCGACGCGATCGGCGGCGGGGGCTGGGGCCCGGTCGGCACCACCTCGCTGCTCTCCTCCGGCCGGCTGGAGCCGCGCAAGGTGGTCGGCTCCGTCGACACTGCGGAGTTCGTGGTCGCCGTGGCCGGATCGGTCGGCTTCCTCCTCGCGCTGGGCAGCCAGGGCATCGACTTCCGGATCGCCGGCGCACTGCTCGTGGGCGGCGTGATCGCCGCCCCGTTCGCTGCCTGGCTGGTCCGCCACCTGCCCGCGCGAGTGCTCGGGGTCGCGGCCGGAAGCGTCATCGTGCTCACCAACCTGACCACGATCGCGGAGTCACTCGGGGTCGAGGGCAGCCGGCTCGGACTCCTCGCGGCCATCGTCGGTCTCGCCTGCGCCGGCATGGTCGCCACCGCGGTGCAGCAGGAGCGGCGTACTCGCGAAGATTCGCGGGTCTGACGCAGGCGCGCGCTTGCGACGCCCCGGCTACGGGGACTCCACGGCTGAACCCGAACCGGACGGGCGAACCGGACGCACCCTGCGGTACGGACCGTCTGCGAGACTGGGCGCCATGCGTGTCTCCGCCAAGTCCGACTACGCGCTGCGCGCGCTCATCGAGCTGGCCGGACGCAGCGACGGAACCGCGGTCAGCGCGGAGGAGATCGGCCGTCGGCAGGAGATCCCGCACGGCTTCCTGCAGGCGATCCTGGCCGACCTGCGCCGCGCCGGCATCCTGGTCAGCCAGCGCGGCCAGTCCGGTGGCTGGCGGATGGCCCGCGATCCCGGGCAGGTCTCGGTCGCCGACGTGATCCGTGCCGTGGACGGCCCGCTGGTCAGCGTGTACGACGTACGCCCCGAGGCGGTCACCTACAACGACTCCGCCGCCGTGCTGCAGCTGGTGTGGATCGCGGCGCGCAGCAGCCTGCGCGAGGTGTTCGAGCAGTGCACGATCCGGGCGCTGGCCAGCCGCGAGCTGCCGGAGGCCGTGCTCGCGCGCACCCAGGACGAGGACGCCTGGCAGTCGCACTGAGCACGGACGGCGGATGCTGCCAGGGTTGACCTGAACTCGGGGCAGGATCCTGTCTATGATGCAGCCGAGGTTGAGACACCAGCCGAAGGTTTCTTGATCAGCACGAGGCTGTTGAGTGATGAGTTCGAACGCGGGCCCCTTCGGCGCCTTCGGGTACGACTGCGGGGCAGACACCTGGTGGTGGTCCGAGGCTGTCTACGAGATCTTCGGGTTCACCCCGGGCGAGGTCGTGCCGACCCTCGACCTGATCCTGTCCCACAAGCACCCCGACGACGTCAGCGCCGCCCACGCGGCCTTCGACCGTGCCATCCGCACCGGCGAGGACTTCGCCCTGTGGCACCGGCTCCTCGACGCCGAGGAACGCGTGCGCCAGGTGGTCGTGGTGGCGCGCCCCACCCGCGGCCCCGCCGGCGAGGTGACCGGCCTGGAAGGGCACATCATCGACGTCACCGAGGCGCTGCGGCAGAGCTCGGCGCGCGAGGTGGACGACGCGGTGCGTGCCTCCGCGGAGACCCGCAGCCTGATCGAGCAGGTCAAGGGCGCGCTCATGGTCAGCTACGCGGTCGACTCCGACGAGGCCTTCGACCTGCTGCGCCGCTACTCGCAGCTGACCAACGTCAAGGTGCGCGAGGTTGCCCGGATGCTGACCTCGATGGTCGCCGAGCTCGGGCAGATCCCGCAGGCGGCCGGGCGGGTGTTCGACGAGCTGCGCGCCGAATCCGTCGCCACAGGCGGGCTCGGCACTACCGGCGGGCTCGCGCGGGACGGGGACTCCGCCGCCCCCACCGCCTGATCCGGCTCAGTCGCCGCCGGCGTGGTCGGCCACCCACTGCACGAAAGGCTCGGCCTCGCGCCAGTCCGCGCGCACCCGATCGACCAGGTCGGGGCCGAAAATGACCGGGTCGAAGCCGTAGGACCGCCCCAGCGTCAGCGACTTGTGCCGCAGCAGGTCGATCCGGGGGTGCGAGGCGTCGTACCCCCGCGGCGAGGTCTTGAGCCGTTCGCCGCCGCGGGTCCAGCCGCGCGACTCCAGGTCGGCGACGATCCGCTCGAGGTCACCGCCGCGGCGCTCGTCGGCCATCGCCTCGCGGATCCGGGCCAGCCGGGGCGCGGACGCGTCGTAGAACCCGACGCCGACGCGCACCCCGGGCGCCGCGATCTGGACGTACCAGCCGGTGGCCGGGCCGTGCGCGACGAAGGCGCCCTGGTGCGTCTTGTACGGCGTCTTGTCCTTGGCGAAGCGCACGTCCCGGTAGGGACGGAACACCTTGGCGGTCCCGAACTCCGGCTCGAGAGCCGCGACCAGCGCGGTCATCGGCGCCCGGACGCTGGTCTCGTAGACCTGCTTGTGCGCGGCCCAGAACGACTTGGTGTTGTCCAGCTCGAGGTCGTCGTAGAAGTCCAGCGCGGCCTCGGTGAAGCCGGCGAACGCGGGGCCGGTGCGGTCGGTCATCGGCGCAGCACCCGGTGGAGGGTACGCCGCGCCCGGCCGCCCGCGCGGCGCCACAGGGGACGACGGGCGGACAGCTCGCGCCGGAGCTCCGCGTTGTCCTCGAGGGACTGCTGCAGCTGGGTGAGCAGCGTGACGATCGCGGTGCTGGAGACCCGCAGCGACTGTCGGGGAGGGATCTTGTCGGGGTCCAGGTCCGCGGCGGGCAGCCGCACCGGGTCCAGGTCGGCGAGGTCGCCGACGACGTCGTAGCGGTGGCCGCGGATCTGCTGCTTCCAGTCCCCGGTCAGCGTGTCGAGCGTGGGCAGCACATCGGGTGGGGTGACCGCGCGCGGCGAGCCGGTGTGCCGCAGCACCTCGCGCACCAGGTGCTGTTTGACCATCCGGCTGTCCAGCCGCTCACCGCGCTGGCGGCGGGCCGCGCGGTTGACTCGCCGCAGCACGTCGATCTCCACCACGCCCAGAGAGACGTTGGCGCTGCCCTCGGGCAGGGCCACCCAGTCCGGCTCGATGCCCACCACCGAGCAGAAGCGTCGCCACAGCACGTCGGGCTCGGCGCCCGGCGGAGGGCAGGTGACCAGGTGCACCCGCTCCTCGCCCACCTCCGCGGCCCAGCGGGCCAGCACGGCCGGAAGGTCCTGGTAGTGCCAGAACCGGCGGGCGTGCGGGTGCTGTCGACGCGGCGCCAGGATGCGTCGCCGGAACTGGGTGAACGACACGTTGCGGCCGTGCTTGATGCCCTCCTGCCACTCGGCCGGCAGCTGCCGGGCCAGGTCGCGGGCGGTCACCACGACGTGTACCTCGGCATCGGCCAGGTGGCGCAGCGCACCGCGGATCTGCGCCGGGGTGGCGCCGCAGAAGAACTCGCTGCTGATCACCGCGTCCCCGGGCCACAGCCCGACCCGCCCGCACATCTGGGCCCAGCGGCCCTCGACGCGCTCCTTGGGCAGCCCCCACCGCTCGTGGTGGCCGATCACGTCGAGGGCGGACTGGAACATGTCGCCCTTGTGCCGGTTGGGAAAGAGCACGCCGTGCTGCATCAGCTCCTGCTTGTTGTCGCGCAGGGTGGCCTGGATGAACGACGTACCGCTCTTGGGCACCCCGATGTGGAGGTAGACGCGTTGCGTGCGGTCTCGCGGACCAACCCCGGCAGTCATGCCGACGAGGATAGAGGCGGCGCCCTCACCGGAACCGGGCGGGGAACGCCGCGACGATCCCGTCGCTGAGCGTGTCGGCCATCGCCAGGATGTGGTGGTGCACCCGCTCGTAGTCGCGCACGCTGGCGCGGTAGCGCCCGGTCAGCTCGTGTCCGGCCTCGGCCAGCGTCTGGTCGAGATGGGCTCGCATCGCGACGCGCATCGCGTGCCGCGGCCAGGAGTCGGGGTTCGCCGCGGCGAGGAAGTCGGCGATGTCGTTCGCGTTGGCGTACCAACGCCGGCTGGCGCGGTCGACCGCGTCCTGGTCTCCGGCCTTCGCGGCGGTGAGCAGGTCGACGGCCAGCGTGATGTGGTCGTGCAGCAGCGCGGTAAGCCGGTTGCCGGCGGCGCGACCGTAGTAGGGCTTGATCGCGTCCCCGAGGTGCTGCTGGTTGCGCAGCAGTCGCGCGGCGGTGGCCGCGAAGCCCTCCGAGCCGTCGGCGAAGCTCACGATGGCCAGCCGGGTCCAGGTGATGTGGTCCTCCCACAGCTTGCGCATCCGGTCGTGCAGGCGGGCCTCCTTGGCGGTGAGCGCGCCGCGGTGGACGGCGTGCGCGCCGTGACCGGCGCGAGCGGGGGGTCCGGCGTGGACCGCATGGCCTGGAACCGAGGTCGAGGCCGGTGCGGTGCTCGGCGGTGCTGCGGCGAGGCCGGGCAGGCCGGTGACGAGCAGCGCCGCCGGGAGCGCGGCGGCGGTGACGGCGGAGACGGCGACCAAGCGGCCGCGGGAGGGTTGCTGGGGCATCGGAGGTCCCTTCATGCTGGTGGCTGTGCCGGAGTTGGTGTCGCCATCGGGCCGGTTCTTACCGGCGGCGGGTAAGACGCGTGCCGCCGACCGCCACCAAGCAGGTATGACCGTTCCCCACTTCGCGCCGCGGCGGGCCTGCCTGCAGGCCGCCTCCTCCGCCGGCGTGGTCGACGTGTTGACCTGGCGGCGCTGCCGGCTCGTCGAGGCCGGGTTCCCCACCGAGCTGGCCACCCGGCTGGCCGCGAACCCCGCGATCGACGTGCACGAGCTGCTCGCCCTGGTCGACCGGGGTTGCCCTCCGCACCTGGCCGCCCGCATCCTGGACCCGCTGCCCGATCCCTGGGTGGCCCCGTGAGCACCCCGCTCACCGGGGCGGTCCCGGGCACGCGGCGGCGTACCTCAGCGGCCGCCGACGCCGGGCCGGAGCCCGCCGACTGGGTTCTCGCGCTGACCGCCGGCCCGGGGCGCGAGGACGCACTGCGCCGGCTGCACGCGCTCCTGGTGCGCGCCGCGTGGCACCAGGTGCTGCGGATGCGCGGGATGCTGCCGGGTGCCGGTGCGGTCCAGCTCGAGGAGCTGGTGCAGCAGACCGCCGACGAGGCGATGGTCGCCGTGCTGGGCAAGCTGTCCACCTTCGAGGGGCGCAGCCGGTTCACCACCTGGGCCTACAAGTTCGCCCTGGTGCAGGCGGCCGTCGAGGTGCGCAGCCAGGCGTGGCGCAGTCGGCAGGTCGTGTTGGAGGACGCCGAGCTCGCCGTCGATCTGGGGCCCTCGGTGGAGGCGTACGCCGAGGCTGCCGACCTCGCCGGGGCCGTCCAGACGGCGCTGGCGGAGGCGCTGACCCCGCACCAGCGCCGGGTGATGCTGGCGCTGGTCGTCGACGGGGTGCCGATCGACGTGCTGGCCGAGCGACTGGGGACCAACCGGAACGCCCTCTACAAGACCCTGCACGACGCCCGCGTGCGGGTGCGGACCCACCTGGAAGGCAGCGGGCACCTGCCACCTGCACGCCCGAGGAGGCGACGATGCGACGCGTCCTGACCGCCACCCACCTGGCCTCGTTGACCCGAGACACCCGGCCGTGGCTGTCGTGCGAGGAGTGCTTCGAACGGCTCGACGCGTACGCCGAACGTCGCGCGGCCGACCCGGCGCACGCGGACCCGGTGATGGACACCCACCTGGCCGGCTGCTCGGCGTGCGCGGAGGAGGCCGAGTCGTTGGTGGCGCTGCTGCGTGAGGACGCGGTCGGGCCGCGCCCGCGCTGAGACGGGCGGGCACCGGTTGGGGGTGGGCCGCTAACCTGGATCCAGGTGAGCCGGGAAGTCTGGTCGGCACTGCCAGCAGCGACGCCCACCGCCGGTGACGTCGCTCCGCCACCTCCGACGGGAGCCCCTATGGCCAAGCCGGACACCGCCCGCACCTTCTTCAGCCGAGGCTCCTGGTCCGAGGCCTCGCGTATCGCCGGAGTCCTGCGCAAGGAGACCGTCGGCGGCGCGCTGCTGCTGGCCGCCACGCTGGTCGCCCTGATCTGGGCGAACTCGCCCTTGGCCGACTCCTACGCCGCGTTGCGCGACCTGACCGTCGGCCCCGCAGCGCTCCACCTCGACCTCTCGCTGGGCACCTGGGCCGCCGACGGCCTGCTCGCGCTGTTCTTCTTCGTGGTCGGTCTGGAGCTCAAACGGGAGTTCGTGGCCGGTGACCTGCGGGACCCGAGCCGCGCCGCACTGCCGATCCTCGCCGCGCTCGGCGGGGTGGTGGCGCCGGCTTCCATCTACGTCGCGGTGACCGTCGCCAGCGGCGGTGAGGGCGTGGGCGGTTGGGCGGTCCCGACCGCGACCGACATCGCGTTCGCGCTGGCGGTGCTGGCCGTGATCAGCACTCATCTCCCGACCGCGCTGCGCACCTTCCTGCTCACCCTCGCCGTGGTCGACGACCTGGCCGCGGTGACGATCATCGCGCTCTTCTACACCAGCGAGCTGCACGTGCTGCCTCTGCTGGGCGCGCTGGTGCCGCTGGGCCTGTTCACCTGGGCGGTGCAGCGGCGCATCCGGTCCTGGTGGCTGCTCATCCCCCTCGCGGTGGTGACCTGGGGGCTGGTGCACGCCTCGGGCGTGCACGCCACCGTCGCCGGGGTGCTGCTCGGGTTCGCGGTGCCGGTGCTGCGCAGCCAGGCGGCCGGCGGCCCGGAGGCGGGACCGGGGCTGGCCGAGCACTTCGAGCACCGGCTGCGCCCGCTGTCGGCCGGGGTGGCGGTGCCGGTGTTCGCGTTCTTCGCGGCCGGAGTGACCATCGGCGGCTGGTCCGGGCTGACCGCGGCGCTGGGCAACCCGGTTGCGATCGGGGTGATGCTGGGGCTGGTGCTCGGCAAGGCGATCGGCGTGTTCGGTACGACGTACCTGCTGGCGCGATTCACCCACGCACGGCTCGACGACGACCTGGCCTGGGTCGACGTGCTCGGACTGTCGGTGCTGGCCGGCATCGGCTTCACGGTCTCGTTGCTGATCGGCGAGCTCGCCTTCGGCGCCGGCAGCGCCAGCGACGAGCACGTCAAGGTCGCGGTGCTGACCGCCTCACTCGTGGCGTCGGCGCTGGCCGCGGTGATCCTGCGCGCCCGGAACCGGGTCTACCGGCGCATCGAGGAGCGGGAGAGCGTCGACCGGGACCGCGACGGCACACCTGACGTCTACCAGGAGCCGGCCTGACCGGAGCCGGCCCGGTCCGAGACAGCCTGGTCCGAGACGGCCTGGGCAGAGCTGGCCACGTCGTGCGACACCGGCTGCAGGGTGGGCCGCTTGGGGCGGACGCCGTCGCCGGAGGAGGTACCGGTCAGGCGGCGCTTGACCCACGGGCCGGCGAACTCGCGCGCCCAGTCGTAGGCGGCGCGCCGCTGCTCGGCGCGGGTCAGGACGGGCTTGTCGACGAGCGGCAACGGAGTGAGGTCGTGCGGCACGCCGAGCGTGTCGAGCACCTCGATCGCCATCCGCTGGTGGCCGGCCGGTGACATGTGCATCCGGTCCTGGTCCCACAGCCGCTGGTCGCGGTACTCGCGCAGCCGCCAGAAGTCGACCAGCGCGACCCGGTGCCGGTCGGCGATCTCGCGGACCAGCTCGTTGTAGATCGCCACGCGACCACGCAGCCGGCCGAACACGGGAGCCCAGCCGAGGTCGAAGCCGGTCCAGAGCAGGAGCGTCGCCCCCGTCGCGGCCAGCCGGCCGACCGCGTCGTCGTACCGCTCGGCGAGCGCGTCCAGGTCGACGCCGGGTCGCAGAATGTCGTTGGCCCCGGCGTACAGCGTGACCAGGTCCGGGTCGAGGGCGATCCCGGGCTCGAGCTGCTCGTCGAGGATCGGCCCGAGCAGGCGCCCCCGAATGGCGAGGTTGGCGTAGCCGAAGTCGTCGGTGCGGGTGGCCAGCACCTCGGCGACCCGGTCGGCCCAGCCGCGCAGGCCGTTGGGGCGCTCCGGGGCGGGGTCACCGACGCCCTCGGTGAACGAGTCACCCAGGGCGACGTACCGGTGGAAGACGGGCGCGTCAGACATATATCGCATGGTGTCACGTGCCTGGGCGCGGTTGACTTGGCCCATGACGACACGGCTTCTCTCCCCGCGCAAGGCGTCTCCCGGCGACAAGGTCGCCGTGCTTTCCCCCTCGTTCGCGGCTCCCGCGGTGGCACCCGCGGTCCACGAGCAGGCGCTCGCCCGCCTGGAGAAGCTGACCGGCCTGGTGCCCGTGGAGTACCCGACCACCCGCCGGCTGGACGCGTCGCCGCAGGACCGCGCCGCCGACCTCAACGCCGCGTTCGGCGACCCGCAGATCCGTGCCGTGCTGGCCACCGTGGGCGGCGAGGACCCGGTCACCGTGGTTCCGCACCTGGACGCGGACGCCGTGGTCGCCGACCCGAAGCCGTTCCTCGGCTACAGCGACAACACCAACCTGCTCTCCTGGCTCTGGACGCACGGCGTAGCCGGGTTCTACGGCGGGTCGACGCAGGTGCATCTGGGGGCGGGGCCCGACGTGGACGACATCCACGCCCGCGCGCTGCGTGCCGCGCTGCTGACCGGCGAGCGGCTCGAGCTGACCGAGCCCGGTGAGTCCGAGGACTTCGGCCGGGAGTGGAACGACCCCGCCGCACTGAGCGAGAACGGCCTCCGCGAGCCCACCGAGCCCTGGACCTGGGCGGGCCCGGCACGTGCGGTCACCGGCCCGACCTGGGGCGGCTGCGTCGAGGCGCTGCAGTGGATCCTCACGGCCGGGCGGTTCCCGACCGACCCGGCCGTGCTGGCCGGTGGGGTGCTGCTGCTCGAGTCCTCGGAGGAGCTGATCCCGGCCCGCGAGTTCGGCTGGATCGTGCGAGCCCTGGGCGAGCGGGGCCTGTTGAGCGCGGTCGACGCGGTGATGGTGGCTCGGCCGCCCGCGTCCAGCTTCGAGGTGACCCGGTCGCCGGAGGAGCGCGCGCGACACCGCGCCGAGCAGCGCGACGTGGCGGTCGAGACGGTGCAGCGCTACAACCCCGACGCGGTGGTCGTCGTCGGCGTGCCGTTCGGCCACACCCGGCCGCAGTGGATCGTGCCCTACGGCGGCACGGTCACCGTCGACGGCGCTGAGCAGCGCGTCTGGGCTGACTACGCCTGAGTGGCTGGTCCCTGGCGGATCAACGCGACCACCTCGTCGGTCGACCGCACGTCGCCGAAGCTGCGGTAGACCACGTGCAGGGTCGCGTTGTGGTCCTGATCCCGGACCGCGGCGCAGGCATCCGCCACGAGGACCACCCGGTAGCCGAGCGCCGAGGCGTCCCGCACGGTCGACTCGACGCAGACGTTGGTCACCGTGCCGACGACGACCACCGTGGTCACGCCGCGCTCGGTGAGGAGGTCGTGGGCGCCGCAGGTGCCCGGGAAGAACGCGCTCGGTCCGGGTTTCTCGACCACGTCGTCGGCGTCGTCCACGTCGAGGCCGCGCCACAGGCGGCCCCGCGGCGGGCCTACGCCGCCAGCGGTCGCGTACGTCCGCGCAACCCGCTCCCCGAAGAACTCGCGGGCCACCGGCGAGGGCCCGTTGCCACCCGGGATGACCCAGCAGACGCTTCCGCCGGCCGCGCGAAGCTCGCCCGCGAGACGGTTGACCCGGGGCACGATGCCCCGGCAGTACGCCGACTCCTCGACGAAGAACGGCACCAGGTCGACGACGACGAGCGCGGTGCGCTGCGGGTCCAGCCATTCGTAGGCGTGCACGCGGCCGCGGCGGGAGATGTGCCGCTCGATCTCGCGCGCCTCGATCCGCCAGTCGTGGTGGTCGACGTCGGTCACGGCACGCCCTGTTCGGTCGGAGCGGATGACGGGAATCGAACCCGCATGTTCAGCTTGGGAAGCTGATGTTCTGCCATTGAACTACATCCGCGCGCAGTGCCTCCGGTCCTCCCGGAAGGCGACGCGGTGCGATAGTACCCGACGCGGCTCGCTCCCGTGCTGGGGCGTGCGGCGACCAGGACGGACCCGGCCATCGAGCGGCGGGTAGGTTACCCGTGTGCTGCTCTCCGACCGCGACATCCTGTCCGAGATCCACTCCACGCGGGTGGCGCTCGAGCCGTTCGACCCGGCGATGGTGCAGCCGTCGAGCATCGACGTGCGCCTGGACCGGTTCTTCCGGGTGTTCGAGAACCACCGGTACCCGCACATCGACCCGGCGGTGGACCAGCCCGAGCTGACCCGGGTGGTGGCGCCCGACCGCGAGGAGCCGTTCATCCTGCACCCGGGGGAGTTCGTCCTGGGGTCGACGTACGAGATCGTCACGCTGCCCGACGACATCGCCGCCCGCCTGGAGGGCAAGTCCTCCCTGGGGCGGCTGGGGCTGCTGACCCACTCGACCGCAGGCTTCATCGATCCCGGCTTCTCCGGGCACGTCACCCTCGAGCTGGCCAACGTGGCGAACCTGCCGATCAAGCTGTGGCCGGGGATGAAGATCGGCCAGCTGTGCTTCTTCCGGCTGTCCTCGGCGGCCGAGCACCCGTACGGCTCCTCGAAGTACGGTTCGCGCTACCAGGGGCAGCGCGGCCCGACCCCGTCGAGGTCCTACGCGAACTTCCACCGCACCCAGATCTGAGAGGGGCGCCGAGGCGTCAGCGGTCGATCCGGTTCGCGAGCTGGTGCAGCCCGGCGGCCAGCGAGTGCCGGCGGGTGTAGCGGCGGGGCCGAGGCAGGCGCGGCCGGTTTGCGCCGGCCACGCGCTCGCTGATCTGCTGCTGGGCCAGGGTGTAGCTGAGGTAGTCAGACATCGTCGTGGCTCCTGTCCTGCGTCGTGGCGTCGTGCTCGGTGACGGTGCTGCGCTCCAGCCTCGGGGAGGCGGCGCGCCGGGCGCTTGATCGGTTTCGCCGGATCGTCGGGCGGGTGGTGGGGCGCTGGTCGAGCTCGTCGCCGGCGCCGGCCCAGTTCCAGGTGACTCTCACAGCTGCTCCAGGTGGATGTCGCCGCTGACCGTCTTGGCGCGGACCTCGACGTAGTCCTGCCCCTCGGCGGGCTGCCCGGCGCCCTGCAGCGAGGAGCTCACCCGGCCGGTGACGGCCGCGACGTCGGTCCACACCGGGATCCCGGCCGGGATCCCGACCCGGATGTCGCCGGAGACGTTCTTCGCGTGCAGCTGGCCGCGCACCATCCGCGTCACCTCGAGGTCACCGGAGGCGGTGGTCAGCGCGACGTCGTCCGCCGCGTCGCGGACCAGGAGGTCTCCGGACCCCGACTTCACCTCGAGGTCGGCGGCCACGGTGGTCGCCTGGACGTCCCCGGAGCCGGTGGACACGCGCACCGGCGCCTCCACCCGCTGGAGCATGATGTCACCGGAGCCGGTGCGGCCGTGCAAGTCACCGCGGACGGTGTGGACGGAGAGGTCGCCCGACCCGGTCTCGATCAGGCTCTCGCCGTCCAGGCCGTCCAGCGAGACATCGCCGGAGCCGGACTTCAGGCGTACGCCGCCCAGCCGGCCGTTCGCGACGAAGTCGGCCGAGCCGAGCTTGGTGGCGATCGCGCTGCCCTCGGGAAGGGTGATGCCGACCAGCAGCTCGCTCGAGCCGAAGAAGCCGGTGCGGCGGGGCGCGAGCACCACGATCTGGTCGCCGCGCTGCTCGACCAGGGTGTCCTCGGCGTACTTCCCGTCCACGGTGACCGTGGTCTGGTCGGTCGTGGTGGCGGTGACGTCGACGCGGCCGGAGCCGAGCTCGACGAACACCGATGTTGGTGTGGGGGTCTCGAAGGTGTGCTGCATCGCTGTCTCCTGGGTGTGCTCGACTCCCGAGCCGGCGCAGCCGGTCGGTTGAGGCGGGTGGGTGTGGTTGTGGGTGGTGCGGTTGCTGGGTGGCGGCTGGGTCAGACCCAGCCGCTCATCCGCTTGCCGCTGCGCGTGGAGCGGCCGGGGCCGAAGCCCTCGAGAAACGGGATGCTGGACAGGTCGACGTCGACGTTGACCGCGGCCCGCTCCCGGGTAGCGGTGCGGATCACGTTGACCAGCCAGCTGTTCAGGGAGTGGCCGGACTTCGCGGCCAGCTCCTCGGCCTTGTACTTCACCGACTCGGGGATCCGCAGGGTGATCCGGGCGACGGTGTCGTCCTCCTCGACCTCGTCGGGCTCGGGCGGCTGCTCCGGTCCGGGCGGGGTGGGAGGTGCGGGGGCGGCGTGGCCGGTGGCCGCCTGCAGCGGCATGGTCGGGACGTCGACGACGAACTCGGGCTCGCGGCCCTTGAGCCGGACGTCGACGGAACCGGCGGGCAGCTCGCTGGTGATCTCCGCCGCCGCCTGGGACAGCGCGTCCATGACGGTGAGGCGTACGGCGGGGTCGAGCGCGAGCAGGAGGCGCTCGGCGACGGCGCGAGCGTCGTCGCCACCGGCCTCCGCGGCGACCGCGAGGTCGTGGCGGAGACCCTCGACGTAGGGGGTGATATCCATACGCACCACGATGACATCACGGTGACGTCATGTCAACACCATCGTGACGTCAGTTGGTGTCAGGTCCGGCGTCAGGCGATGTCAGGCAGTGTCAGGCGGTGTCAGGCAGTGTCAGGTTGGCGTCGTGCTGGTGTCGTGCCCGGTGGGCCCCGTGACACCGGAGGGGCGGACGGGACAGGATGGCGTGATGAATGACGACAGCACGGATGCCCCCCGGCCGCTGCACGGGCAGGTGGCTCTGGTCGCCGGGGCGACTCGAGGAGCCGGACGCGCCATCGCGGTGGAGCTGGCCCGCGCAGGCGCCTACGTCTACGCGACCGGCCGCAGCAGCCGAGCCCACGGCCGCTCCGAGATCGACCGGCCGGAGACCATCGAGGAGACCGGCGAGCTGATCGCCGCGGCCGGTGGGGAGGGGCTCGCGCTGCGGGTCGACCACCTCGACGTCGACGCGGTCGAGTCCCTGGTGGCGCGCATCGCCGACGAGCGCGGGCGGCTCGACGTACTCGTCAACGACATCTTCGGCGGTGACCGCTACGCGCAGTTCGGCACCAGCCTGTGGGAGCACGACGTGCCCGGCGGCCTGCGCATGCTGCGGATGGGCATCGACACCCACCTGATCACCAACGCCAAGGCGCTGCCGCTGCTGCTTGAGGGCGAGCGGGGCCTGGTGATCGAGATGACCGACGGGACCGCCGAGTACAACCGCGCCTACCGCGAAGGCGTCGGCTTCTACTACGACCTGGTCAAGGCCGCGGTCGGCCGGATCACCCTGGGCCTGACCGCCGAGCTCGCGCAGACCGCGGTGACCGCGTTGGCGGTGACGCCCGGCTGGATCCGCTCGGAGCAGATGCTCGACCATTTCGGGGTCACCGAGGACACCTGGCGGGACGCGGCGACGGGAGACCTGGCCGACTTCGCCATCTCGGAGTCGCCCTCCTACGTGGCGCGGGGGATCGCGGCGCTGGCCGCCGACCCGGGTGTCGCCCGCTACGCCGGCGACACCCTGACCAGCGCGCAGCTGGCCAGGGTGTACGACGTGACCGACGTGGACGGCAGCCGCCCCGACTGCTGGCGCTACCTCGACGAGGTGCAGCGCCACAACCGTTCGGGCGGGATCGAGCGCTACCGCTGAAGCTCGGCGCGGAAGCGGTCAGCGACGTCCGGCGCTGAACGTCGCGGCGCTGTGCCCGCCGCCGCTGTGCCCGCCGGCGCTGCCGCTTCGGCCACGGGCCGGGGACCCGGTCTTGGGCCGGTTCTGATGGTTGTTCTGGCGGTTGCCCTGCTGGGCGGGCCGGGAGCCGCGGGAACCGCCCCGGGTGCTCTCTTGCGAGACGCCCCGCGAGGCGGCCTGCTGGCCGTTGCCCTGCCCGGATCCGCGCTTGCGTCGACGCGAGCGGCTGCGGTTGCCCGAGGGTGCCTTCTGCTGCGCCGCCTGCTGCGAGGCGGCGGGCTCGATGACCACCGGGTCGCTGAGCACCCGCTCCCCGGGAGCCAGCTCGAGCAGCAGCGGGTGGCTGTCACCCGAGATCCGCGTGGTGGTCGGCTTGATGCCCGCGGCGCGGGTCAGGCCGCGCACGTCACCGACCTGGTCCGGGCAGGCCAGGGTGACCACGGTGCCGGCGTTCCCGGCGCGCGCGGTGCGACCGGAGCGGTGCAGGTACGCCTTGTGCTCGGTGGGCGGGTCCGCGTGCACGACCAACCCCACGTCGTCGACGTGGATGCCGCGCGCGGCGATGTCGGTCGCGACCAGCGTGGAGGCCCGGCCGGTGTGGAAGGCGTCCATGTTGCGGGTGCGGGCGTTCTGGCCGAGGTTGCCGTGCAGCTCGACGGCAGGCACGCCGTTCTTGTTCAGCTGGCGCGACAGTGCCTTGGCGCCGTGCTTGGTGCGGGTGAACACCACCGTGCGGCCCGGCGCGCTGGTCAGGTCGACCAGGATGGCCAGCCGGTGCTCGCGCTGCACGTGCAGCACGTGGTGGGTCATCGCGGCGACGGGCGACTGGGCCGAGTCGGCCTCGTGGGTGACCGGGTTGGTCAGGAAGGTGCGGACCAGGCCGTCGATCGCCTTGTCCAAGGTGGCGGAGAACAGCAGCCGCTGGCTGCCGCGGGGGGTGCGCGACAGCAGCCGCTTCACCGCCGGCAGGAACCCGAGGTCGGACATGTGGTCGGCCTCGTCCAGGACGGTGACCTCGACGTCGCTCAGGTCGCAGTGACCCTGACCGATCAGGTCCTCGAGGCGACCCGGGCAGGCCACGACGATGTCCACGCCGCGGCGCAGCGCCGTGACCTGCGGGTTCTGGCCCACGCCGCCGAAGACGGTCCGGCTGCTCAGCCCCGCGGCCTTTGCCAGCGGCTCCAGCGCCGCGTCGATCTGGCTGACCAGCTCTCGTGTCGGAGCGAGGATCAGGGCACGCGGAGCACGGGGACGGGCCTTGCCGCCCCGGGCGAGACGGGCAACGAGAGGGAGCAGGAACGCGTAGGTCTTGCCCGAGCCGGTGCGGCCACGGCCGAGGACGTCACGCCCAGCAAGAGAGTCGGGCAGGGTGGCGGCCTGGATCGGAGTCGGCTGCTCGATGCCACGAGCGGCCAGGATGTCGGACAGGTGTGCGGGCACACCGAGGTGCGAGAAGGAAGACAAAGAAGAGAACCACTATCTGTGCGGATGTCTCGCCGAAAGCCACGATCCGAAAGTCTCGGGCGGCTGCACACGGAGCAACTGCGATGGTCGATGTCAGTGACCGTCACGGGCTACGACGTGTGGACAACTCGCGGCGAGAGCTCGACGAGCTGTGGCTCCAGCCTACCCGATTCGGGGCGAACCCCGCACAGCAGGCGGCCCCGGACCCGATCACGGGGTCGGTGATCGGCTCCGGGGCCACTCGTGGCGCGGAACGGAAAGTGGGTGGCGCGACCGCTCAGAAGAGGCTGTCGTCGTCCTTGGGCTTCTCCGGAGCCGGCTTGTTGGAGGACGGTTGGTCGGGGGACGGCTGGGACGGCTTGCGTGCCGGCTTCTGCTGTTTCGGCTTGACCGACTCGGGCTCCGGCTCGTCGAACAGTCCCGGCGAGTCCGCGTCCTTCGGCTTCGGTGCGGGCTTCGGCTCGGGCTTGGGCTTCGGCTCGGGCTCGGGCTCGGCCGGCTCGTCGCCGAACAGGCTGTCGCCGCCGGTGGCCGGCTTCGACTCAGGTGCGGGCTGGGCCGGCTCGTCGCCGAACAGGCTGTCCCCGCCGGTGGCCGGCTTCGACTTGGGTGCGGGCTGGGCCGGCGACGAGGTTTCGGTCTGCACGGCGGCGTCGTCGCTCGGTGCGGTGGACTCCGCCTCGGTGATCCCGCCCTCCTCGGCTGCCGTGACGTCGGTCGAGTCCGGGTCGCTGGCCGCTGCGCCGGCCGGCTCGGTCGCTGCGGCGTCACCGGGGCTGCCGGGGCCGCCGAAGTCGCGGTCGCCCGGCTCCGCATCGCCGAACAGGCCGCCATTCTCCGGCTCGCCGAACAGGTCGCCTGAGCCGGCCGAGCCGCCCGTGCCGCCTGAGCTGCCTGAGCTGCCTGAGCCGGCCGGGGCCGCCTTGGCCGCTTCACCGGCCCCGGAGCCCTCCGCGGCCTCGGCCGCCTCTGCCGTCTCCGCGCCGGCGGCGGCGTTCGCCCCGACCTCTTCGGTGCGGGTCACCGTCTCCGGCGTCTGGGTGGCATCACCGGAGGAGGGTTCTGCCTTGGCAGCGGCTCCTGCGGCAGCGCCTGCGCCCGCGGCGACGCCGGCTCCCACCGGCGCCTTCTGCTCACCCTTCACCGAGGCGAGCAGCAGCTGTGCCACGTCGAGGACCTCGACCTCCTCGCGCGCGGACCCGTCGGCCTGCTTGGCGGTGAGCCCGTCGGAGAGCATCACCCGGCAGAACGGGCAGCCGGTGGCGATCTGGTCCGCGCCGGTCTCCACCGCCTCGCTCGTGCGGTTGAGGTTGATCCGCTCGCCGAGCTTCTCCTCCATCCACATCCGGGCGCCGCCGGCGCCGCAGCAGAAGGACCGCTCGCTGTTGCGCGGCATCTCCTTCAGCTCGGCGTTCGGCAGCACGGTGAGCAGCTCGCGCGGCGGGCTGTAGACCTGGTTGTGCCGGCCCAGGTAGCAGGGGTCGTGGTAGGTGATCGAGCGACCGCCGCCGTTCGCCGCGGCCCCGTCGGCGATCGGGGTGAGCCGACCCTCGCGGACCAGCCGGTTCAGCAGCTGGGTGTGGTGGACCACCTCGAGCTCGACGCCGAACTGCGCGTACTCGTTCTTCAGCGTGTTGAAGCAGTGCGCGCAGGTGCTGACGACCTTGGTCGCTCTGCTTTCTTTGAACACCTCGGCGTTCTGCATCGCCAGCTGCTGGAAGACGAACTCGTTGCCGGCGCGGCGAGCCGGGTCGCCGGTGCAGGTCTCCCCGTTTCCGAGCACCGCGAAGTCCACCTCGGCCAGGTGCAGCAGCTCGGCGACCGCACGCGTGGTCTTCTTCGCCCGGTCCTCGTAGGCGCCGGCGCAACCGACCCAGAACAGCCAGTCCACGCCGTCGAGGTCGGCCGGGTCGTTCTCCCCGTCCCCGCCGACCACCTTGACGTCGAAGTCGAGCCCCTTCGCCCAGTCCATCCGGGCGGTGGGGGACATGTTCCAGGGGTTGCCCTTGTTCTCCAGGCCCTTGAACAGCTGGTTCAGCTCGGTGGGGAAGTTCGACTCCACCAGCACCTGGTAGCGCCGCATGTCGACGATGTGGTCGACGTGCTCGATGTCGACCGGGCACTGCTGCACGCACGCGCCGCACGACGTGCAGCTCCACAGCACGTCGGGGTCGATCACCGCGCCGCCGTCGGGCATCCAGGCGTAGCCCTCGGTCGCGCCGACCAGCTCGCGCTCGGCCTCCACCTTCGCCGCGGCGGGCAGCGCCTCGCGCTCCGGGTCGGAGTCGGCCAAGAGGTACGGCGCCTTGGCGTAGGCGTGGTCCCGCAGCTGGGTGATCAGCAGCTTCGGCGACAGCGGCTTGTCGGTGTTCCACGCCGGACACTGGGACTGGCACCGGCCGCACTCGGTGCAGGAGGTGAAATCGAGGATCCCCTTCCACGCGAAGTCCTCGACCTTGCCGACCCCCAGCGCGGTGTCCTCGTCGAGCTCGTCGATGTCGGCGAAGTCGATCGGCTTTCCACCGGCCATCATCGGCTGCAGCGCGCCCAGCGCCGTACCGCCGTCCGCCTTGCGCTTGAACCAGATGTTGAACCACGCGGTGAACCGGTGCCAGGCCACACCCATCGTGGTGTTCATCGCCAGCACGATCATCCAGACCATGGAGATCACGATCTTGAGCGTCGCCACGATCCAGATCAGGTTGGCCAGCGCGGGCTCCGACAGGCCGTCGAGCAGGCCGCCCAGCCACGCCGTGAACGGGAAGTGCAGGGCGGTGGAGTGGCCGGGATCCTCGCCGAACCGGCCGATGGCGTACTCCGCACCGCGCAGCACCAGGATGCACAGGCCGACCCCGAGGATGACCGCCTCGACGAAGTAGCCCTGCCACATCGTGGAGCCGTAGAAGCGGCCGCGCGTTCCGCGCTCGCGATCGGCCGGACGGCTGGCGCGGTAGGCGATGAACGCGATGATCGCCACGGTCATCACGACGGCGAAGAGCTCGGAGACCCACTCGTAGAGGAAGAAGGTGCCCAGGAACGGGATCGCGAAGTGCGGGTCGAAGAGCTGACCGTAGGCGGTGACCAGGGTGAAGAAGAGCAGCCCGAAGCCGATGAACACGAACCAGTGGCCCACCCCGACCGCGGCCCACTGCAGCATCCGGGTGTGGGCCAGCGTCTCCTTGAGCATCGTGCGCCAGCGCGCACCCTTGTCGGCGGACCGGTTCGGCGTCGGCTGTCCGAGCCGCACCACCGCGATGATGTGCCGGACCGCCTTGACGAACAGGGCGATCGCCACCACCGAGATGGCCAGCGACACCACGACGGCGATGATCTGGACCGGGTCCATGCGTGCTCCTCGTCAAGCGGTCAACGGCCACGCCGAGCCTAGAGGGACGCCTCCGACGGCGTCACCGGGCCGCGGGTGTGAGACGGATCCTACCGAACGGTAACTTTTGGGTCGTCCGGGTGGCCGCCGATGCGACGGCTGACCGCGGCGGCGCTGGCCTGCACCGCCTCGACCAGCGCGCGTCGGTCCGGCGCCTCGTCGGTCGCGAAGGTCACCGCGATCCCGGCGGCCGGGTGGTCGTTGTGGTCCAGCACGACGGCGGCGACCGAGGAGAAGCCCGGGGTGACCTCGCCGTCCTCGGCGGCGTAACCACGTTGGCGCACCTCGGCGAGCAGCCGCCGCAGCGCGCTCAACGATGTCGGCCCCAGCCCGTGCCGGTCCACGAACGCCGCCCGGTCGGGATAGAGCGCCCGCACCTGGTTGGCCGGCAGCGCGGCCAGGATGGCGCGGCCGGACGCCGTCAGCTGCGCGGGCAGGCGTACGCCGACGTCGGTCACCAGCGGCGGTCGTCCCGGGGCACGCTCCTCGAGCACGTAGAGCACCTCCCGGCCGTGCAGGACGACCAGGTGCGCGGACTGGCCGACGCGATCCACCAGCCGGGCCAGGTGTCGCCGCGCGATCCGCTGCAGCGGCGCCTGCCGCTCGTAGCCGCTGCCGACCTCGAAGGCGGCGACCCCCAGCCCGTAGCGGTGGTCCTCGGCGAGGTGGACCACGAAGCCCTCGGCGACCATCACCGAGAGCAGGTGGTACGCCGTGGACCGCGGCAACCCCACCGCGGTCGCGATCGACTGCAGCGGGACCGGGTCGGCCTGCGAGGCCAGGTAGCGCAGCACGCGCAGCGC
>DASSVD010000141.1:0-11127 GCA_035706365.1 Nocardioidaceae bacterium
CGCCGAGGACGTCGCCCAGGAGGTGTACGTCTCCTTCAACCGCTCGACGGTGCCGACCGAGCAGGCCGATGGCTGGCTGGTCGTCGCGGCGGCTCACACCGCGCTGAACCACCTGCGCTCGGGACGGCGCCGTGTCGCCCGCGAGGACGTCGCACAGGCGACGGCCGAGCTCGTCGTTCCCGACGTCGCCGACACCGTCGTGGCCGGGGAGGATCGGCAGCGCGTGCGCGACGCCCTCGGCCGGCTCCCCCGTCGCCAGGCCGTCGCGCTGGTCCTGCGGCACGCCGGCCTCAGCTACGCCGAGGTCGCGGCCGCTCTCGACCTCTCCCCCACCAGCGTGGGTACCACGGTGCGCCGCGCCGAGTCCGCTCTACGCAAGGAGTTGAACCACCATGCGCCACCCCAGTGACGGCACCCTGCGCCGCCTCGTCGACGAGCCCGCGGGCGTCGCCGACCGCGACCGGGCCCATGTCCTCGCGTGTCCGGACTGCCTGGCGCTGCTGGCCGTGGTCCAGCAGGACGCCGAGCGCAGCGCCCAGGCTCTCGGCGCCGCCGGCGACACGGCCACCGTCCCCGCAGACGTGGACCGTGGCTGGCAGCGGCTGAGCCGTTCCGTGACGCAGCCCGGGCCGGTGCCGGAGCGCTCGACGGTACGCCGCCGGCGTCCCTGGGCGACCGCGCTGCGCAGCCCGGTGGCCGCCGCGGTGGGCGTCGCCGTACTCCTTGGCGGGGCTGGGGCAGCGGCCGCCGCGGACTGGCTGCCGATCTTCCGCGCCGAGCAGGTCGCGCCGGTCGAGGTGACCCGCGCGGACGCGGTGCAGCTGCCCGACCTGTCGGCGTACGGCACCGTCCGCGCGGTCCACGAGCCGGACCTGCGCAGCGTCCCCGACGCCGAGGCGGCGCAGCAGGCGTCCGGCCTCGAGGTGCCGACCGTCGCCGAGCTGCCACGCGGCGTGACCGGCGAGCCGGTCTACCAGGTCGGCGACCAGATGAGCCTGGAGTTCACCTTCTCGGCCGAGAAGGCGGCGCGTGCCGCCGCCGAGCAGGGCGAGCAGGCCCCCGCCCCCCCGGCCGGCCTGGACGGGTCCCGGTTCCGGTTGACCGCCGGTCCCGGCGCAGCGGCGATCTGGTCCTCCGAGCAGGGCCTGCCCGCGTTGGCGGTGGCCCGCGCGGTCGCTCCCGCGGTCGACTCCTCCGGCGTACCCTTCGACACCGTGCGCGAGTATCTTCTGTCCCTGCCCGGGATCCCCGCGGACCTGGCCTCCCAGCTGGCGGCGTTCCCCGCCACCGGGACGCTGCCGCTTCCGGTGCCCGCCGACCACGTCTCCACCTCCGGTGCGGACGTGGACGGCGTCCCGGCCACGGTGCTGACCAGCGACGACCACAGCATGTCCGCGGCGGTGTGGGTCGAGGACGGCGTGGTGACCGCGGTCGCCGGGTCGCTGAGCACCGACGAGGTGCTCGAGGTCGCGCGCGGGCTGGAGTGACGCGCGTGCCGGACATACCCCTCGCGCCGCCGACGGTCGACGCCGACCGGCTGGACGCCGCCCGGCGCCGGGTCGAGCAGCTGGCACCGTCGGCGGCGGTGTGGTGCTCCGGGCTGCGCAAGCGCTACGGCCGACAGACCGCCGTGGACGGGGTCTCGTTCAGCGTCGGGCGCGGCGAGGTGGTCGGGCTGCTCGGCCCCAACGGCGCGGGGAAGACCAGCGTGATCAAGATGCTGCTCGGCCTGGTCCGCCCGGACGCAGGCGAGATCCTGCTGCTCGGCGGTCGGACTGCCGACCCGGCCGCGCGAGCCCGGGTCGGCTACCTGCCCGAGCTGTTCCGCTATCAGCCGTGGCTGAGCGCCAGCGAGGTCCTGAACCTGCACGTCCGGCTCTCCGGGGCCGACGTGCCGGTCGAGGAGCGCCGCGCCTGCCTGGAGAAGGTCGGACTGACGGCGCGGGCGGGTGACCGCGTGGGCGGGTTCTCCAAGGGGATGCAGCAGCGGCTCGGCCTCGCGATCGCCCTGGTGGCCAGGCCCGAACTGGTCGTGCTGGACGAGCCGACCAGCGCGCTGGACCCGGTGGGTCGGGCCGACGTGCGCGACCTGTTGCTGGCGCTGAAGGAGCGCGGTGTCGCGGTCCTGCTCAACTCCCACCTGATCGGCGAGGTCGAGCGGGTCTGCGACCGGGTGGTGATCCTCGACCACGGCCGGGTGGCCGCGTCCGGCACCCTGGCCGAGCTGCTGGGCCGCAACCAGCTGCGGCTGCGGCTCGGCTCGGTCGACGACGCCGCCCACGAGCGGCTGGCCGCCGCGGGTGGGGTGACCCGGCAGGGCGACGTGTTCACCGTCGCGCTGGACGCCGACGACGACGGTGACGCCGTACCGGCCCTGGTCGCCGACCTGGTGGCCCTCGGGGTCCGCGTGCACGAGGTGGAGCCGGCCCGGATCACGCTCGAGGAGAGGCTGCTGGGCATCCTGCGGGCCGGGCACGACTCCGGTGACGGCCGATGATCGCCCGCACCGTGCTGACCATGGCCGCGCTGACCCTGCGCGAGGCGTCACGGCGGCGGGTGCTGCGCGCCCTGGCCGCGATGACGTTCGCGCTGCTGCTGCTCAGCGGGTGGGGCTTCTACAGGCTCGCCGAGCTGAACCCGGAGTTCGGGTCGCTGACCACCGGGGAGTCCCGGCTGGTCGCCTCGCAGCTGCTGAACCTGGTGATGTTCGGGATGAGCCTGATCGCCGCGCTCGGCACCGCCTTCCTGGCGGGCCCCACCGTGTCCGGCGAGCTGGAGTCGGGGATGGCGCTGGCCGTGCTGGCCCGGCCGGTACGGCGCTCCGCCGTGCTCGTGGGCAAGTGGCTCGGCCTCGTTGTCTTCGGCAGCGGCTTCGTCGCGGTGGCCGGGCTGGCCGAGTTCGTCGTCGTCCAGCTCACCGTCGGCTACTGGCCGCCGCAACCCGTGCTCGGGCTGGCGTTGCTGGCCGCCCAGACCACGGTGCTGCTCACCCTGGGGCTGCTGCTGTCCACCGCCATCTCGCCCATGGCCTCGGGCATCGTCGCGGTCGGCCTGTTCGGCGCGACCTGGATCGCCGGCGTGGTCGGCGGCGTCGGCGAGGCGCTGCAGAACCCCGGCGTCGCGCAGGTCGGCACCGTCTCGCGGATGCTCCTGCCCACCGACGGGTTGTGGCGCGGCGCGATGCACGCCTTCCAGGACCCGGCCGCGCTGCGGCAGTTCGGCGCCGAGATGGCCGGCTTCCCGTTCCTGGGCAACGCACCGTTGACGCCGGCCTACCTGCTGTGGGTCGCGGTGTGGGTCGCGGTCGTGCTGGCGCTCTCCGCCCTCGTCTTCGGCCGGCGCGACCTCTGAATCGTTTCGACTTCTGGGCGATCACTCCCTCGAGCCGTCGATACGCCATGGCCGCCCGTTGCAGGAATTGCGGTGGCCGCCGCCGGGCGCTCCGCCCTAGGGTGCGCGGGTGGACGTCTTCCTGGCTGATGAACGCGCGCTGCTCGAGGGCATGCTCGACGCCCAGCGCGACGAGGTGGCCGGGCTGCTGTCCGGCCTCGACGAGACCGCCGCCCGTGCGCGCCTGGTGCCCTCGCTGACCACGCCCCTGGGGTTGGTCAAGCACGCGACCTTCGTCGAGCAGGTGTGGTTCCACTCGCGGGTCGGCGGCGTGCCCCGCGAGCGGCTCGGCGTACCGGAAACCGTGGACGAGAGCTTCATGCTCACCCCCGAGGACACCACCGGCTCGGTGCGTGCGACGTTCCTCGCGGCGTGCGAACGGTCCCGGGAGGTCGCGGCCGACCACGCCCTGGACGAGCAGTTCCCCTGGCACCACGGGCCGGTGAGCCTGCGGTTCATCTACGCGCACATGATCGAGGAGCTCGCCCGGCACGCCGGGCACGGCGACATCCTCGTCGAGCAGCTCGCGGCCGGAGCGAGCGGAGCATGAGCGAGGTCGTGCTGATGGCCGACCCCCGCGTGACCGAGGTACCGGTTCAGGAGATCGACGAGCCGCTGGTCGACGCGCGGGAACTCGAGAGCCTGTTCGTCGACCCGCAACGCGACACCGGGGACGGCGCGTTCGCTCACGTGCGGCGCGAACTCGCGCAGCGGTTGGAGACTGCCCACGGGTTGCTTCCGCACGGGTACCGCCTCGGGCTGGTCGAGGGCTACCGGCCGTATGCACTACAGGAGCAATACTTCTCCGACTACCGCGGCGAGCTGGTCACCGCGCGCCCCGATCTGTCTGAGCCGGAAAGCTACCGGTTGGCCAGCCGGTACGTCGCTCCCCCGCCTGTCGCGCCGCACGTCAGCGGGGCCGCGGTCGACCTGGTCCTCCTCGACGCAGACGGTCGCCTGGTCGACATGGGCTCGCCGATCAACGCGACGCCCGAGAGCAGCGCGGGTGCCTGCTACTTCGCCGCCGACAACGTCTCGGCCGAAGCGCGCCAACACAGGCAGTTGCTGGCCGCAGCTCTCGGGGAGGTCGGCCTGGTCAACTACCCGACCGAGTGGTGGCACTGGTCGTACGGCGACCGCTACTGGGCCTTCGTCACCGAGCAGCCCGCCGCCCTCTACGGGCCGGTCTGCGACGTCGCCGCCGCGAGCAGGCGTTGCCGACCTCAGAGCCAGTAGGTGTCGTGCCGGCGCATGAAGCTCGCGCGCTGCTCCTCGGTCATCTCCTCGCCCCTGGCCAGAGTCTCGAAGTAGTCCTCGCGGGGGCCACCGGGAGCGAACATCAGCAGCATCGAGGCCCGTCCGCCTCCGCGGAAGCCGTGGACACCTCCTTCGGGGACGTACAGGAAGTCGCCTGGCCGAGCGGTGGTCCACTGGCGGCCGTCATAGAGCTGCACCTCGCCGGAAAGCACGTAGAACTGCTCGGAGATCGAGCGGTGGAAGTGCGGCGCGGGGCCTGACTCGGTCTCCCCGAAGGTCCACCGGTACAGCCCGAAGCGTCCCTCGGTCTGGAGGCCGGTGGCCAGGTACTCGCACGTCCCTCCGTGCCCGTAGGTGATGTCCGCGGGTTCGTCGGACGCGCGCAGCCAGGCGGTGGCCTCGCCGTCCTCGCCGAGGTAGGTGTCGGCCGGATAGTCACGCGGAAGCGACATGCCTCACGCCTCCTCGGGTCGGGTGGCGTCCTCGTCGAGGTGTGCCTGGAAGGACAGCGCGCTGCCAGGGTCGTCGAGGAAGCGCAGGAGTACGGCGGCCTCGGCCCTGAGCTGCTCCGCTCGCTCGGCCTGGGTAGTCGCAGGCAGCTGAGCCGCGGCGTCGAGACGCTCGGCGACCTCTGCGCGCACGACCTCCACCACCCGGTCCTCGCTCAGCTCCCGCCGCACGACTTCGGTGACACCGACGCCGACCGGCGACTGCTCCAGGGCTGGCGAGCGGCAACCGTCGTCGTCTCCGGGCACTGCCTCGGCGTTGTCCAGCGCGGCGAGGGTCGAGCGCAGGGCCCGCACCGCGACCTTGTCGCGGGCACGCATGGATTCCGGCAGTGCCTGACGCAACCGCAGACGAAGAGACATGCCGGTGACCCTAGGGGTGTCGTCGGACGCCGACAACGTGATTTCGGCAAGGGCAGAGCCGACCACCACGTGTCAGTCGCCAGTCAGCGGCGTCTCCACGGATGATGTCGCTACGGCGATCGTTCGGCCGGCGGCGGATAGGACGTGGCCCGTGGCCCACCTGATGCCGATGGACCGGTCGTGCTGCTTGGCACGGTCTGTCGACTCAACGGAATCGTCGTCTGCGAAGACGGCACGCTGGTCACCGAGATGCGACGCTGCCTGCGGCTGAGCGGACAGACCCTTGGCCCACGGCGCAGACGGTTTCGTTGACGGTGACCTCGCACCAGCACCTCGCTGATCGAGTGCCTGAGACGGCTACCCACGCGGTCGCCTCGATGTCGTCGAGGCATGGCGAAACGTATTCCACGCTGATGTTCGACGTCAGCACGGCCGCTCCCAGGACGCTGCCCGCCGCGAAGGTGACAGCGTTGTCGATGGCGTAAGCCACCACCCCGCCGTGGATATACCCGTGCTGTTGGACGAGGGATTCGGAGAAAGGCACCACCAACACCGCCCGGCCCGGCTGGAAGTCGGCGATCCGAGCGTTCAGCATGACGCTGAAGGGCTGACGTTGCAGGACGGCATCGGCGTCGTTCAGCGTCAGCTCCTGCGTGCGGGTCGGTTCACCCGCGCGTGCGTCCTCTTCAAGCGGTACTGGTCTCGCCACTGTTCCGTCTCCTGCTCATTGATGATCTGGCGCCCCTCGCCGACCCGCCTGCTCTGCGTACAGCTGCGGCAGGAAGTGTTCGAGGTTGCCGATCTCCTCGATGTGGTGGGTGACCCAAGGTCCGATGCGTGCTTCGGGGAACGCTCGTCGGTGAGCGACCCGGTTGAGGAAGGCGCGGGCGAGAGGTGTGTCGTCGCCCACGGTCAGCGTCGTGTGGTAGGCAGCGCCGTACGGCCCGTCCCTGAAGTCGTTCTCCAGCCGGACCATGGTGGTGCCGCGTAGCCGCTTCACGATGACCGCCCGGTTGGCGGCCAATTCCTCGACGCTGACTCGAATGTCGATGAGCTGGCCGGGGTTGCGCTGCAGCGCCTCACGGATGCGTAGGTTGCTTCCCGGGTGCACCGGGTCATGGGCGCCCGGGTCGGCAGCGCGCCCACCCACGACGTCATAGGAGATGTGGTCCAGGGGGTGCCACACCTGGTAGCGCGGATATTCCTTGCCTGCATAGAACATTGTTCCCGGAACGTTTCCGTACCACCAGCGAAGCATCCGGGCAGTCACCTCGCGCAGCGGCTCGTGTTCGATCCGGACAATCGTGTGGTGGCGGTCGCGGGTCCGGGTGACGGTCGCGCTGCTCGGTTCCCGGAGCGGCCACTGCACCGGCCGGGGATCCGGCAGCGTGACGTCTCGTTTCACCTCGTCCTCCCGGCTGGTCGGGCGGCGCCGTTGATGTTCAGCCGGATCGCGTACACCGACGTGGATGCTGTGACGAACAGCCAGTTGCGCCTTAGTCCGCCGAAGACCAGGTTGCTGCATGGCTCGGGGAGGCGGAGCTTTCCGATGAGGGTGCCGGCGGGGTCGAAGCAATGCAGGCCGTCGCCGGTAGCGGCCCAGATCCGTTCGTCGGTGTCGAGACGGATACCGTCGAAGACTCCCGCAGAACACGTGGCCAAGACGTCCCCACCGAGCAATCGCCCTCCGGAGACGTCGAAGGCCCGGATGTGGTTCCTGCGGGTGTCGGTGACGTAGAGGCGCGACTCATCAGGCGAGAAGGCCAGCCCGTTGGGGCGGACGAAGTCGTCGGCCACCTTGACGACCTCGCCGGAGCTCGCGTCCACCCGATAGACGTGACAGCCGTCGAGCTCGCGCTCCGCCCGGATGCCCTCGTAGTCGCTGTCGATCCCGTAGGAGGGATCGGTGAACCAGATGTCGCCGTCGGAGGAGACGACGACGTCGTTGGGGCTGTTGAACCTGGCCCCGCGGTAGCGGTCGGCCAGCACGGTCACGCTGCCGTCGTGCTCGGTACGGCTGACCCGGCGACTCCCCTGCTCGCAGGTGACGAGCCTGCCCTCTCGGTCGACTGTGTTGCCGTTGGCATAGCCGGCGGGAGCCCGGAACACGCTCACCGATCCCGAGGTCTCGTCCCAGCGGAGCATCCGGTTGTTGGGGATGTCGTTCCACACCAGGTAGCGGCCCGCTGGGAAGTACGCCGGCCCCTCGGCCCAACGGCATCCGGTGAACAGCCGCTCAACGCGACCATCGCCTCCGACGCTCGCGAACGGCTCCTCCAGCACCTCCAGCTCCGCACTGATCGTCTCCACACTCAACACCTCAACACCCTCCTCCAGATGAACTGATTGACACCATCCTCCCCTCCTACCTAATATTTGTCGGCAGATGACTGTCAAGTCCGTATCTGATTCGGAACGGAGGAAGCCAACGTGTACTTGGATGCGGTGGACCTGGCCCTGTTGAAGCTGCTGCAGAGCGACGCCACGACGTCCTACACCACGCTCGCCAAGGAGGTCGGCCTGTCGGCGGCGGCGGTGCATGACCGCGTGCGCAAGCTCCGCGAGCGAGGAGTGGTGCGCCGCACGACGGTGGAGGTGGACCCGGAGTCGGTTGGCCTCTCGACGCTCGCGTTCGTGCTGCTGCACGCGACCGCATGGATGGGCGACGAGGCCACCGCGGTCGCCATCTCGGCCGTGCCTGGTGTGCAGGAGGCGCACATCGTGGCGGGACGCGCCTCGGTGCTGGCAAAGGTGCGGGCTCGCAGCAATGCCGAACTGCAGGCGATCCTGCGTCAGCTCTACAGCGTCGATGGGGTCTCCGAGACCGAGGCGGTGATGGTCCTCGAGACGATCTTCGAGCGGTCTGTCGAAATCCAGCCAGGAGGCGACGAGTGACCCGAGACCACAACGCCGCCGTCGCGCGGGTCACTGTCTCGGTCGAGTCCCTGGAACGCGCCCTTCCCCTGTACGAGGGCGTCCTGGGTCTGAGTCGACGCTACGCACTCGAGGACGTAGTGATGCTGAGGACGGGGCACCCTGCTGTGGAGGTCCTTCTACACCAGCGCTCCCCGACCCCCGGCCACGCGGGCGTAGCGATGAGCTTCACCGTGCCAGACGTGGACGAGACCACCCGACGAGCCACCGCGACGGGCGTCGCCGCGATCGTGGAGCCACCCGCGCACCAGCCGGGGGGCGAGCGACAGTCCGTGCTGCGCGACGCCGACGGACACCTGCTCTGCCTGGTCGCCGCCGGGGCGCAGCAACGCGACTGGCCGCCTGCTGGCGCCGCGGACGTCGTGCGTGCTGTCGCAACCGGGGTCGGCCGCCTGATCGCAGGGGGTCTCACGCCGGAGGAGCAGGAGGAGCAGCTCGACCACCTGGCCGCGTTCTACGCCGACCACACGGACGTGCGCCACCCGATGGCACTGGCTGCCGGGTCGCCGCTGCGTACGCGTGCAGAGCTGCGGGAACACTTCGCGCGAGCGGCAACTCAACTGGCGGGCCTCGAGCACTTCGAGACCGTCGACGCAGTCGTCCACGCAACCGAGGACCCCGAGGTGGTGATCTTCGAGTTCGGCTACGCCATCTCCGCAGGAGGGCACGAGTTCACGGTGCCGAACATCTACGTCGTGCGGGTGCGCGACGGACAGATCGTCGAGTCACGCGACTACACCGACCACATCGCGATGGCCCGCGGCCTCGGACGCCTCGACTCCTTGCTCGCTGCCGTGACAGCCTGATGGCTGAGTACAACATCCGCCGCGCCGTTGCCGGCGACCTGGCGTTCCTCGAGGACATGCTGGTCGAGGCCGCGAACGCGCCCGCCCGGGTGCGCGGGCGGGCAGAGACACTCGCGGACCCCGGGATCGGCCACTACATCGACGGCTGGCCACGAGAGACGGACCTCGGCCTGGTGGCCACCGAAGCCGGCGGCCGGCCGATCGGCGCCGTCTGGCTGCGCTACTTCACCGGCACCGAACCGGGCCACGGCTTCGTCCGCGCCGACATACCAGAGCTGGCCATCGGCGTCGTCGCGGACCAGCGAGGCCGCGGCATCGGTCGCGCGCTGCTACGCGCAATCGCAGCCATGGCCAGTGACCAAGGCACCGGCCAGATCTCCTTGAGCGTAGAGAAGGACAACCCCGCCCGGTCGCTCTATCGCTCCGAGGGCTTCCGGACCACAACCAGCCGCGACCATGCCCAGACCATGGTCCTCGACCTCACGCGCCGGCAGGGACCCCACACCGGAAAACGCGAGCATCGGGACACTTTCCCACGCTCGGGGGCGGTCGGCGGCTCTGCGACCGGGGCCGGCGGGCGAGCGAGGTCAGTCGCGGTCCGGCCAGACAAGCACGAAGAGGTACCCCGATGAACGACCACCACAACGTCAATCAGGATCGGCCGACGAAGGACTCCGCCGACGCGCATCCCGAACGCATGTCGCTCGCCCGGACCGCACCCGAACTGTTCCGCACCTACGCCGCGCTGGATCAGATGGTGCAGCAGGCGGTCGAGCCGGCACTGCACGAGCTGGTGAAGATCCGCGCCTCCCAGCTCAACGGCTGCGCCTTCTGCCTGGACATGCACACCACTCAGGCCAGGGCACAGGGCGAGTCCGAACAACGCCTCCACCTGCTGTCCGCGTGGCGTCATGCCTCCGCCTACACCGAGCGGGAGCGGGCCGCCCTGGCGCTGACCGAAGCCATCACCCTGATCGCCGAGACGCACGTCCCCGACGAGGTCTGGAACGCTGCCACGAACGTCTTCTCCCCCGAAGAGCTCGCCGGGCTGCTGATGGCCATCGTCACCATCAACGGCTGGAACCGGATAGCAGTCAGCTCTCGTACACCGGCCGGAGGCCACCAGCCCGATAACCGCGCCCGGAGAGTCGACGCCGCACCGACCGATCAGTGAGCGGCGTGCCACACACCCCACTGTTTGTAGCGGTGATGGCGCTGGTCGCCCTGCGGCCACCGAGGCCCCGTCGCTCTTCGCCGTTCAACCTGCAGTTCGCCCTGGGCTGGCTGATCAACGAGCAGCCCTTCTGGGGTCTTTGGTGGCTGCTCCTGGGTCCGCGGCCCTGGTGACCCGGCCCGAGCTCGACAGCCTGGCCTGGTGGGTGATCGCCGGAGTTGCGGCTCTGGACCTGGCGCTCCTGGTGCGGATCGCCGTCCGTGCACGGTCTGCCCGGCCGGCGCTGGCGGCTGCCTTGGAAGACGCCTTCGGCGCCGGAGCGGCTCCGCGTGCCACCCGACCTCCGTGGTGGCGAATCGCGCTCGTTCCGTTCGTTTCCTGGCGCCCCGACGTGCGCCGTATCCGCAACCGACACTACGGGCCTGCCCGGCGAGGCAACCGGCTCGATGTCTACATCGGCCGCCGACGACATCGCACCGCTGCTCCGGTCCTGGTCTACGTGCACGGGGGCGGTTTCAGGATGGGCAGCAAGTCGCTCGGCGCCCGCCCCCTGCTCCATCGTCTCGCAGCCCAGGGGTGGGTGTGCATCAGCATGGACTACCGGATGTACCGGGTCGGGTATGGCGACCAGCTTGACGACGTTCGCGCCGCGCTGGCTTGGGTGCGGGCGAACGCGGGGTCCTTTGGCGGCAGTCCG
>DASSVD010000142.1:0-20458 GCA_035706365.1 Nocardioidaceae bacterium
CGAGGCCGGCTACGTCGGCGAGGACGTCGAGAACATCCTGCTCAAGCTGATCCAGGCGGCCGACTACGACGTGAAGAAGGCCGAGACCGGGATCATCTACATCGACGAGATCGACAAGGTGGCCCGCAAGGCGGAGAACCCGTCGATCACCCGCGACGTGTCGGGTGAGGGCGTGCAGCAGGCCCTGCTGAAGATCCTGGAAGGCACCACCGCCTCGGTGCCGCCGCAGGGTGGCCGCAAGCACCCGCACCAGGAGTTCATCCAGATCGACACGACGAACATCCTGTTCATCGTGGGCGGGGCGTTCGCCGGTCTGGAGAGCATCGTCGAGAACCGCATCGGCAAGAAGAGCCTCGGCTTCGGCGCCAAGCTCCCCTCCAAGGAGGAGCGCGACACCGACAAGATCTTCTCCGAGGTGATGCCCGAGGATCTGCTCAAGTTCGGGCTGATCCCGGAGTTCATCGGCCGCCTGCCGGTGATCGCCACCGTGGACAAGCTCAACCGCGAAGCGCTGGTGCAGATCCTCACCGAGCCGCGCAACGCCCTGGTCAAGCAGTACCAGAAGCTCTTCGAGCTCGACGGGGTCGAGCTGGAGTTCAACCAGGACGCCGTGGACGCGATGGCCGACCTGGCCATGGTGCGGGGGACCGGGGCGCGTGGCCTGCGCGCGATCATCGAGGAGGTCCTCCTCCACGTGATGTACGACGTGCCCTCCCGGGGCGACATCGCCAAGGTCGTGGTGACCGGCGAGGTGGTCAGCGACAACGTCAACCCCACCCTGGTCCCGCGCGAGAGCGAGCCGAAGAAGAAGAAGTCAGCCTGACCTGCACTGCTCACGGACCGGCCCGCCCGGCGCAGGCCGGTCCGTTCGGGTCCTGGGGCCGCTGATCACTTCGCTGACCACTTCGTCCCACCCGTGCCAGCCTGGGCTGTTCGTCACAATTCTCCGGTTTGCCGGACAGGTGCGGTCAGAAGCGGCGACGATGGCGGGTGAACCAGCCAGTCGAGTCTCGGGAGCCATGCGGTGAGCAGCCAGCACAAGCGGCCGATCATGGCCTTTGTCGTGCTGTTCGTGCTCGCCGCCGCGGTCATCGGCAACGGCCTGCGCGCCGAGGCCGACCGCGGCACCTTCATCACCGCCGGGCCGATCGCGGTGCACCCGCCGCTGGTGCACGGGCAGCTGGTGCACGGGCAGGTGGGGGACGATCCTGCCACGCCGAGCCCGCAGCAGCTCCTCGAGACGTCACTCGACGCGCTCGAGCCGCCGGCCGGTACGACGCCCTCGACCATCGCCGGCTCGACCGGGAGACGACAGACGAGCGTCGCCCCGCGTGCGAAGCATCACCCGGCCAGCCAGGACACGGCCCTTGCCGTCCCGGGGCAGGGCGGACCCCGCGCACCCGGCGGCACCGTCGGCGTGCCGGGCGCCGAGACCCCGCCCGTCCACACCTCGGCCGACGACCCCGGCGACAGGGCGGCGCGCGACACCGGCCGTGGGCACACCAAGCACGCGTCAGGCCCGAAGGCCGACCATCGAGGACCCGGCGTCGACCACCGACCACCCGGCCTCGACCACCGGCCCGGCCCGGGCGAGAAGCAGGCACACCACGTCACCCGTCCCTGGCCTTCGCGCAGCGACCACACCCGTGGCAGCGGAGGCCGAGGCCGCGGTTGGGGGCACGACCGGGACTCTGATCGGCACTGGGATCGGCACTCGGATCAGCACTGGGATCAGCACTGGGCCCCCCGCGGCGACGACTGGAAGCACCGCTCCGACAGGGGCGGCAACGGGGTCGGCGCCGTTCTGCACCAGGTCACCGGCCGGGTGCGCCACGAGGTCGACCGCGGCATCGGCGAACTGGTTCGCGGGCTCGTGGAGCGTCGGGCCGAGCGCGTCTCGCGCCACCACGGCCGCAGCGCCTGACACGGGCAGCAACAGGGGCACTGACCGGCCCGGCCGGCTGACCGGCCCGACCGGCTGACCGGGCCGACCGGCCCGACCGGCCCGGCCGGCTGACCTGGCCGACCGGCCCGGCCGGCTGACCGGCCGGCCGGGGATGCCTAGCTGCTCGGCCCCTCGTCGGCCGGCGCCACCGTGGCGTCGACCTCGATCTGGTCACCGCCGGTGGCGAAGCTGAGCTCGCCGATCACGGACCCGGCCGCGCGCAGGTCGTCGGCGGCCTGCGCGGCGAGCTCGACCGCGTCGGCCGGCCCGGTGACCCGCACGCTGCTCAGCGGGGTCCGCATCTTCACCTTGGCCTGCGACTTCGCACCGCGGATGCCGGTGAGCACGTCGGCGACCGCCGCCAGCATGGCCGGGCTGGCCGAGGAGGCGGAGCCGAGGTCTTGCGCGGTGGGCCACGCCTGCCGGTGGATCGAGCCGTCCTGCCACCAGGACCAGACCTCTTCGGTGACGTAGGGCAGGAACGGCGCCAGCAGCCGCAGCTGCACGTGCAGCGCGATCGCCAGGGCCGACTTCGCCGAGGCAGCCGCCGCCTCGCCGCGCCCGCCGTACGCCCGCTCCTTGACCAGCTCCAGGTAGTCGTCGCAGAACTCCCAGAAGAACCGCTCGGTGACCTCGAGGGCCGTGGTGTAGTCGTTGGCCTCGAACGCATCGGTGGCCGCCGAGATCACGTTGGCCAGGCCGCCGAGCATCGCGCAGTCGACAGGCTCGGTGACGCGCGCGCCGGAGCGGTCGACCGCACCCAGGCCGAGCACGAACTTCGACGCGTTCAGCACCTTCATCGCCAGCCGACGGCCGACCTTCATCTGGCTCTCGTCGAACGGCGAGTCCAGCCCGGGCCTCGACATCGCGGCGCGCCAGCGCACCGCGTCCGCGCCGAACCGGTCCAGGATGTCGGTGGGCACCACGACGTTGCCCTTGGACTTGCTCATCTTCTTGCGGTCCGGGTCCATCACGAAACCCGAGATCAGCGCGTGCGACCACGGTGTGACGTGGTTCTCGTAGTGCGAGCGCACGACGCGGGAGAACAGCCAGGTACGGATGATGTCGTGGGCCTGGGTGCACAGGTCCATCGGGAAGACCCGCTCGAACAGGTCCGGGTCCTCCTCCCAGCCGCTGGCGATGTGCGGGCTCAGCGACGACGTGGCCCAGGTGTCCATCACGTCGGGGTCACCGGTGAAGCCGCCGGGCTTGCCGCGCTGGTCCTCGGTGTAGCCGTGCGGCGCCCGGGTCGAGGGGTCCACTGGCAGCTCGTCCTCGCGGGGGAGCAGCGGGTGCTCGTAGTCCGGCTCGCCCTCCTCGTCCAGCGGGTACCAGACCGGGAACGGGATGCCGAAGAAGCGCTGGCGCGAGATCAGCCAGTCGCCGTTGAGGCCGCTGACCCAGTTGTCGTAGCGGTGCCGCATGTGCGCCGGCGACCACTCGATCTCGCGGCCGCGCTCGAGCAGCTCGGCACGCAGGTCGTCGTCGCGGCCGCCGTTGCGGATGTACCACTGCCGGGTGGCCACGATCTCCAGCGGCTTGTCGCCCTTCTCGTAGAAGTTCGCCATCCGCATGGTCGGGCTCGGCTCGCCGTCCAGGTCGCCGCTCTCGCGCAGCTTGGCGACCATCGCTTCCCGCGCGCTGAAGGTGGTCTTGCCGGCGAGATCGGCGTACGCCGAGGCTGCGGGCTCGTGCGCCAGCCACAGCGGGGTCTCGCGGCTCAATCGGCCGTCGCGGCCGACCACGGTGCGCACCGGCAGCTGCAGCTCGCGCCACCACTGCACGTCGGTGAGGTCACCGAAGGTGCAGCACATCGCGATGCCCGCGCCCTTGTCCGGCTCGGCCGCGGGGTGGGCGAGGACCGGGATCTCGACGCCGAAGACGGGCGAGGTCACCGTGGTGCCGAACAGGTCCGCGTAGCGCTCGTCGTCGGGGTGGGCGATCAGCGCGACCACCGCCGGGATCAGCTCGGGACGGGTGGTCTCGATGTGGAGGGGCGTACCGTCCTGGCGGTGGAAGGCCACCCGGTGGTAGTGGCCGGCGTACTCGCGGGCCTCGAGCTCGGCCTGCGCCACCGCGGTCTGGAAGGTGACGTCCCACAGCGTCGGCGCCTCCTGCAGGTAGGCCTCGCCGCGGGCGAAGTTGCGCAGGAAGGCGCGCTGGGACACCGTCATCGCGCGCGGCCCGATCGTCGTGTAGTGCTGCGTCCAGTCCACCGACAGCCCGAGACGGCGCCACAGCGACTCGAAGACCTTCTCGTCCTCGACCACCAGTCGCTCGCACAGCTCGACGAAGTTGGGCCGGCTGATCGGGACCTGCTTCTTCGGGTCCGGCTTCTCCGGTGGGGTGAAGTCCGGGTCGTAGGGCAGCGAGGGGTCGCACCGCACGCCGAAGTAGTTCTGCACCCGGCGCTCGGTGGGCAGCCCGTTGTCGTCCCACCCCATCGGGTAGAAGACCTCCTTGCCGCGCATCCGCTGGAAGCGCGCGATGAGGTCGGGGTGGGTGTAGGAGAACACGTGACCGACGTGCAGCGACCCCGACACGGTCGGCGGCGGCGTGTCGATCGAGTAGATCTCGGCGCGCGGGTGAGTGCGATCGAAAGCGTAGGTCTGGTCCTGCTGCCAGCGTGCCGACCAGGTGTCCTCCAGGCCCTCCAGCGCAGGCCTGTCCGGTACGACGACCGCGCGCGAGTCGG
Organism: Nocardioidaceae bacterium; assembly: GCA_035706365.1. GTDB lineage: Bacteria > Actinomycetota > Actinomycetes > Propionibacteriales > Nocardioidaceae > Nocardioides_C. Next base: position 4,641 of record DASSVD010000142.1, read on the forward strand.
CGGTCGTCGGGGACAGGTCGTGGCTGGAGTTGGTCGTCATGGTCGAAATCCTACGATCCGGGGGCGCGTGCCTGCGACTCCGTTCCTTGCGGCGGCGAGGAACGCAGTGGCGGGGCCCGTAGACTCGAGGTGATGACCGAGACTTCCGCGCCCCTTCCTGCCGGCGCCCGGCAGGCCGAGACGTACGCCGAAGCCGAGGAGGCGCTGCTGTCCCGGTGGCCCGAGAGCCGCCTCGAGCCGAGCCTGGACCGGATCCAGGCGTTCACCGAGCTCCTCGGCGACCCGCAGCGCGCCTACCCGGTGATCCACCTGACCGGCACGAACGGCAAGACCAGCACCTCGCGGATGATCGACGCGTTGCTGCGCGCGCGGGGCCTGCGCACCGGCCGCTTCACCAGTCCGCACGTGGAGAGCATGCGCGAGCGGATCTCCCTGGACGGCGAGCCGCTCAGCGAGGAGCAGTTCCTGGCCGCGTTCAACGAGGTGGCGCCCTACACCCACCTGGTCGACCGCGGCTCGGAGCACCCACTGTCGTTCTTCGAGGCCATCGTCGGGATGGCCTTCAGCGCCTTCGCCGACGCGCCGGTGGACGCCGCGGTCGTCGAGGTGGGCATGGGCGGCACGTGGGACGCCACCAACGTGGCCGACGCAGCGGTCGCCGTACTCCTGCCGGTGAGCGTGGACCACGCCCGCTACCTGGGTGACCGACCCGAGGACATCGCGCTGGAGAAGGCCGGCATCATCAAGCAGGGCTCGACCGTGGTGCTGGCCCAGCAGTCGCTGCCGGTGGCCGAGGTGCTGCTCGAGCGCGTCGCGGAGATGGGTGCCACCGTCGCCCGCGAGGGCCTGGAGTTCGGCGTGGTGCACCGGGTCCCCGCGGTCGGCGGCCAGATGATCCACCTGCAGGGGCTGCGCGGGGAGTACGACGAGGTCTTCCTGCCGCTCTATGGCGCTCATCAGGCGCAGAACGCCGCGGTGGCGCTGGCGGCGGTCGAGGCGTTCGCCGGGGACGAGCCGCTCGAGCCCGACCTGGTGCGCGAGGCGTTCGCCCAGGTCACCTCGCCGGGGCGCCTCGAAGTGGTGCGGCGCAGTCCCACGATCGTGCTCGACGCCGCGCACAACCCGCACGGCGCCGCGGCCACCGCGGAGGCGCTGCAGGACTCCTTCACCTTCAACCCCCTGATCGGTGTGATCGGGGTGATGGCCGACAAGGACCACGAGGGCGTGCTCGAGGCGCTGGAGCCCGTGCTCGCCCAGGTCGTGGTCACGCAGAGCGCCACCTCCCGGGCGCTGCCGGCCGAGGACCTGGCGCAGCTCGCCCGCGACATCTTCGGCGACGACCGGGTGCACGTCGCCCCGCGCCTGGCCGACGCCATCGACCGGGCCGCGACCCTGGCCGAGGTGGGGGCCGCCTTCGGCGAGGCGATCGGCTCCGGCGCGGTCCTGGTCACCGGCTCCGTGGTGACGGTCGGCGAGGCGCGGGCCATGCTCCGGTCGCGCCCGGAGGAGCCGTCGTGACGCGGCACGGCCCGGCGTACTGGCGGCGACCGCACCCGGGGCGCGACTGATGCGCTCGGCGCAACGCTCGATGTGCGCGGCGATGCTGGTGCTGCAGGCGGTCGTGCTGGGGTTGACCACCCCGGTGATGATCAGCGTCTCGGACGTCGGCGTCGGCACGGCGCTGTCGGTCGGCCTCGGGCTGACCGTGGCCTGCCTGCTCACCGCCGGCCTGCTGCGGCACCGGTGGGCCTTCGCGCTGGGCTGGGCGATCCAGCTGGCCTCCCTCGCGCTGGGGCTGGTGGTCACGATGATGTTCCTGCTCGGCGTCGTCTTCGCGGCGCTGTGGGCGGGGGCGTACCTGCTCGGTGCCCGGGTGGACACCGAGCGCGCGGAGCGTGAGCGCCTGGAGCGCGAGTGGGCCGCCAGCCAGGGCGGTCCCGCCGCCGACTAGGCTCTGGCCCATGTCGCAGTCCCAGTCCGCGGCCCAGTCGGGCCAGCGCACCCTCCTCCTGCTCAAGCCCGACGCGGTACGCCGTGGCCTCGTGGGCGCCATCCTGTCCCGGTTCGAGGACAAGGGGCTGTCTGTGGTGGCGTTGCAGATGCGCACCATCGACGCGGGGCTCGCCGACCAGCACTACGCCGAGCACGTGGACCGCGACTTCTACCCCCCGCTGCGCGACTTCGTCACCAGTGGCCCGATCATCGCGGCGATCCTCGAGGGTGACGAGGCGGTCGAGGTCGTCCGCGCGCTGAACGGCGCCACCGACGGACGCAAGGCCGCCCCCGGCACGATCCGTGGCGACTACTCCCTGTCGAACCGCGAGAACCTGGTGCACGGCTCGGACTCCCCGGAGTCGGCCGAGCGCGAGATCAAGCTCTGGTTCCCCGACCTCTGAGCCGGGCGCGCAACGAGCGCTCGAGCACGTCCAGCGCCCGCGCCAGGTCGGTGTCGCTCACGCCGCCGAATCCCACGACCAGGCCGGTGCGCCGGTCACTGCGGGCGAGGTCGGCCAGCAGCTGCACCTCGACACCGGCGCCGCGGGCGTCCTCGGCGACGGCCCGGGCCACCCGGGCGCCGGTCAGCAGCGTCAGGTACATCCCGGCCACCGGCGCGCTGAGCGTCCCGTAGCGGGCGAGACGTCCGGCGACCTGCGCGCCCCGGGCGGTGTAGACGCGTCGCGCCGCCCGCACCGCGCGGTCCAGATGCCCCTCGCGCAGCAGCGTCAGCAGTGCCCGCTGGCTTGGCCACGGCGGGTGGTCGTGCCGAGCCTCCCGGGCGAGGACGATGCGCTCGACCAGCTGCCGCTCGGCGACCAGCCAGCCCATGCGCAGCCCCGGCAGCAGCGCCTTCGAGGCGGTCCCGAGGTAGATGACCCGACGCCGGTCCAGCGCCGCGAGCGCCGGCAGCGGTGCCACGTCGTAGCGGAACTCCGAGTCGTAGTCGTCCTCGAGCACGACCGCGTCGCGGCGCTCCGCCTCGGCGAGCAGGGCGAGGCGCCGGGCCGCGGGCATGGTCACACCCAGGGGGTGCTGGTGGGCCGGGGTGGTGTAGACGGCGGCGACCCGGTCGCGGAACCGCGCGAGCGCCGGCACGTCGAGACCGTCCTCGTCCACCGGCACGTCGAGCAGGGTCCGGCCGCTGTGGCGCACCGCGGCCACGGCCGCGCGGTAGCCGGGATCCTCCACGGCCACAGCACCGTCGCCGAGGACGGCGAGGGCGAGCTCCATGCCGTGGGTGGTGCCCGCGGTGATCACCACCTCCTCGGCGGGGCAGGCCAGTCCGCGGGTCTGGGCGAGGTGCCGGGCGACCTCCGCGCGCAGCTCGGGCAGGCCCGCGGGATCCGGGTAGTCGGTCGGCGGGTCGGCCAGCGCGACGTCCCGCCACGCCCGTCGCCAGGCCCGATGCGGCCGGGGGTCGCGCCACGGCGTACCGGTGCTCAGCCGGATCGGCGCCTGCCGCCCGTCGCGGGGCGCGGCGGCGTACTCCCCATGGTTTTCTGGCGCTTCCCACGGCGCGCTCGTCGTGGGAAGTGCCGGCTCGCCAACAGACCTTGGGGAAGCCAGCGCACGGGGCCCACCGACTTCGGCGACGAACGTGCCCGAGCCGCGCCGGGCCACCAGCCACCCCTCCGCGAGCAGCTGGTCGTAGGCCTGCTCGACCACCGCCCGGGCGACTCCGAGCTCGGCGGCCAGAGCACGGGTGCTCGGCAGGCGCGCTCCCGGATCGAGTACGCCGCGGCGCAGCAGCGCGCGCACCTGCGTGGCCAGCTGGACGTGCAGCGGGATGCCGCACCCGCGTCGCAGGTCGACCGGCAGCGCTGCCTGCACCATCGCGAAGTGTCCTGTTCACCTTGTCGAGAAGTGGCCCTGACCAGCATGCCACTTCTCCGGCATGCTGGCGTCATGAGCCAGCACCACGCCGCCCCCGCCGACCCCGCCGACCCCGCCGGCCCACCCGCGCCGCTCTCGCCCACCCCGCGGACCACCGTGCGCCGCGGTGCCAAGCGCGCCCGCAGCGACCGCGAGGAGCTGCTCGACGTGCTCGGGGCCGGCCTGGTCTGCCACCTGGGCGTGCTGGTCGACGGGGTCCCGCTGGTGCTGCCCACCGCCTACGGCGTGGACCGCGACGGCCCGGACCGGGGCGGCACGGTGTACCTGCACGGCTCGGTCGCCTCCCGGAGCCTGCTGGCCGCCCCGGACCGGGAGGTGTCGGTCACCGTCACCGTGCTCGACGGCATGGTGCTCGCGCGCTCCGGCTTCCACCACTCGATGAACTACCGGTCCGCGGTGATCATCGGACGGCCGCGACGCGTCGAGGACGAGGCGGAGCGGCGACGGGCCCTCGACCTGGTCGTGGATCAGGTCGTGCCCGGCCGTGCGGCGACGCTGCGCGAGCCCACCCGCAAGGAGCTGGCGGCCACCACAGTGCTGGCACTGTCGTTGCACGAGGCGTCGGTCAAGGCCCGCGACGGCGGGGTCGAGGACGAGGTCGGCGACGTGGTGGCCGGTGGCTGGGCGGGCGTGGTGCCGCTGCAACTGACCGCGAGTGCGCCGCAGACCGCTCCCGACGCCGGCAGCGCACCGGTGCCCGAGCACGTGCTCGCCCGCGTCGCCGGCCTCGGCGCCGCGTGTCCTCCGGGGTAAAGGGCCCTTGCGCTCTTAGGCTCGTCCCACGGGCCGGCCGGGGCGTGGCCGCACCCGTTCCAGGTGGGTCTCTCAGGGGCGGCAGGCAGCATGGCGAACAGCTTCATCGGTCGGGACATGGCCGTCGATCTCGGCACCGCCAACACGCTGGTCTACGTCCGCGGCAAGGGCGTGCTGCTCGACGAGCCGTCGGTGGTGGCGCTCAACGAGACCACCGGCGAGATCCTGGCCGTGGGCCACGAGGCCAAACGGATGATCGGTCGTACACCTGACAACATCGCGGCGATCCGCCCGCTGCAGGACGGCGTCATCGCCGACTTCGAGTCGACCGAGCAGATGCTGCGCTACTTCATCCAGCAGGTGCACCGGCGCCGCTACTTCGCCAAGCCGCGGCTGGTCATCTGCGTGCCCAGCGGCATCACCGCCGTGGAGCAGCGGGCGGTCAAGGAGGCCGGCTACCAGGCCGGGGCCCGCCGGGTCTACATCGTCGAGGAGCCGATGGCGGCCGCGATCGGCGCCAGCCTGCCGGTGCACGAGGCGACCGGCAACATGGTCGTCGACATCGGCGGCGGCACCACCGAGGTCGCGGTGATCTCGCTCGGAGGCATCGTCACCAGCCTGTCCATCCGCACCGCTGGAGACGACCTGGACCAGTCGATCATCGCCTGGATGAAGAAGGAGTACTCCCTCATGCTGGGGGACCGCACCGCCGAGGAGATCAAGATGACCCTCGGCTCGGCGTTCCCGCTGCCGCAGGAGCCGGAGGCCGAGGTGCGCGGCCGGGACATGGTCTCCGGGCTGCCCAAGACCGTCACCGTCTCCAGCGCCGAGGTGCGCCAGGCCCTCGAGGAGCCGCTGCACGCGATCATCGACGCGGTGCGCACCACGCTGGACCAGACTCCGCCGGAGCTCGCCGGCGACATCATGGACCGCGGCCTGGTGCTCACCGGGGGCGGCGCCCTGCTGCGCGGCCTGGACGAGCGGATCCGCCACGAGACCGGGATGCCGGTGCACGTGGCCGAGGACCCGCTGCACTCGGTGGCGATGGGGGCGGGCAAGTGCGTCGAGGAGTTCGAGGCGCTGCAGCAGGTCCTCGTCTCCGAGCCGCGGCGGTGACGTGCTGATGTCCTCCCGGAACCGCCCGACCCGCCCGACCCGCCCGGGCCACCCCGGCCGGCCCTCGCTCGGCCTGCTGGTGCTCCTGCTGCTGGCCAGCCTCGCGGTGATCACCCTGGACGTCCGCGGCGGGAGCGACTCGCCGGTCGCCCCGTTGCGCGAAGCGGCCGGCGAGGTGTTCGGCCCCGTCGAGGAGCTGACCGCCACCGCCGCCCGACCGTTCGAGGCGCTGCCCGGTCTCGTCCGCACCAACGACGCGCTGCGCGACGACCTGGCCCGCCTGCGCAAGGAGAACGCCGCGCTGCGCGGTCGGCTGGCCACCACCGACCTGGACCGCAACCGCGTCGCCGAGCTCGACGGACTCCTGGAGCGGTCCGGCGACACCGGCTACGCGCTGGTGCCCGCCCAGGTGATCGCGATGGGCCCGGCTCAGTCGTTCTCCCGCACCGTCACCATCGACGCCGGCACCAGCTCCGGGGTGCACAGCGACATGACCGTGCTCAACGACGACGGGCTGGTCGGCCGGGTGGTCCGCGCGGACCGCAGCACCGCCACCGTGCTCCTGATCGTCGACCCCGAGTCCGTGGTGGGCGCCCGGCTCGGCCAGAACATGGAGGTCGGCTTCCTGCGCGGGCGCGGCACGCTGGGGGAGCGGGGCCGTCTCGACCTCGACCTGGTCGACGACGCGGTGACCCCGGCCTCCGGCGACGTCGTGGTGACGTGGGGCTCGAAGAACGACGCGCCGTACGTGCCGGGGGTGCCGATCGGCACCGTGACCGAGGTGTTCAGCAGCCCGCGTCAGCTGTCCAAGCGGGCGGTCATCGCGCCGCTGGTGGACTTCTCCTCCCTCGACCTGGTCGGCGTCGTGGTGGACGCCGACACCGCCGGCGACCGGTCGGTGATCTCGGCCCGCGAGGGCGGTGGGCAGCGGTGAGCGCCGTGCGCGCGGCCGTGACCGCGCTCGCCGTCGTCCTCGCCGTCGCGCTGCAGGTCGGCGTGCTGGGCCTGGTCTCCTTCGACGGCGTGGTGCCCAACCTCGTGCTGCTGGTGGTGGTCGCCGCAGCCCTGGTCCGCGGGGCGGAGTTCGCGGCCGTGCTCGGCTTCCTGGCCGGGCTCGCACTGGACCTGGCCCCGCCCGCGGACCACGTCGCCGGTCTGTGGGCGCTGGCGCTGGTGCTGGTCGGCTACCTGGCCGGCCGGGTGCGGCAGGATGCCCGGACGTCGGCGCTGGTCGGCGTCCTCACCGTGGCCGCCACGTCCTTCGTCGGCACCTCGGTGTTCGCCTTGGGTAGCCTGCTGCTCGGCGACAGCTCGGTCTCGGTCGGGGCGGCCCTCGCCGTGATCCCGATCGCGGTGGTCTACGACGTCCTGGTCACCCCCTTCGTGCTGCCGCTGCTGATGCGGCTGTTCCGGCGGATCCGCCCGCACGAGGTCGCGTACTGATGGCCCCGCGTCGCACCCGGCCCGGCCTGGTCCGGGCGACCAGCGAGCGCAGGGGCCGGCTCCGCCTGGTGGTGGTGCAGGCCCTGGTGCTCTCGCTGTTCCTCACCCTGTTCGGCCGGCTGTGGTACCTCCAGGTCCTCGGCGGCGAGGCCTACCAGGCACAGGCCGCGGAGCAGTCGATCCGCGAGCTCGTCGTGCAGCCGGCCCGCGGCCTGATCGTGGACTCGATGGGCCGCCCACTGGTCGCCAACCGCAACGCCTGGGCGGTCACCATCGACCGCACGCTGCTGCACAAGCTGGACCAGGACGAGCAGGATCGTCTGCTTCATCGGGTGGCGCGGATGGTCGACGAGCCCTACCGGGAGGTGCGCGCCCGCACCCTGCTGTGCGGGGAGCCCGGCGCGGAGCAGGGCACCTGCTGGAACGGGTCGCCGTACCAGCCGGTGCCGGTCGCCGAGGACGTCAGCCAGCAGACCGCGATCTCCATCCTCGAGCAAGGCGAGGACTTCCCGGCCGTGCTCGCGGAGTCGCGCAGCGTGCGCGCCTACCCGCAGCCGTTCGGGATCAACGCCGCGCACCTGCTCGGGTACCTGAGCCCGATCACCGAGGACGAGCTGGACCAGGCGCGCGCCCAGCACGACACCTCGGTGCACGGCGCCTCGGTGGTGGGGCGCGCCGGCCTGGAGAAGCAGTACGACGAGTACCTGCGCGGCTACCCCGGCTACAAGAAGGTCGCCGTCGACTCGATGGGCCGCGTGCTGGGCGACTCCGGTCGGGTCCGCGGCCGTCCGGGCGACACCTTGGTGACCTCGATCGACGCCCGAGTGCAGGCGGTCGTCGAGCGCCAGCTGCAGCAGACGATCAAGACGGCCCGCACGACGTTCGACCCGGTCACCGGCAAGAACTACGTCGCCGACTCCGGGGCCGCGGTGGTGCTGGACGCCACCAACGGGCGCGTCGTCGCGATGACGGGGTTCCCCACCTACGACCCGAGCGTGTGGGTGGGCGGTATCAGCGCCAAGCAGCTGGCCCGGCTCTACTCGGAGAAGGCCGGTACGCCGTTGCTGTTCCGCGCCACGCAGGGTCAGTTCGCGCCGGGCTCGACCTGGAAGCCGATCATGACCGCGGGCGCCTTCTCGAACGGCTTCCGCCACGACGCCCGGCTGAACTGCTCGTCGTCGTTCACCGTCGGCAACCGGTCGTTCAAGAACTACGAGTCCGAGGCGTTCGGGATGATCGGCTTCGACAAGGCGCTGCAGGTCTCCTGCAACACGTTCTTCTACCGGGTCGGCTACAGCTTCTGGCAGAAGTTCGGCACCGACGTCGACGACGTGAACGCCAAGCAGCCGCTGGTGTCGATGGCCAAGATGTTCGGCTTCGGCAAGGAGACCGGCATCGACCTGCCCGCGGAGGCGTCCGGCCGGATCGCGGACCGGCACTGGAAGCTGGCCTACTACAAGGCGAACAAGGACTACTACTGCAAGCTCGCCAAGAAGCCGGGCGACGACTTCCTGCACCGCTTCGCCCGCGAGTTCTGCATCGAGGGCTACGCCTACCGGGCCGGTGACGCGGTCAACTTCGCGATCGGTCAGGGCGACACCGTGGTGACCCCGCTGCAGCTGGCCCGGGCGTACGCCGCGCTGTCCAACGGCGGCACGCTGTGGGAGCCGCGCATCGGCAAGGCCGTGGTCAGTCCCGACGGTCACGTGATCAAGCGGATCCGTCCGCACAAGGTCCGCCATGTCAAGGTCGACAAGAGCGACCTGCGCTACATCGACACCGCCCTGCAGGGGACCTCTCGTACCGGCACCATGTCGTGGCGGCTGATCGACTTTCCGCTCGACAAGGTCAAGATCCGGTCCAAGACCGGCTCGGCCGAGGTCTACGGCAAGCAGAGCACCTCCTGGGTCGCCTCCTACGACAAGCAGTACGTCGTGGTGATGATGGTCTCCCAGGGCGGCACCGGCTCGGGCACGTCAGGCCCCGCGGTCCGCAAGATCTGGGAGGCGCTGTACGGCATCCGCGGCACCGAGGTGCACAGGGACCGGGCCGCGCAGCCCGGCGCGACGCCCCCGGACCGGCTTCCGGTCTTCGCCGAGGACGGTGAGATCCTGCCGCCGGCCGGTCGGGCCGAGGCGCGCATCGGGAGGAAGCGATGACGCTGACCCAGACCCGGCCCCGGGTCGGCCGCGCACCCCGGCCTGACGCCCCCAGTCGTTCGCGCGCGCCCCGCCTGGACTGGGTGCTGATGCTCGCGGTCGCCGGTCTGCTGCTGCTGGGCACCCTGCTGGTGTGGTCGGCCACCGCGGCGCGCGACGACCTCACCGCCGGCGACCCCGAGGCCTACCTGAAGAAGCAGTTGGTCAACATCGCCATCGGCGTCGTGCTGGCGGTGATGATCACCGCGACCGACCACCGGTGGGTGCGGATCCTCGCCCCGCTGGTGTACGCCGCCTCCGTGCTCGGGCTGGGCCTGGTGCTCGCGATGGGGTCCACCATCAACGGCTCGCGCTCCTGGCTGATGCTCGGCGGGCTGTCCATCCAGCCGGCCGAGTTCGCCAAGCTCGCGGTCGTGATCGGGATGGCGCTGCTGGTCGCCGAGCGGACCGAGGGGTCGCTGCGCCAACGCCAGGTCAGCCATCTCGACGTGGTCGGGATGCTGGCCATCGCCGGCGTGCCCGCGCTGCTGATCCTCCTGCAGCCGGACCTGGGCACCATGCTGGTGCTCTCGGCCACCGTCTTCGGAGTGGTCGCGGTCTCCGGCGCGCCCCGGCGCTGGCTGCTCGCGCTGGTGGCCGCGGCGGTCGGCGCGGCCGTGCTGGCGGTGCAGCTCGGGGTGCTCGAGGACTACCAGGTCGACCGGTTCCTGGCGTTCACCAACCCCGACCTCGACCCGCGGGGGGCGGGCTACAACACCACCCAGGCCCGGATCGCGATCGGCAACGGCGGCGTGCTCGGCCAGGGTCTCTTCGACGGGTCGCAGACCCAGTCCGGCTTCGTCCCCGAGCAGCACACCGACTTCATCTTCACGGTGGCCGGCGAGGAGCTCGGCCTGGTCGGCGCGGCCGTGCTGATCGCGCTGCTGGGCGTGGTGCTGTGGCGCGCGCTGCGGATCGCGGCCCACGCCGACGACCTGTTCGGCCGGCTGGCCGCGGCCGGGATCGCCTGCTGGTTCGGCTTCCAGGCCTTCCAGAACATCGGGATGTGCCTGGGCATCATGCCGGTCACCGGCGTGCCGCTGCCGCTGGTCTCCTACGGCGGGTCGTCGATGTTCTCCACGCTGATGGCGATCGGGCTGCTGCAGAACATCCACCTGCGAGCCGACCGCTCGGTGGGTGTGGTTCGCTCCCGCCGGCTGCGCTCCCGGTTCTGACCGCGCGCGCCCTCCTGCTGCGAGCGACCCGTCCGGAACGTCGCGAACGCCGACTAGATCCCGGTGGACGTGACGGCCCGTGTGGCGCACGCTGAGAACTGGGACGGGTGGGGGAGAGGGAGGCGCCTGTGGACGTCGGCACGCTCTACCGGCGCACGCTCGAGTCCTGGGCCGTGCGGGTCAACGCCGTGGGCAGGGACCAGTGGCACCTGCCCACACCGTGCCGGGAGTGGACGGTGCGTGACCTGGTCAACCACGTGGTCGGCGAGGACCGCTGGACCGTGCCCTTGCTGCGCGGGGCGAGCATCGCCGAGGTCGGCGACACGCTGGAGGGCGACCTGCTCGGGGAGGATCCGATCACCGCCGCCCTGCAGGCCGCCGCGCAGGCCGAGACGGAGGTGGCCGGCCGCCTCCCGGCCGGCGGCACGGTGCAGCTGTCCTACGGCGAGGAGGACCTCGAGGAGTACCTGCGGCAGCTCGCCGCCGACCACCTCGTGCACGGGTGGGACCTCGCGGCGGCCACCGGCGGCGACACCCGCCTCGACTCAGCCCTGGTCACGGAGGTGGCCGGCTGGTTCGCCGAGCGCGAGGAGCTCTACCGGGCCGCCGGTGCGATCGGACCTCCAGGCGCTCGCACCGGGGACCCGCAACACGACCTGCTCGCCGGCTTCGGACGGTCCGCGGACTGGGGGCCCAACCACGCCGGCCTGCAGCTGTTCGCTGCCGCCTTCGCCCGCGGCGACATGGACGCGATCATGGCGCTGACCACCGACGACTGCGTGTTCGAGGCGACCGGACCGGCCCCGGACGGGGTCCGCCACGAGGGGGCGGCGGCGGTCCGCGCGGTGTGGGAAGACCTGTTCGCCACCACCCGCGACGCGTTCTTCACCGAGGAGGAGTCGTTCGTGGCCGGCGACCGGGCGGTCCTGCGCTGGCGGTTCACCTGGACCTCGCCGGACGGTGAGCCCGGCCACGTGCGTGGTGTGGACGTCCTGCGGCTGCGTGAGGGGCGTGTGGCGGAGAAGCTGTCGTACGTGAAGGGGTGAGTGGTCCCCCGGTTGGTGCGGCCCGGAGCCACGCGCGTTTCGGTCGCGCGGGCCGAGCGACGTACCCTGGATTCTCCGTCTCCCCGCTTTCGAGAGGTCTGTGCATGCCCGCGGTCACCGCCGACTCGGTCTTTCCCCGGCTCGAGCCCCTGCTGCCGTCGGTGCAGAAGCCGATCCAGTACGTCGGCGGCGAGCTCAACTCGACCCCCAAGGAGTGGGGCGAGGACGCGCCGGGTGACGGCTCCTCGCCGATGGTCCGCTGGGCGCTGATGTATCCCGACGCCTACGAGGTGGGGCTGCCCAACCAGGGCGTGCAGATCCTCTACGAGGTGCTCAACGAGCGCGACTGGATCCTCGCCGAGCGCACCTACTCGGTGTGGCCGGACCTGGAGAAGCTGATGCGGACCGGCGACCAGCACGGCCCCATCCCGCAGTTCACCGTCGACAGCCACCGGCCGGTCCGGGCCTTCGACCTGCTCGGCGTCTCGTTCGCCACCGAGCTCGGCTACACGAACCTGCTCACCGCGCTGGACCTGGCCGGTATCCCGCTGCACAGCGCGGACCGCACCGAGGCCGACCCGCTGGTGGTCGCCGGCGGGCACGCGGCCTTCAACCCCGAGCCGGTCGCCGACTTCGTCGACGCCGCGGTCCTCGGTGACGGCGAGGAGATCGTGCTCGCCATCTCCGACGTGGTCCGCGAGTGGAAGGCCGAGGGCTGCCCGGGAGGGCAGGAGCGCACGCCGCGCGAGGAGCTGCTCTACCGGCTGGCCGTGTCCGGCGCGGTCTACGTGCCCCGTTTCTACGACGTGGACTACCTCCCCGACGGCCGGATCAAGCGGGTCGCCCCGAACACGTCCGGTGTGCCGTGGCGGGTGCACAAGCACACGCTGATGGACCTCGACGCCTGGCCCTACCCGAAGAAGCCGCTGGTCCCACTGGCCGAGACCGTGCACGAGCGGTTCTCGGTGGAGATCTTCCGCGGTTGCACCCGCGGCTGCCGGTTCTGCCAGGCCGGGATGATCACCCGTCCGGTGCGCGAGCGCTCGATCAACACGATCGGCGACATGGTGGAGAACGGGATCCGCAAGAGCGGCTTCGAGGAGGTCGGGCTGCTCTCGCTGTCCAGCGCCGACCACACCGAGATCGGCGACGTCGCCTCCGGGCTGGCCGACCGCTACGAGGGCTCCAACGTCTCGCTGTCGCTGCCGAGCACCCGCGTCGACGCCTTCAACATCACCCTGGCCAACGAGTTCTCCCGCAACGGGCGCCGCTCCGGGCTCACCTTCGCGCCCGAGGGCGGGTCGGAGCGGATGCGCAAGGTGATCAACAAGATGGTCACCGAGGAGGACCTGATCCGCACCGTCGCCACGGCGTACTCCCACGGCTGGCGGCAGGTCAAGCTCTACTTCATGTGCGGGCTGCCCACCGAGACCGACGACGACGTGCTCGAGATCGCCGAGCTGGCCAAGAAAGTGATCGCCAAGGGGCGCGAGGTCTCCGGGCGCAACGACATCCGTTGCACGGTCTCGATCGGCGGGTTCGTGCCCAAGCCGCACACGCCGTTCCAGTGGGCCGCCCAGCTCGACTGGGAGACCACGGACGCGCGCCTGCAGAAGCTGCGCGACAACGTGCGCGCCGACAAGCGGTTCGGGCGCGCGATCGGTTTCCGTTACCACGACGGGCGCCCCGGCATCATCGAGGGACTGCTCTCGCGCGGGGACCGCCGGATCGGTGCGGTCATCGAGCAGGTGTGGCGCGACGGCGGCCGCTTCGACGGGTGGAGCGAGTACTTCTCCTACGACCGCTGGGCCGAGGCCTGTGAGCGGGCGCTGTCCGGGACGCCGGTGGACCTGGACTGGTACACCACCCGCGAGCGCGACCACGCCGAGGTGCTGCCCTGGGACCACCTGGACTCCGGCCTGGACAAGGACTGGCTGTGGGAGGACTGGGAGGACTCGCTGCTCGCCGCGGACCCCGACGCCGACGCGCCCGAGGTCGAGGACTGCCGCTGGACGCCCTGCTACGACTGCGGCGTCTGCCCGCAGATGGACACCGAGATCCAGATCGGCCCCACCGGTCAGAAGCTGCTGCCGCTCAGCGTGGTCTGAGCACGCTCCTCGGCGTGTACGGCTCGGCCGGCGGTAATCTGCCCGGATGTCGATGCTGAGGGCGGTCAGCCACATCGAGCAGGCGCCCGCCACGTTCGTCCGGGAGTGCAGCACCGTCCTTCTGCAGTTCGACCACCTCACGCAGGACTCGGGTAACGTCTCCTGGTTGGTCGAGTCGGAGGGGCAGCGCCTGTTCGTGAAGACGGCCGGCGTACCTGTCCCACCGGTCGCAGGCGCACCCGTCCCGTACTTCGACCATGCCGGACGAGTGCGGCTGTTGCGCAACGCCGTCGAGCTGGCGAGGTCGTGTGATCACCCCGCACTGCCCACGTTGCTCAACGTGATCGAGTCGCCCGTCGGCCCAGCTCTCGTCTATGAAGCTGCCGCCGGCGACGTGATCCGGGTGCCGAGCGACCAACGCGACGACCCGGCGTCGGCCTACCAGCGCCTGGCCCACGTGCCGGCGCCCGCCATGTTCAGCGTGTTCGACACACTGATCGATGTGCACGTCGCCCTCGCCGCAGCCGGATGGGTTGCCGGAGACCTGTACGACGGCTGCCTCATCGTGGACTTCTCCGACGCTTCCCTGAGGGTCATCGACCTCGACTCGTACCGCCGGGGCGCGACGACGAACGACATGGGCCGGATGTTCGGGTCGAGCCGGTTCATGGCTCCCGAGGAGCACGAGCTGGGAGCTCGGATCGACCAACGGACGACCGTGTTCACCCTCGGGCGGATCGTGTGGCACTTCGCCACCCGGCTCACGGAGGACTCCGCGGACTTCTGTGGGACTGCCAGGTTGGCTCAGGTGCTCCAGAAGGCCTGCCAGCCGGTGCCGGCGGACCGTTACGCGAGCGTGGCGGACCTGGCGAGTGCCTGGCACCGTAGCCGGTGCGACCGGTCGGCAGGATGGGTGCCGTGACCACTGACCCTCCCGTGCGGGTACGCCGCGCCAGCCGCGCCGACTCCGGCCGCGTTGCGGGCCTGCGCCACGCCTGGTCCTCCGAGCAGGCCGGGCGCCCGCTGGTGGACGACGCGTTCGAGGTGACCTTCGAGGAATGGTTCGCGCGCGAGCACGAGCAGCGGGTCACCTGGCTCGCCGTGTCCGACGAGGCGACCACCGCTGGTGCCGGCTCCGCCGCCGGGGAGGTCGGCATGCTGAACCTGCTCGTGTTCACCCGGATGCCCAAGCCCGAGCGCACGGTGTCGCGCTGGGGCTACGTCGCCAACGTGTTCGTGATGCCGGAATGGCGCAATGCCGGAGTGGGCCGGCTCCTGCTCGACGCGGCGGTGGCCCATGCCCGCGAGCAGGGGTTCGTCCGGCTGGTGCTCAGCCCGAGCGAGCGCTCCGTCCCCTTCTACGCCCGTGCCGGCTTCCGACCGGCCACGTCGTTGATGGTGCATCCGCTGGAGTAGCCGGAGCGATCAGACGGAGCCGCCTCCGGAGCGGGCCGCGCGCCGAACGAGGTGGTCCTCGATGTAGGAGGGGCGCGAGACGATCAGCCCGGCGACCAGCTGCGGCACCACCAGCGCGAGCAGCAGGGACAGCGGGGCGGTCCAGCCTCCGGTGAGGTCGTAGAGCACCCCGACGAACAGGGGGCCCAGGGCGGCCATCAGGTAGCCGACCGACTGGGTGAAGCCGGACAGTGCCGCGGTGCCGGCGCCGGTCCGCGCCCGCAGCCCGATCAGGGTGAGCACCAGCGGGAACACCGCGGCCGCTGCGCCGACGAAGACCGCCCAGACCCAGGCGCCGGCCACCGGCGCGAAGATCAGCCCCAGGTAGCCCACCGGGTAGCAGCCGATCAGCCCGACCACGAGCCAGCGCTGGTTCTCCATGCGGGCGGCTTTGGCCGGCACCCACAGGGAGAGGGGGATGCTCATCGCCGTGATCACTCCGAGCAGGATCCCGGCGGTCGCAGCGCTGAAGCCGGCATCGCGGTAGACCTGGGCGAACCAGCCGAACACCGAGTACGCCTGCATCGACTGGAGGCCGAAGACGAGCACCATCGCCCAACCGAGCCGGGTGCGTGCCACGGCGCCGAACGAGATGCTGCTCGAGACCCGCTCGAGGTGGCGGTCGTGCGTGGC
>DASSVD010000143.1:0-24922 GCA_035706365.1 Nocardioidaceae bacterium
CGGTCGGGGGGTTCAGCGACCGGTCGCGCGCCAAGGAGATGAGAACCTGATGACGACCACCACGGACACCTCGAACCAGGGCCGGCCCGACGGCGCAGCCGCCCCCGCAAAGCGCACGAAGCTTCCCCGCGAGCAGGATCCGCGCAACCCCAACCACCGGCTCGCGGCGCTGTTCGACGAGGGCAGCCTGGAGCTGATCACCGAGGACGACGACAGCGGCATGCTCGCCGCCGTCGGCACGGTGAACGGCACCCACACCGTCGCCTTCTGCTCCGACGCCACCGTGATGGGCGGCGCCATGGGGCAGGTGGGTTGCAAGGTGGTGGTGCACGCCTACGAGCGGGCGCTGGCCGACAACGCCCCGATCGTCGGCCTGTGGCACTCCGGTGGCGCCCGGCTCGCCGAGGGGGTGCTGTCCCTGCACGCGGTGGGCGAGATCTTCCACGCGATGACCCAGGCGTCCGGCCGGATCCCGCAGATCTCGGTGGTGCTCGGGCCGGCCGCGGGCGGAGCGGCGTACGGCCCGGCGCTGACCGACATCGTGATCCTCGGGCCCGAGGGGCGGATCTTCGTCACCGGGCCGGACGTGGTCCGCTCGGTCACCGGCGAGGACGTCGACATGCTGCGGCTCGGCGGCCCGGAGCCGCACGGCCGGCGCTCCGGGGTGGTGCACATCCTCACCGAGAGCGAGCGCGAGGCGCTGGACCGCGCCCGCGGCGTCGTCAGCCTGCTCGGCGCCCAGGGCACCCTCGACGTCGACCACGTCGAGGACGTGGACCTGGCCGCGATGCTGCCGGAGTCGAAGAAGCGTGCCTACGACGTGCACCCGCTCGTGGAGGCGGTCCTCGACGAGGGCACCGGCCAGGAGCTGCACGCCAAGTGGGCGCCCAACATCGTCACCACGCTGGGCCGGTTCGGCGGACGCACCGTCGGCGTGATCGCGAACAACCCGCTGCGCCTGGGCGGCTGCCTGGACTCGCTGTCGGCCGAGAAGGCCTCGCGGTTCGTGCGGATGTGCGACGCGTTCGGGGTGCCGCTCGTGGTGCTGGTCGACGTCCCCGGCTACCTGCCGGGCGTGGGACAGGAGTGGGACGGAGTGGTACGCCGCGGCGCCAAGCTGCTGCACGCCTTCGGGGAATCGGTCGTGCCGCGCGTGACCCTGGTGACCCGCAAGACGTTCGGCGGCGCCTACATCGCGATGAACTCCCGCTCCCTCGGCGCCACGAAGGTGTTCGCCTGGCCCGGCGCGGAGGTCGCGGTGATGGGAGCCGTGGCCGCGATCCGGATCCTGCACCGACGCAAGCTGCTCGAGGTCGCCCCCGACGTGCGCCCGCAGGTCGAGGCCGAGCTGGCCGCCGAGCACGAGCGGATCGCCGGAGGCGTGGACAAGGCGGTCGAGATCGGCGTGGTCGACGAGGTCGTCGACCCGGCCCGGACCCGCCGTGCCCTGGCGACCGCGATCGCCGAGGCCGGGCTGGTGCTGCGCGGGGCGCACGGCAACATCCCGCTGTGACCCGCTGACCGGCCGGGGGCCGGTCAGCCGGGCTCGTCGGTCACGGCCAGCTGCTCGAGCAGCCACCCCGGCCCGACCGTGCGGGCCCCGAGCGCCTCGACCCGGGAGCGGAGCCCGCGGTCTGCGGTCACCACGGTGACCCGGGCCGGTTCTGTCGAGCCGGTCGCGCCGCCGGTGGTACTGCCGGCGCCTGCCTCGCGCACGACCTGCACGATCGCGTCGTCACCCGAGCCGGCTGCGTGACGCACCTCGACCGGACCCTCGGCGGTGGCGGGCACGCCGGCCACGGCCTTCCCCTCCAGCACCAGCACCACCCGTTGTGCCGGACGGGGGCCCGGCGGATCAGCCGGAGCGCGGTCGAACGCGACCAGCCGGGCGTGCAGCCGCCGCGCGGCTCCGGCCCGGTCGCGCCACCAGCCGTCCGGCCGGCTGCCCACCACGTTCGCGCCGTCGACCACGAGCAGGTGCACCGGCTCGCTCTGCCGTGTTCGCACGCTCGACCTCGTCCCGACCGGGGGCCCGGTCAGTCACCGACCGCGGGCTCGGGTGTCCGGGCTCCCGCGCCGGCCGGTGCCAGCGCGACCAGGTGCTCGGGCCGGACCGGCACTCGGGTCAGCGCGCGGCCCGTGGCGGCACGGATGGCGGCCACGACGGCCGGCGTGGAGGAGATGGTGGGCGGCTCCCCCACCCCCCGCAGCCCGTACGGTGCGTGCGGGTCGGCGAGCTCCAGGACGTCCACGCGCATCGGCGGCATGTCCAGCACCGTCGGGATCAGGTAGTCGGTGAACGACGGATTGCGCACCAGCCCGTCGACGACCTGGATCTCCTCCATCACCGCCAGGCCGAGCCCTTGGGCCGAGCCGCCGTGGATCTGCCCGAGCACCGCGTCGGGATGGATCGCCGTGCCGACGTCCTGCGCGCAGTCGAGGGCGACCACCTTGACCAGACCCAGCTCGACATCGACGTCCACGACCGCCCGGTGCGCGGCGAAGGCGAACTGGACGTGGGCGTCCCCCTGCCCGGTGTCCGGGTCCAGCGTCGTGGTCGGCCGGTGCCGCCACTCCACGGTCCGCTCGACGACCTCGTCGCCGAGCAGCTCGGCCAGCCCGACGACCTCGGTGCCATCGGCGTCGACCACGGCCCCGCTGGCCAGCCGCAGCCGCGTCACGTCGAGCCCCAGGCGCTCGGCCGCGTGGCGGCGTACCACCGCGGCCACCTCCTGGCAGGCCGCGCGCACCGCCCCGCCGGTCACGTAGCTCTGCCGGGAGGCCGACGTCGACCCGGCGGAGCCCACCGACGTGTCCGCGGTCTGCACGGTGACCTGACGTACGCCGAGCTCGGTGCGCGCGATCTGCCCCTGCAGCGTCACCAGCCCCTGACCCACCTCGACCGCCGCGGTGTGCACCAGGACGACCGGCTCCCCCGCGGCCACGGCGAGTCGCACCCGGGCGGTGGAGTAGTCGTCGAACCCCTCGGAGAAGCAGATGTTCTTGATGCCCACGCCGTAGCCGACCCCGCGCACCACGCCCTCGCCGTGGGTGGTGTTGGCCACGCCCCCGGGCAGCGTGCGCAGGTCCGGCACCCCCTGGGGCGCGGCGGGCAGCGGCATCTCCCGGACGCGCCGCACCAGCTCGGCGACCGGCGCGGCGGAGTCGAGCAGCTGGCCGGTCGCGACGCGATCCCCCTCGGTCAGTCCGTTGCGGATCCGCACCTCCGCCGGGTCGAGCCCCAGCTCGTCGGCGAGGCGGTCCATCTGCGACTCGTAGCCGAACGCCGCCTGCACCGCCCCGAAGCCGCGCATCGCGCCGCACGGCGGGTTGTTGGTGTAGGTGCCGTAGCAGTCGATGATCACGTGCGGCACGACGTACGGGCCGGCCCCGAGGGTGGCGGCGTTGGCCACGACCGCGGGCGTGCTGGAGGCGTAGGCGCCGCCGTCGAGGACGATCTCGGCCTTGACGTAGACCAGCCGTCCGTCGCGGGTGGCGCCGTGCTCGTAGCGCATCCGGGCGGGGTGCCGGTGCACGTGCCCGAAGAACGACTCCTCGCGGGAGTAGACCATCTTGACCGGCCGTCGGGTGCGCAGCGCGAGCATGCACGCGTGGACCTGCATGGACAGGTCCTCGCGGGCGCCGAAGGCGCCACCCACGCCGGCCAGGGTGATCCGGACCAGCTCTTCGTCCAGCCCGAGCGCGTGAGCCACCTGACCGCGGTCCACGTGCAGCCACTGGGTGGCGACGTAGAGGTCGACACCGCCGTCCGGTGCGGGCACCGCCAGCCCGGACTCGGGGCCGAGGAACGCCTGGTCCTGCATGCCGACCTCGTAGTCGCCGTGCACCACCACGTCGGCGTGCGCGGCCGGGTCCTCGTGCACCTGCGGGTCGCCGTGGCGGATCCGCACGTGCCGCACCACATTGCCGCCGGGGTGCAGCGGCGGGGCAGAGCCGTCGACGGCCGTCCGGGGGTCGGTGACCGGCTCCAGCTCCTCGTAGTCGATCTCGATCAGCGCCAGCGCGCGGCGCGCGGTCTCCGGGTGGTCCGCGGCGACGAGCGCGACCGGCTCCCCCTGGTAGCGGACCCGGTCCTCGGCGAGCACCGGCTGGTCCTTGTGCTCGAGACCGTAGGCGTTGACGCCGGGGACGTCCTCGTGGGTGAGTACGGCGAACACGCCGGTCAGCGCGAGCGCGCGGGCGGTCTCGATCCGGGTGATCCGCGCGTGCGGGTGCGGGCTGCGCAACGTGGCTCCCCACAGCATCCCGTCCATCCAGAGGTCGGAGGAGTAGGCGAACTCGCCGCGGACCTTCAGCGTGCCGTCGGGCCGGGTCGGGCTGTCTCCCACTCCCCCGGCCGTCCCGCCGGCCCCGGCGGCAACGCCCCCGGGGCGCTCGGTGACGTCGGTCCAGGTCATCGCGCGCTCCGCTCCAGCAGCCGCCGCGCGGCAGAGGCCGCATCCCGGGCGAGCTCCTCCTCGTCGGCGGTGGTCAGCACGTCGTCGTGCACCACTGGATGTCCATCGACCAGCAGCAGCCGCAGCGGGGGGCGCGCTCCGAGCACCAGGGCGGCGACGGGGTCGGCGATGCCCGCGTGCCCCAACGCGTCGACCCGCCACAGGGCGAGGTCGGCGCGCTTGCCCGGCTCGATCGACCCGATCTCGTCCTCGCGGCCCAGGCAGCGGGCGCCGCCCATGGTGCCCAGCCGCAGCGCGTCGCGGGCGGTCATCGCCGCGGGGCCGCCACGCAACCGGGCGACCAGCAGCGCGGCGTGCAGCTCCGCGGCCAGCGACGACTCCTCGTTCGACGCGGACCCGTCCACCCCGAGCCCGACGGGCACGCCGGCCGCCACCATCGTGGCCACCGGTGCGGTGCCCGCTCCGAGCCGGGCGTTGCTGGTCGGGCAGTGCGCCACGCCGGTGCCGTGCTCGCCGAGCGTGGTGACGGTCTTGTCGTCCAGGTGCACGGCGTGGGCGAACCACACGTCTGGCCCGGTCCACCCCAGCTCGGCGACGTACTCGGCCGGGCTGCAGCCGAACCGCTCCCGGCAGTACTCCTCCTCGTCCACCGTCTCGGCCAGGTGCGTGTGCAGGCGTACGCCGCGGTCGCGGGCGAGCGCGGCCGCCTCGCGCATCAGCTCGCCGGTGACCGAGAACGGGGAGCACGGGGCGACCGCGACCCGCAGCATCGAGCCGGGCGACGGGTCGTGGTACTCGTCGATGGCGGCGGCCGTCGCGGTCAGCGCCGACGCGGTGGACTCCACCACCTCGTCCGGCGGCAGACCGCCCGCGGAGGCGCCGAGGTCCATCGACCCGCGGGTGGGGTGGAAGCGCAGCCCGATCCGACGGGCAGCGGCCACCTCGGCGCCGAGCAGGTCACCGGCACCACGGGGAAACACGTAGTGGTGGTCGGTGCTCGTCGTGCACCCGGTGAGGGCCAGCCGGGCCAGGCCGGCCGCGGCGCTGGCGTGCAGCACGTCGGCGTCGACCCCCGCCCACACCGGGTAGAGGGCGCGCAGCCAGCCGAACAGGTCCTCCTGCTGCGCCAGGCCGCGCGTGGACCACTGGTAGAGGTGGTGGTGGGTGTTGACCAGTCCGGGGGTGAGCAGGCAGCCAGTGCCGTCGACCACTGTGACGTCCGGGTCGGCCCGGGACGGTCGGACCTGCTCGGGCGGCTTCCCGGGGCCGACGTCGACGATGCGGCCACCCTCGACCACGACGTACCCCTGCTCGTGCTCGGTCCCGGCCGCGTCGACGGTGGCCACGGCGCAGCCGCGGATCACCGTGATCGGCGGGGCGGGAGTGGGTGCGGCGGTCATCGGGACGCCTGCGCGTCCGCGGCCAGGCGGACCGCGTCGAGGATCTTCTCGTAACCGGTGCAGCGGCACAGGTTGCCGGCCAGCGCCTCCCGGATGGTGACGTCGTCGGGGTGCGGCTCGCGGGCCAGCAGGTCGTGCGTAGCCACGATCAGTCCCGGGGTGCAGAAACCGCACTGGACCGCGCCGGCGTCGACGAAGGCCTGCTGCACCGGATCCAGGGCCTCGTCCGCGGCCAGTCCTTCGACGGTCACCACCTCGCGGCCCTCGGCCTGGCCGGCGGCGACCAGGCACGAGCAGACCGGCAGGCCGTCGAGGTAGACGGTGCACGACCCGCACTCGCCCTGCTCGCAGGCGTTCTTGGCTCCCGGAAGGCCGAGCCGCTCGCGCAGCACGAACAGCAGGCTCTCCCCCGGCCAGACGTCGTCGGCCGTGCGCTGCTCGCCGTTGACCGTGCAGGTGACCCTCATCGGCCGGCTCCTTCCTCGTCGTGCGCCGATCCCGCGTCGTCAGGGCCGGGCGGGCGTGACCGCCCGGTCTGAAGGTCGGCCCAGGCCCAGCCGAGCGTGCGCCGGGCCATCACGGCCAGCGCGTGGCGGCGGTAGTCGGCGGTGCCGCGCACGTCGTCGACGGGGCTGGCGGCCTGCGCGACCAGCTCGCCGAACCGGCGCACGAGCTCCTCCGGCAGCCTCGCCGGTGCACCGGCCTGCCACAGTCCCGCCGCCTCGAGCTCGCCGGCGAGGAGCTCCTCGGCCTGCGGAGCGGCTCGCGGGGTCGGCGCGGCGGAGCCGATGCCGGTACCGACCGTGTGGGCGTCGGCGTCCAGGCAGACGGCGAAGGACGCGACCGCGATCACCATCGCGTTGCGGGTGCCGATCTTGGCGAACTGCTGGCCGCCGCGCCGGACCGGGACCCGGATCGCCGCGATGAGCTCGTCCTGTGCGAGCGCGTTGCGCTTCACGCCGGTGAAGAAATCACCGATCGCGATGTCACGGGTGCCCCGGACGGAGGCGGCCTCCACCACCGCGCCGCATGCCAGCAGGGGCGGGTGGGCGTCCCCGGCGGGGGACGCGGACCCGAGGTTGCCGGCGACGGTGCCGCGGTTGCGGATCTGCGGGGAACCGACGGTGCGCGAGGCGACCGCCAGGCCGGGCAGGAGGTCGGGGAGGCGGCCGACGATGTCTGCGTAGGTGACCCCGGCGCCCAGCCGCACCTCGGGCCGGTCACCGTCGCGCAGCTCCCATCCGGTGAGCTCGGGGACCCGGCCCAGGTCGAGCAGGCCTCCGGGCCGGCGCCGGTCGAAGTTCAGCTCCACCATCACGTCGGTCCCACCGAGGATGGGCAGCGCCTCGGGGTGGCGGGCACGCGTCTCCAGCGCCTCGGCCCACGACCGGGGCTGGTGCATGGTCATCGTCACGCCTGGCCTCCCGGCACAGGTCTACACCACGGTCGGCGGCACTGCAGTGATTTCGATGCGGGACGGCGGAGCTGCGACGGTCCGGCGGCCGGCCTGCGGCGGTCGCCCGGGGCTCACACCACCTGGTGCAGCCAGCGGACCGGGGCGCCGTCGCCGGCGTGCCGGAACGGCTCCAGCTCGTCGTCCCAGGGCTTGCCCAGCAGCTTGTCGATCTCGTGCAGCACGGTGGTGTCGCCCAGCGCCGCCTTGACCACGGCCGCCTTGAGCCGGTCCTCGGGGATCATGATGTCGCCGTGCAGCCCGGTGACCGCGTGGA
The DNA here is from genome assembly GCA_035706365.1 of Nocardioidaceae bacterium. Classification (GTDB taxonomy): domain Bacteria; phylum Actinomycetota; class Actinomycetes; order Propionibacteriales; family Nocardioidaceae; genus Nocardioides_C. The sequence goes on from DASSVD010000143.1 coordinate 7,549, forward strand.
AGAGCCCGAGGTCGGGGGTGCAGGAGTAGCGGGCGCCCTCGGTCGAGGACGTGGGCTCCTCGGTGACCTCGAAGCGCAGGTGGTTCCAGCCGCGCAGGGCCGAGGCGATCGCCGCGGCGGTGCCGGCGTCGCCGGACCAGGAGTACTCCGCGCGGTAGGACCCGGCGTGCGCCGGTTGTGGAGTCCAGTCGAGACTCACGGCAGCACCGAGTACGCCGCCCACGGCCCACTCGATGTGCGGGCACAACGCAGACGGCGACGAGTGGACGTAGAGCACGCCGCGTGTCGCAGTTCGAGCAGTCACCGTGACCTCCTTCTCCCCGGCGTGAGATACGCCTTCCCCAGCGGTCTCGTGCGGGTGAGGGAACGTCCGATGACAGGTCGGGACCGGTCGGGACGACACGTCGGACGACCGGTCGATATGCAGTTGTGCGCCCCATTGTTGCGCACATCGCGGCCCAATAGTCACATTGACACCAGATTTTTCTCCGGGCGGCTCTGCGGAACGGCGCTACTGTCGAAGCATGAGGGGTCCGGTCGCGGTCCTGGCGCTCGCGGGGCTGCTTGGCGGACTCGTCGCCGGCTGCACCGACACGACGCGGCCCCCCGCCGACGACGCCGGCGTCGAGCTGCCGTCCGACCTTGCGCCGGACCTCCCCCGCGCCACGGCCACCTCCACCGGCCCGGTCCTGCCCGACCCGAACTTCGAGCGACCGCACACCGCACTCGGTGAGCAGCTGCGCGCCCGGTTCCCCCCGCCACGGCAGCTGGGTCCGGGCTGGGCGTTCCCGCCGACCGACGAGCGGCACGTGGAGGTGCCGCTCGCGGTGGAGCGCGACGCCGAGGAGGTGGTCGACGGCGCCGTCCCCGAGGACTGCTCGCGGCTGAACCCGATGCCGCTGCCGGACGCGGCGGCGCAGACCCACTACTCGTTCACCGCCGGGAGCCTGGCCACGGACCGGGCCGCGGAGGTCAGCGTCTCCGCCTTCGCCGTCGGCTTCGACAACCCGGCGGTCACCCGCGCCTTCTTCACGCTGCTGATCCAGAACCGCGCGGACTGCAAGGACGAGACCGGGGACGACGGGCGCGACCTGGTCGGGCAGGTGCTCCCGCTCGAGCCAGGGGTGGTGCTCTCCGACCGGTACCCCGACGACGCCCGGTCGCGGCGGGCGGAGCTGACCGTGCTCACCGAGCACGCGGTGATCATGCTGGAGGGGCCGGTCGCCCTCGGTGAGCGCCCGTTCAGCTCAGCCGACAGCCTGCGCCTGGCCTCAGCCTTCCGCCGGGCGATCCACTGACGGCCCGCGCGGACGGACCCGCACGCAGCACAGGCCGGGCCGCGGCGCCAGCACGGCCTCACGGTCCCCGACCTCCAGCACGTCGAGCAGCCCGCCGAGCAGGTCGAGGTTGAGCCCGCACACCAGGCTCGTGTGCTCGCGGGCGAGCGCGTCGAAGGGGCAGTTGGCCAGCGCCAGCTCGGCGCCGTCCGGGTGCGGCTCGTAGCCACAGGCCTCGAGCGCGACCTCCACCCGTGCAGCGCCGTCACCGGGGAGGTCCCCGACCAGGTCCGCCCCGAGCTGGCCGCCGGCCGCACGCGCGCAGCCGGTGAGGCTCTCGGCCAGCGGGGTCCCGGTCTGCAGGGTCCGGTCGGCGGCGGCGGCAAGCACCCGCCCGACCACCTCGTAGTGCCGCGCCGGCAGGCTGAGGCTCACCTCGCGCTCGGCGCGCCGGTACAGCTTCGCGGGTCGGCCGGCCCCGGGCCCGGTGCGCCCGGTCAGCCGCTTGTACTCGACCTCGAGCAGCCCTTCGTCGACCAGCCGGTCGAGGTGGAAGCGGGCCGAGTGCACCGGCAGGTCGCAGCCGGTCGCCGCCTGCTCGCGGCTGACCGGCTCGCGGGCGGAGGCGACGTACCCGTAGAGGGCCCGGCGGGCCGGGTCGGCGAGGGCGCCGATGCCCGACGCGACCGCGGCGAGGTGCTCGCCGGGGCTGTCGGTTGCGGCCATCGTTACTCCTGCGTTGACGGAAGATCCTGAGCGTTCTAAAGTGAACTCTACTCTCTTTTAGAGTCCCCGTCAGCCCCAGGAGGCGGCCGATGAGCCAGGCACCACTGCCCCAGCCCGCCGAGACCTCGTGGCGCCCGCGCATCGTGCACGACCAGGACCCGGTGGACCTGGACGCCGCCGAGCGGGCCGCGACCGACCTGCTGCACGCGCTCGGCCTGCCCCTGCACGAGGAGGCGCTCGCCGACACCCCGCGCCGGATGGCCACCGCACTGGCGGAGATGCTCACCGTGCCCGCGTTCGACTTCACCACCTTCCCCAACACCGAGGGGTACGACGAGCTGGTGCTGGTCGAGGACATCCCGGTGCGCTCGGTGTGCGAGCACCACGTGCTGCCCTTCGTCGGCGTCGCCCACATCGGCTACCTGCCCGGGGAGCGGATCCTCGGCCTGTCCAAACTGGCCCGGGTCGTCGACTTCTTCGCGCACCGCCCGCAGACCCAGGAGCGGCTCACCAAGCAGATCGCCGACCAGCTGCAGCGCCAGCTCGCACCGCGCGGGGTGGGCGTGGTCGTGGAGGCCGAGCACACCTGCATGACCCTGCGCGGGGTGCGCGCGGTCGGCGCGCGGACCGCCACCTCGGCCCTCCACGGCACGCTGCGCGACGACCCCGCGTCTCGCGCGGAGTTCCTGTCCCTGACCCACCCACGCAAGGAGTCACGATGAACGCACCGCTGGTCATCATCGGCGGCGGCCTGACCGCCGCCAAGGCAGCCGAGTCCGCCCGCGCGAGCGGGTACGACGGCGAGCTGGTCGTCTTCGCGGCCGAGCGGCACCTGCCCTACGAGCGCCCGCCGTTGTCCAAGGGGTACCTCGCCGGCTCCGACCCGCTCGAGGACGCCTTCGTCCACGACGAGGCGTGGTACCGCGACCACGCCGTCGACCTGCGGCTGGGCACACGGGTCACCGGCGTGGACCGGCAGCGGCGTACCGTCCGCACCGACGGTGGCGACGAGCAGCCCTACGAGCGGCTGCTGCTGGCCACCGGCGCCGCGCCGCGGGCGCTGCCGATGGCCGACGAGAGCGGCGCGCCGGTGGCCTACCTGCGCACCATCGAGGACAGCGACCGGCTCCGCGCCGTTCTGGCCGGGCGGTCGCGGCTGGCGATCCTCGGCGGCGGTTGGATCGGCCTGGAGGTCGCCGCGGCCGCACGCGGGGCCGGGTGCGAGGTCACCGTGCTGGAGGCGTTGGACCTGCCGCTGCTGCGCGTGCTCGGCCCGGAAGTCGCCGAGTCGTTCGCCCAGCTGCACCGCGAGCACGGTGTCGACCTGCGCGTAGGCGCCCGGGTGAGCGGGATCGAGAAGTCCGGCGACGGCGTCCGGCTGGAACTGTCCGGCGGTGACGCGGTCGAGGCGGACCTGCTGCTGGTCGGCATCGGCGCCTCGCCGGTCACCTCGCTCGCCGAGCAGGCCGGTCTGCCGGTCGACGACGGTGTCCTGGTCGACGCCTCGCTGCACACCGAGGACCCGCACGTGCTCGCCGCGGGGGACGTGGCGCGCGCCTGGAACCCCCGGCTGGACCAGCAGATCCGGGTCGAGCACTGGGACAACGCGGTGGAGCAGGGCGCGGCGGCCGGCCGTGCGCTGGCAGGCCACGAGGTCAGCTATGACAAGCTCCCCTACTTCTTCACCGACCAGTACGACCTCGGCATGGAGTACGTCGGCCACGCCGGGGACGGCTACGACGAGGTGGTGGTGCGCGGCGACCTCGGTGGCGAGCGGGTGTTCACCGCGTTCTGGGTGAAGGCCGGCGCCGTCGTGGCCGGGATGCACGCCAACGACTGGGACGCCATCGACCCGGTGCGCTCCCTGGTGGGCACGCGTCCGGACCTGGCCCGCCTACGGGACACCTCGGTGCCGTTGAGCGAGCTCGCCGGTTCCTGAGGCGTGCCCGCCCCGCCCCGCGGGTAGAGGGGGCCCATGGCGGGCAGCGCGGGCCGGGTGCGGGTGGGCATCTCCGGGTGGCGGTACGCCGGCTGGCGTGGCGACTTCTACCCCGCCGGCCTCGTGCAGCGCCGCGAGCTGAGCTACGCCGCGGAGCGCTTGCCCACCATCGAGATCAACGGGTCGTTCTACTCCCTGCAACGCCCCACCAGCTACGCGTCGTGGGCGGCAGAGGTCCCCGACGGCTTCGTCTTCGCGGTCAAGGGCGGGCGGTTCATCACCCACATGAAGAAGCTGGCCGGCGTCGAGACGGCACTGGCCAACTTCTTCGCCTCGGGAGTGCTCGCGCTCGGTGACCGGCTCGGACCGTTGCTGTGGCAGCTGCCGCCGAACCTCGGGTACGACGCCGAGCGCCTCACCTCGTTCTTCGCGCAGCTGCCCCGTACCACCGGCGAGGCCGCCGAGCTGGCCCGGCAGCACGACGCCAAGGTGCCCGCAGACCGGGCCCTGACCGTGGCCCCGGTCCAGCAGCGGCTGCGCCACGCGCTCGAGGTGCGCCACCCCAGTTTCGCTGCACCCGAAGCGGCCGAGCTGCTGCGCCGCCACGACGTCGCCCTCGTGGTCGCCGACACTGCCGGCCGCTGGCCGCTGCTCCGCGACGTCACCGCGGACTTCATGTATGTCCGCCTTCACGGTGACCAGGAGCTCTACGCCTCCGGCTACACGCCCCGGGCGCTGGACGCCTGGGCCGAGTCCCTGCGCCGCTGGTCGGCGGAGGGCCTGGACTGCTTCGTCTACTTCGACAACGACGCCAAGGGCTACGCGCCGCACGACGCGCTGGCGTTGATCGAGCGGCTCGGCGGCTGACCGCCCCGGGGACTGACCGCCCGGCGACGCGGATTGAGTGACTTCGACCCGGTGGGGGGTGATGTGTGACAATCGTCCGGGCTTTGGTTCAGCAGCGAGCGGGCCCCGGCACTGGCCTGCACACACGGCCCACCGATCCCCGGAGGTCACATGGAACTCACGCTGGACGTTCACAAGCACCCTGAGGCGACCGTGGTCGTCGCCGAGGGCGAGATCGATCTGGCCACCACCGGCGACGTCCGCGACACGATCGGCGAGCTCATCGTCGACGGCGACGTCCACCTGGTGGTCGACCTGCAGAAGGTCAGCTTCCTGGACTCGACCGGCCTGGGTGCTTTCATCGGCGCGCGCCGGCGTGCGCACGCCTTCAAGGGCTCCTTCTCGCTGGTGTGCACCAACGAGTCGCTGATGAAGATCTTCCGGATCACCGGGCTCGACCGGGTCTTCGACTTCTACGAGACCCAGGAGGCGGCGCTCGCTGCCGCTGCCGAGCACCGCGAGGCCGCCCTCGCGGCCACGGGTGACTGAACCGTCGCCGGTCGACGCCGACCGACGGTGACCGGTCCCTGCTCCTGTCGCTGAGCGCCAGCTGCCCGTGCACCACGAGCTGCGTCGCGTGCCGACCCTCGAGCGAGTGCCGGAGACGCTTGCACACGACCTGCTCATCGCAGTCACCGACCACGGCGACGGCTTTCGGACGCGGCGTACTTCGGGACGAACGCCACTGTGGCGTCGGTAGGGATCCGTCGACGCTTGCCTCATGGACCCGGCCGCCCTTGAGACGGAGCCCCGAGTACCGCCGGAACGCCGCACCCGCGGCTGGTTGGTCGCGGTCGGCGCGGCGGTTCCGTTCGCCGTCGCGGCGCTGCTCTCCCCTGTGCGCGAGAGCGTCACCGTGGCCACGGTCAGCCTGCTGCTGGTCGTGGTCGTGGTGGCCGTGTCCGCCAGCGGGCACCGGGTCGCCGGGCTGGTCGCGGCGCTGTCCGGCGGCGCCTGGTTCGACTTCTTCTTCACCCAGCCCTACGGCAGCTTCACCATCGCCGACGCCGACGACGTCGAGGTGACCGTGCTGCTGGTGGCGATCGGTGCGCTGGTCGGCGAGCTGGCCCTGTGGGGGCGTCGCCAGCAGCGCCGAGCCAGCGTCCGCGAGGGATACCTCGAGGGCGTCCTGCAGGCCGCCGAGCTGATCTCGCTGCACGACCAGCCTGTCGACGTCCTGGCCGCCAGCGTCGGCCGGCAGATCGCCGAGGTGCTCGGCGTGCCGGCCTGCCGCTTCGTGGCGCGCCCCACGCACGACCCCCGCAACGCGGTCCTGGCCCGGAACGGCTCGGTGACGCGCAACGGGCACCCGGTCGACGTCGACCGGCACGGGCTGCCGGTCGACGAGGACACGGTGCTGCTGGTGCGACGCGGCGCCGAGGTGCTGGGGCACTTCGTGCTCACCTCGGCCTCCGAGACCGCCTACCCGACCCTCGAGCAGCGCAAGGTCGCGGTGCTGCTGGCCGACCAGGTCGCCGCGGCGTTGACCCGGCGCTGAGCAACCCGACCCCGGGCTGTGCGCATCGCGCGTGAAGACCGGGGCGGTGGGAGACACTGGCTCCATGGACATCGCGAAGACGGTCATCGTGCTCGACGCGGCGGACCTGACCGCCGAGAGCGCCTTCTGGGCGGGCGTGCTCGAGGGCACGGTGGAGGCCGAGGACGACTGGCACACGATCAGTGTCGGGGGCCAGCCGCGGATGGCGGTGCAGCTCGCTCCGGACCACGTACCGCCGCAGTGGCCGGACGGCACCCCGCAGCAGATCCACCTCGACCTCTTCGTCGAGGACCTCGGCCGTGCCCACGAGGAGGCGGTCGCGCTCGGTGCTCGCCTGCTGCAGGCGGCCGACGACCCGGCCGCGTCCAGCGGCTTCCAGGTGTACGCCGATCCCGCCGGCCACCCCTTCTGCCTGTGCTGGGGCGAGTGAACGCCTTCCTGGTCGCCCGGCGTGCTCCGCGCGGCCTCTACGACCGGGTGGCCGAGGACGGCGCCGCCGTGGTCATCCGGGCGTACTCCAGCTCCTTCGGGCTCGCGGCGCTGCTGCTGCGCGGACCGGTGCGCGTCCAGGTCCGCAACGTCTACGCACTCGTCCGCGTCGCCGACGAGATCGTGGACAACCCCGACCCCGCGCTGGGGCGGGAGACCCGCGCGGCGATGCTCGCCCGGCTGCACGACGACGTACGGCACGCCCTGCGCACCGGGTACAGCGCCAACCTGGTGGTGCACGCCTTCGCCCGCACCGCCACCCGGTGCGGGATCGGCGAGGACCTGGTGGACCCGTTCTTCGCCTCGATGCGGATGGACCTGGACACCCGCGTGCACACAACGGAGACCTTCGAGCGCTACGTCTACGGCTCGGCCGAGGTCGTCGGGCTGATGTGCCTGCGCGTGTTCCTCGTGGACGGCGGCGGGGACTACGAGCGGCTCGCGCCTGGGGCGCGGCGGCTCGGCGCAGCCTTCCAGAAGCTCAACTTCCTGCGCGACCTGGCCGAGGACCACGACGTGCTGGGCCGGTGCTACTTCCCGGGGCTGGACGTGGACCGGTTCGACGACGCCGACCGGGACCGGATCCTCGACGACATCGCCGCCGACCTGGACGCGGCTGCCGCGGTCATCCCCGCGCTGCCGACGAGTAGTCGCCGCGCGGTGCGGGTGGCCCACGCCACCTTCGCGGAGCTCGCGGAGCGGCTACGCGCGACGCCGGCGGCGCAGATCCGCCACACCCGGGTGCGCGTCCCCGACGCGGTGAAGCTGCGGCTGGTGGCCGGCGCGCTCTACGGAGGTCGCCCGTGACCTCCCTCCTACGGGGTCTGCCGGAGCTGCCGGGCCGATCGGGCAGGCGGTCGCCCGCCGACGCCGCCCGCGAGGCCGGACCGCGACGCGTCGTGGTCGTCGGCGGCGGCATCGCCGGGCTCGCCACCGCGGCGCTGCTCGCCTCACGCGGCCACAGCGTCGACCTGCTGGAGAAGAACGACGAGCTGGGCGGCCGGGTCGGCAGCTACGAGCGGAACGGGTTCCGCTTCGACACCGGCGCCTCGTGGTACCTGATGCCCGAGGTGTTCGAGCACTTCTTCTCCCTCCTGGGCACCTCGGTCGAGGCAGAGCTCGAGCTCACCGTGCTCGACCCGAGCTACCGGATCTTCTTCGAGGGCCATGACCAGCCGGTCGACGTGCGCCCCGACCGGGCGCACAACCGGGCCCTGTTCGACGCACTCGAGCCCGGCGCCGGGGCGCGCCTGGACGCCTACCTGCGCTCCGCCGAGCAGACGTACGACGTGGCGCTGCGCCGCTTCCTCTACAGCAACTTCGACTCGCCCGCCTCGGTCCTCAACGCCGCGGTGATGCGCCGCGCGCCGGAGCTGGGTCGGCTGCTGACCCGTTCGCTGGCCGGCCACGTCGCCGCGCGGTTCTCCGACAACCGGCTGCGCCAGCTGCTGGGCTACCCGGCGGTGTTCCTCGGCTCGTCGCCGAGCCGCGCGCCCAGCATGTACCACCTGATGAGCCACCTCGATCTCGGCGACCGGGTGCTCTACCCGCAGGGCGGTTTCACCCGGCTGGTCGAGGCGATCGCGGCGCTCGCGCGGCGGCACGGCGCGCGGTTGCACACCGACGCGCCGGTGACCCGGATCCTCACCGAGCACGGGCCGGCCGGTCCGGCGGGCGGGCGGCGCGGCGCCCGCGCCCGGGTGTGCGGCGTGGAGCATGCGGTGCCCGGCGGCGAGCGGCGTACCCTCCCGGCCGACGTGGTCGTCGGTGCCGCGGACCTGCACCACCTGGAGACCGCGCTGCTCCCCCGCGCGTTGCAGACGCATCCGGAGCCGGTGTGGCGACGCCGCTCCCCCGGCCCTGGGGCCGTCCTGGCGATGCTGGGCGTCGACGGGGCGCTGCCCCAGCTGCCGCACCACTCGCTGTTCTTCACCGCGGACTGGGAGCGCAACTTCGGCGACATCTTCGGCGACCAGCCGCGGGTCCCCGACCCGGCGTCGGTCTACGTCTGCAAGCCGTCGCACAGCGACCCCACCGTGGCTCCGCCCGGCTGCGAGAACCTCTTCGTGCTCATACCCGTCCCCGCCGACGTGGAGATCGGCGCCGGCGGTGACGACGGGCAGGGTTCTCCCGCGGTGGAGCGGGCCGCGGACGCCGCGATCGACCAGGTGGCCGCCTGGTCCGGCGCGGCCGACCTGCGAGACCGGATCGTCGTGCGGCGCACCGTCGGCCCGGCCGACTTCGCCGACCAGTTCCACGCCTGGCGCGGTGGGGCGCTGGGCCTCGAGCACACGCTGCGCCAGAGCGCGTTCTTCCGGCCCGGCAACGTCTCGACCAAGGTGGACGGGCTGTACTACGCCGGCGCGAGCACCGTGCCCGGCGTGGGTCTGCCGATGTGCCTGATCAGCGCGGAGCTCGTCCTGAAGCGGCTGACCGGCGACCGGTCGTCGCAGCCGGTGGGCAGCCGATGAGCCTGTCGCACTGGGGCTACATCGCGATGCTGGCGTTCTGCCTGGTCGGCACGCTCCCGTTGGTGCCCGCCTTCCGGCTGCGGGTGCTGCGCCAGCCCGGCCGGCTGGCCCTGACCGTGCTCGCCGCCGGTACGCCGTTCCTGGTCTGGGACCTCTACGCCACCCATGTCGGGCACTGGCACTTCGACGCCGCGCAGACGTTGCCCTGGCGGGTGGCCGGGCTGCCGCTGGAGGAGATCGCCTTCTTCGTGGTGATCCCGCTGGTCTCGGTGCTCACCTACGAGGCGGTGCGCGCAGTCCGCCGCCGTACCGGCTCTGCTCGTCAGCGGCGGGGCGTGCGATGACCTACACCCTGATCGCGGCACTGGCGGTGCCCGCGGCGGTCGTACTGGACCGCTGGGTCGCCCGGACCCGGTTGACCAGCACGCGGCCCTGGTGGGCGGCCTACGCGATCATCGTGGTCTTCCAGCTGCTCACCAACGGCTGGCTGACCGGACGCCGCATCGTGCGCTACGACCCGGACGCGATCCTCGGCAACGGCCGGGTGACCTTCATCGGCGACGGCCGGCTGGTCTTCGCGCCGGTGGAGGACCTGGCATTCGGCTTCGGGCTGGTGCTGACCAGCTGCGTGGTGTGGGTGTGGCTGGGGCGGCGCCGGGGCACGGAGGGGGCGTGAGCACCTCAGCCCGGCTGCAGGCGATGCGGCCCACCGACATCGGCGTACCCGGGCCGACCGCGCTGGACATGGCCCGCGCCTTCCGCTCCGTGCGCGCCGACCCGCTCACCTTCCTCTCCGAGGTCAGCGACCGCTACGGCGACCTGGTCTCGTTCCCGGTGCCGGGCGCTCCCGCGCTCCTGGTCAACGACCCGGCCGATGTCCGGCACGTGCTCCAGGGCGCGGCGCGCACCTGGGGCAAGCAGACCGTGCAGTACGCCGCGCTCGGCCGCGTGACCGGACCGGGCCTGCTGGCCTCGGCCGAGCCGAGCTGGATCGAGCATCGGCGCATCGCGGCTCCTGCCTTCCACCATCAACGGCTGGAGGCGGTCAGCGACCTGGTGCGCGCGGCCACCGACGACGCGCTGCGGGACCGACTCGGTGGCCTGAGCCCGGACACCGGCGCCGTGGTGGACGTGGCGACGCTGATGCACCGGATCGGTCTGGACGCCGTGGGCCGGGCGCTGTTCTCCACCGACCTGACCGGGCAGGCGCAGCAGCTGCTCGACGCCACGAGCGACGCGGCCCGGCTGGTGGTCCGGCTCGGCCGCTCCATCCTGCCCACGGCTGCGTGGGCGCCGACGCCCACGAACCTGCGCGTGCGCGCGACCCGGCGGCTCCTGGACGCGATCTGCTACGACCTCATCGCCCAGCGGCGAGCCCAGCGGTCAGCGCAGCGGCGGGAACAGTCCCCCGCCGCCGCGCACGGGGACGACCTGCTCGGGCTGCTCCTGGACGGCGGGCTGAGCGACGCCGAGATCCGCGACGAGCTGGTGACCATGGTGATCGCCGGTCACGAGACCGTCGCCGCCGCGCTGACCTGGACGCTGATGCTGCTCGCCGAGGACCAGCCGGCCCAGGAGCGGCTGCGTGCCGAGCTCGCCGAGCACCCGGGACCGGTCTCGCTGCTCGACCACCGCGACCGGCTCCCCTGGACGCGCGCGGTCGTCGACGAGGCGTTGCGCCTGTTCCCGCCTGCCTGGGCGATCTCGCGGCGCTCGCGCGACGACGACGTGATCGGTGACCTGCCGGTCCCGGCCGGCACCCTGGTGATCATCAGCCCCTGGCTGGTGCACCGCCGACCCGAGGGCTGGCCGGACCCGGCGGCCTTCCGGCCGGAGCGCTTCCTCGACCCCGCTGCCGCCCGCTCGGGCTACCTGCCCTTCGGTCTGGGGCCCCGGCTGTGCATCGGCCGGGAGTTCGCCCTGGGCGAGATGGTCGTCGTGCTCAGCCGGCTCCTCTCCACCCACCGCGTCGACGTGCCGCCGGGGTGGGTGCGGCCGGTCCCGCAGGCGCAGGTCGCGGTGCACCCCCGCGCCGGGATGCCGCTGCGCGTCACGCGCATGCGGGACGCCGGCCATGGCTGACCTGGCCCTCGCCGTGGCGATCCTCGCCATCGCGGGGAGCGCCTGGTGGATGATGCGCGACCTGCGCACGCTGCCGGCCCGGTCGCGCGCGGGGTCAGGCGCGGACTCGGTGTCGGGCTCGGTGTCGGTGGTGGTCCCCGCGCGCGACGAGGAGGCCACCCTGCCGGCGCTGCTGGACTCGTTGCGAGGACTCACCGTCGACGTCGCCGAGGTGGTGGTGGTCGACGACGGCTCGCGGGACGCCACCGCATCCGTCGCCCGGTCGGCCGGCGCGATCGTCGTACCGGCCGCGGGCCGTCCGCCCGGCTGGACGGGCAAGGCGTGGGCGTGCCACCTCGGGGCCGGTGCCACCACCGGCGAGCTGCTGCTGTTCCTCGACGCCGATACGACCCTGGCCCCCGATGCGCTCGAGCGTCTCGTGGAGCTGCAGCGGCGCCGTGGCGGGCTGGTCTCGGTGCAGCCGTTCCACCGCGTGGTCAGGTCCTACGAGCAGCTGTCGGCGTACTTCAACGTGGTGTCCGTGCTCGCGAGCGGCGCGTTCAGCTCCACCGATGCCAGGCGACCGATGGCGTTCGGTCCGTGCCTGCTCACCTCGCGCGCCGACTACGAGCGCGTCGGCGGGCACGGAGCGGCGCGGGACGAGATCCTCGACGACGTCGGCCTGGCCGCCGCCTACCGCGGCGCCGGCCTGCCGGTGGTGTGCGCGGTCGGTGGCAACGCGGTCCGGATGCGCAGCTATCCCGGCGGGGTCGGCCAGCTCGTCGCCGGCTGGACGAAGAACATCGTGTCGGGCGCAACGGCCGCCGCCCCTGCACCGCGGGCGATCGCCGTGCTGTGGGTGTGCGCGCACCACGCGGTCGCCGTCGGGACGCTCCTCGCGATCGTGCAGTCGGTCTTCGGTCGCCCACTCCTCCTGGCCGCGGGCAGTCTCCTGCTGTGGGCGATCGCCTGGGCGGCCCTGGCCGCTCAGCTGCGGTGGATGCTGCGCCGGCTCGGGTCGTTCCGCTGGTGGACCTGGGCGGTCTTCCCGGTGCCGCTGGCGGCCTTCGACCTGATCTTCGCCCGCTCCGCGGTGTGGACGGTGGTTCACCGGTCGGTGCGGTGGCGCGGTCGCGACGTCGAGGTGCGCGACCGCGGCTCCGCCGAGGAGGGGGTCTGATGCTCCGGCTGGTGATGCCGCAGGCGGCCACGCTCGTGGTCGACGTCGTCGCGTGGGGCGCGATCCACAGTGCCACCGGCTACCTCGCCTTCCGCCTCGACGGCAGCCGGCTGGGCGAGGACGGCTGGCTGCTGCGGGCGCGGCGCTTCGAGGAGGGCGGCCGGTGGTACCGGCGTCGGTTGCGGATCCACCGGTGGAAGGACCGGCTTCCCGAGGCGGGGGCGCTGTTCCGCGGCGGGATCAGCAAGCGGCAGCTTCCGGCGTACGACGCCTCCGGGCTGGAGCTGTTCGCCCGCGAGACCCGGCGAGCCGAGCTGGCGCACTGGTGGTGCATGGGCTGCGGGCTGGTCTTCGTGCTGTGGAACCCGCCTCTCGCCGCTGCGTTGCTGGTCGGCTACGGGGTGCTGGTCAACCTGCCGTTCATCGCCATCCAGCGCTACAACCGGTTCCGGATCCAGGCCCTGATCGAGCGTCACGCGAGGTGAGCCGTCAACGCGTCGGCTCCCGGCACGGCCCGGTGGCCCAGCTGCTGATCGCCTGGTCGCCGCTGAGCGTGATCCTGGTGACCTACGCGGTCGCACAGTGGGTCAACGCGCCACTCAGCCACGGCACGGATGGCACGGGCCGCCCGGACGCGAACGACACGAACCTGCTCGGCTTCGGACTCCACGTCACCGGGCCGGCCGCGGCCGACCAGGCGGTGTTCGGAGTCGTCCCCTCGGTGTGGTTGCAGCAGCGTCTGGTCGACGGGGCCCCGCACTGGTACGACGCGATCGCTTCGCTGATCTACGTCACGCACTTCGTGTCGTTGCCGATCGCCACGGCGGTGGTGTGGTTCGCCCTGCGCCACCGGTTCACCGCCTGGATCGTGGCCGTGCTGACCCTCACCACGCTGGGCGTGGTCGGCTACCTCGTCTACCCGGCGGCGCCACCGTGGCTGGCCGCGGACCGCGGGGTGATCGGCGCCGTCGACCGGATCTCCAACCTCGGATGGCAGTTCCTCGGTTTGGACCGCGTCGGCGGCCTGACTGCCTCCTCCCAGGCCGGCAGCAACCCGGTGGCCGCGATGCCGTCGCTACACGCTGGGACGGCACTGCTCATGGCGCTGTTCTTCTGGCCGGTGGTCGGCCCGCTGTGGCGGCTGGTGCTGCTCGGCTACGCGCTGCTGATGGCGCTCACCCTCGTGTACACGGGCGAGCACTACGTCGTCGACGTGCTGATGGGGTGGGTGACCGCGGGCATCGCCGTCCTGGTCGCCGCCCGCGCTCGTCCGGGTCGTTGAGGCGCGAGCGGCTCCGACGGGTGCTTGAGGTGTGAGCGGCTCCGACGGGTGGTTGAGGTGTGAGCGGCTCCGACGGGTGGTTGAGGTGCGAGCGCAGCGAGCCTCGAAACCCCTCCCTTCCGCCCCGAGGAGCGTCGCCCGATCGTGAAGCGGTCAGTCGTCCCGCAGGGCGCGATGCTGATCCAGGTTGCGCCCGGCGGCCGGGTCCGGCACCGGGTCTGCGTCGACGCTCGCGATCGTCTCGTGCAGCCGCACCGGCTCGGGGAGGGTGCGGTACTCGGGCTCTGTCGACGCACCGGGCGTCGGGGGTGTCGCCTCAGCGGACTGCATGCCTGAACGGTACTGCGCAACGGGTGGGTCGGGCGCGAAGTCGAGAGGTTTCGAGGCTCGCTTTGCTCGCACCTCAACCGCCCGGACAGCGTGCTCGCGCGTCACCCATCTGACCGGCGGTTGTCGGGCTTGGTAGGGCGGGTGGGGCTCGAACCCACGACCCAAGGATTATGAGTCCTCTGCTCTAACCGGCTGAGCTACCGCCCCGTGCAGGAGAAACCTACCGGCTGCGCCGGCGCGGTCGCGCGTGCCATGCTCGACGCATGAGTGACCAGGCCGACGCCGTACCCCCACCACTGCAGCACGTGCCCGAGGACTGGGAGCGCGCGCTGTGCGTCGTGGCGCACCCCGACGACCTCGAGTTCGGCGGCGCGGCCGCCGTGGCCCGCTGGACCGCGCAGGGCAAGCACGTCGTCTACTGCATGCTCACCAGCGGCGAGGCGGGCATCGACGGCATGCACCCTTCCGCGTGCCGCGAAGTGCGCGAGGCCGAGCAGGTCGAGTCCGCGCGGATCGTGGGCGTCGACCAGGTGGAGTTCCTGGGGCTGCCCGACGGAATCCTGGAGTACGGCGTACCGCTGCGTCGCGCCATCACCGCGGTGGTGCGTCGCCACCGCCCGGAGATCGTGATCACCAACAACTTCCGCGACTCCTGGGGCGGGGCGTCGCTGAACCAGGCCGACCACATCGCGGCCGGGAAGGCCACGCTGGACGCGGTGCGCGACGCCGGTAACCGGTGGGTCTTCCACGAGCAGCTCGAGGACGGCCTCGAGCCGTGGGGAGGGGTGCGCGCGGTCTGGGCCGCCGGGTCGCCGCAGTCCACGCACGCGGCCGACATCACCGACTCCTTCGACGCCGGCGTGGCATCGCTGCGGGCCCATCGCGCGTACATCGAGGGGCTCGGCTGGGAGCACTTCGACCCCGCGGAGTTCCTCGAGGGGATGTCCCGCGCCAGCGGCAGCCGGCTGGGGGTCGCCCACGCGGCGCCGTTCGAGGTGTTCAGCATGGGCTGGGGCGACTGAGCGCCGGGGCCGCCGGCGGCACAGACGGCGCAGCCGGGGAGCCCAGGAACACGAGAACCCCGCCCGACCTGCTCAGGTCACGCGGGGTTCGGCTGGCTCCCCCGGTTGGACTCGAACCAACAACCCTCCGGTTAACAGCCGAATGCTCTGCCAATTGAGCTACAGGGGATCGCGCACCATCGTGCAGCGCGGATAGGTTAGCAAGGGATGCACCGATTGCTAAATCCGAGGCCGCCGATCAGCGGGTACGCCGCGGTCGGCTGCCCGGCTCGCCGGCCGTGCTGAGGCCGTGCTGAGGCCACACCAGTCCGATGCCCGGCCCAGCTCACTCGCCGAGCTCCTCGGCTGCCCGACGCAGCCCGGCCTCCGCGGCGGCCGCGACCGCCGGGTCCTGCGGATCGACACCGGCCTGGAACTCGTAGGCCCAGGTGATCGGACCGGCGCCGGTGGGTGCCCGGCGGGCGACGACGAAGAGCCCCCGGCGTCCCTGCACCGGGACGTGGCGCTGCAGCACGACCGAGGCGGTCACCCGCTCGCGCAGCACGTCGAGTAGCAGCCCGGGGTTGTCCAGCGCGTAGACGTGGCGCGGCTGCAGCTCGCCGTACTCCCCCACCTCGGTGATCACCAGTCGGTCCTGGTCGCGGTCCCAGTCGGCGCGCTCCACCCGCTCCCACGGGATCCGCACCGGCTCGGCCGCCGGGGAGACCAGCACCAGCGCGTCGCGGCTGGCCAGCAGCCAGGCGCCGTCACGGGCCTGCGCCCCGGCGAGGACCCGCTCACCGGCCCGCAGCCCTGCGGCCGAGAGGATCGGGTCGGGGACGGGCATCGTGCGACGGAAGGGGTTGCGCACGCTCACGCCTCCCCGCCGAGCGCGGCCTCGCGCAGGTTGCGACGGTGCTGCTCCAGCGCGACCAGCTCGCCGAACATCCGGTTGTAGTCGGTGGCCTGCTCGACGGGGTTGGTGCGCTGCAGCCGCGACTTCACGTCGGCGATGCGGCGCATCGCGGTCAGCTCCTGCAGGCGGTACACGTGGGCGGCGACGTAACCGGCGTCGGGGTCCTTGCTCGAGAGCAGCGGCTCGACCGCGAGCGCGTGCAGCGCCTGCTGTGCCGGCGGGTCATCCTGGACCGCCTCGCGCAGCCCACCGACCCACGCCTCACCGGCCGGCGCCACGCTCGGGCCACCTGCCTGCGCGACCGCGTCCCACACGGCCCGATAGGTCGGGTGGGTGAAGTCGTCGCTCGTCACGTCCCGGGCAGCGCTGCCGACCGCCTGCGGATGCTGGACGACCAGCTTGAGAGTCTCCCGCTCCAGCGAGAACCGCGGGTCGCGCAGGTCCGGCAACGGTGGCGCGGCGAGACGCTGCGGCGCGCCGTCCTGACCGGGGCCGGCCTGATTCCCGGGGCGGGCGTGCTGCGCCGCCGGGCCGGCGTCCTGCCCTCGGCGGGCACGGGCGGTGGCCCGCCGTACCTCGACCAGCACGTCGTCGGGGTCCATCCCGACCAGCTGGGCCAGCTCGCGCGCGAAGGCGCTGTTGCGCACCGCGGAGTCCCGGCTGCTGGACACCAGCTTCGCCGCCTCCCGCACCGCCGCGGCGCGGGCGTCGGCGCGGTCCAGGTCGAACTGGTTGATCACGTTCTTCAGCACGAACCGGTAGAGCGGGATCCGCCGCGCAACCAGCTCCCGCACCGCGGCATCGCCGTGGGCGAGCCGCAGGTCGCAGGGGTCCAGGCCGTCCGGCTCGACCGCGACGTAGGTCTGCCCGACGAACTGCTGGTCCCCGCCGAAGGCGCGCAGCGCGGCCTTCTGCCCGGCGGCGTCGCCGTCGAAGGTGAAGATCACCTCGCCGCGGAACTCCTCGTGGTCGTGGAGGAACCGGCGCAGCACCCGGGCGTGGTCGTCGCCGAACGCCGTGCCGCAGGTGGCGACGGCCGTCGTCACACCGGCGAGGTGGCAGGCCATCACGTCGGTGTAGCCCTCGACGATGACCGCCTGCGAGCTGAGCGCGATGGGCTTGCGGGCCAGGTCGATGCCGTAGAGCACCTGGCTCTTCTTGTAGATCGGGGTCTCGGAGGTGTTGAGGTACTTGGCCTCGATGCGGTCGTCGTCGAACAGCCGCCGCGCCCCGAAGCCGATGGTGTCGCCGCTGGAGTCGCGGATCGGCCAGAGCAGCCGCCCGCGGAAGCGGTCGTA
>DASSVD010000144.1:0-5033 GCA_035706365.1 Nocardioidaceae bacterium
ACCGCGGAGTCCCGGCTGCTGGACACCAGCTTCGCCGCCTCCCGCACCGCCGCGGCGCGGGCGTCGGCGCGGTCCAGGTCGAACTGGTTGATCACGTTCTTCAGCACGAACCGGTAGAGCGGGATCCGCCGCGCCAGCAGCTCCCGCACCGCGGCGTCGCCGTTGAAAGCCCGCAGCGCGGCCCGCTGCCCGGCCTCGCCGCCGTCGAAGGTGAAGATGATCTCCCCGCGGAACTCCTCGTGGTCGCGCAGCAGCCGGCGGACCACCCGGGCGTGGTCTTCCCCGAACGCCGTGCCGCAGGTGGCGACCGCCGTACCGACTCCGGCCAGGTGGCAGGCCATCACGTCGGTGTAGCCCTCGACAACCACCGCCTGCGACGAGCGGGCCATCTCCCGGCGCGCCAGGTCGATGCCGTAGAGCACCTGGCTCTTCTTGTAGATCGGCGTCTCGGGAGTGTTCAGGTACTTCGCGTCGATCCGGTCGTCGTCGAAGAGCCGGCGCGCACCGAACCCGATCACGTCGCCGGAGACGTCGCGGATCGGCCACACCAGCCGGCCGCGGAACCGGTCGTAGTGGCCGCTGCGGCCCTGGGCGACCAGCCCGCCGGTGACCAGCTCCTCGTCGCGGAACCCCTTCTGCCGCAGGTGCCGGTAGAGCGCGTCACCGTCACGCGGCGCGAAGCCGATCCCGAAGGTGTCGGCCGCCGCCTTGTCGAACCCGCGCTCGGAGAGGAACTGCCGCCCGGCCAGGCCGTCCGGTGAGCCGAGGTGGTCGGCGTAGAAGGCCGCCGCGGCCTTGTGCGCCTCGATCAGCCGCGGCCGCAGGTTCGCGTCGCGTCGTGGACCCGGCGCCCCTCCCCCGGGCAGCTCCTCGTAACGCAGCTGTACGCCGAACTTGTCCGCGAGCCGCTCGACCGCGTCGGCGAACCCGAGACCGTCGATCTTCTGCAGGAAGGAGATGACGTCGCCGCCCTCGCCGCAGCCGAAGCAGTAGAACACGTTGCGCGAGGGGGTGACGTGGAACGACGGCGACTTCTCGTCGTGGAAGGGGCACAGTCCCTTCTGCGACCCGCCGCCGGCGTGGCGCAGGGTGACATAGGAGGAGACCACCTCGTCGATCCGCGCGCGCTCGCGCACGAGCGCGATGTCGTCCTCACGGATCCGGCCAGCCACGGCGGGCAGTCTACGTCGTGGTGCCGGGCGGCCGGACCGGGTCGGAGGCGGCTGTGGACCGGGTCACGGGCCGACCCGGGCCGGCTCACCGGCCGTCCCAGACGAGCACGCCCTCGTCGACGCGGCGGGCGCCCTCGGCCACCGGGTGCTCCACCAGCCGCCCGTCGTGCATCAGGTGCTCGACCGGCCGGTCGTGGCCGAGGGCGGTGACGTCGGCGATCAGTCGTCGGTGGCAGCGCCACCACACGCTCTCGCTGCACATCACCGCCACTCGGGCGGACCCCGCGTCCACCTCGGCGAACAGGCCGGCCATCGCTGCGGCGAACTCCGCGCTGCGCGTGTGCGCGGCGTAGGCACGGAACTGCTCGACCCGCCACCAGGAGTCGGTCTCTTCACCCTCGCCGTCGCGGGGCACGTCGCGGGCACCGTCGCGCCGACTCCCCCCGGACGCGTCGGGCAGCCGCCGGCGTCCGCCGAGCCGTTCGTCCCAGCGGTAGTCGATGCCGACCTCGGGCAGCCAGCTCGGCAGGGCGTCGCGGGCCACCGCGGGATTGGCCCGACTCCCCGGGAAGCGGCGTACGTCGACCAGCAGGCCCACCTTCGCCTGCCGCAGCAGCGCGCCCAACTGGTCCGCGTCGAGCCGCCCGTGCCCCACGGTCAGCAGCGGCGGGCTCATCCGTGACCGGTCAGCCGGCGGTGCCAGGACAGCGCGGAGGCATCGGTCAGGGAGGCGACCTGGTCGACCACCACCCGCAACCGGGCCGCGTCGTCGGCCGCCTCGGCGAGGTCGACCCGGAAGTCCGGCGCGAAGGCCTCGGGACCCGCGTCGCGCAGCGCCGTGACCAGCTCCGAGAGCAGCTCACGCTGCCGCTGGAGCAGCGCCACCCGCTGCTCGTCGCGCATCACGTAGTGGGCGGCCAGCCCCTTGAGCACCGAGATCTCCAGCCGCGTGGTGCGCGGCACCACCACCTCCCCGTGGTGGCGGCGCAGCGGCGCCGGACCGTGCGTGGCGTGGGTGGCCCGCTGCACCTGCGTGCAGAACCGGCCGATCAGGTCGCTGGTGAGGTTCTTCAGCGCCGCCTGCGCCTGACGCCCCCCGTCGTAGGAGCCGGCCGGCCACGAGACCAGGCCGGTCAACGTCGCGATCGCCTCGTCGAGCTCGGCGTCGGCCGCGTCGGGGAGGTACCAGTCGCGCACCGTGTGCCAGACCTCCGCGCGGCGGGCCGGCTCGGCGAGCACGCTCAGGTCGATCTTGCCGCCGACCACACCGTCCTCCAGGTCGTGCACGGAGTAGGCCACGTCGTCGGCCAGGTCCATCACCTGCGCCTCCACGCAGAGGCTGCCCGGCGCGGCGCCCTCGCGCACCCAGTCGAAGACGGCCCGGTCGTCGGCGTACACCCCGAACTTGCGCACCGAGCGCGGCGACCCGTCGGCGTGGGTGCCGCGCGGTGCGTCGGCGCCCACCCGAGGCCAGGGGTACTTGATGCTGGCGTCCAGCGTGGCCCGGGTGAGGTTGAGGCCGACCGGGCGGCCGTCGGGGTCGAGGGTCTTGGGCTCCAGCCGGGTCAGGATCCGCAGGGTCTGCGCGTTGCCCTCGAAGCCGCCGCACGGCTCGCTGAGCCGGTCCAGCGCGCGCTCGCCGTTGTGGCCGAACGGCGGGTGCCCCAGGTCGTGGGCGAGCGCCGCGGTCTCCACCACGTCGGGATCGCACCCGAGCGTGCGCGCCAGGTCGCGGCCGATCTGAGCCACCTCGAGCGTGTGGGTGAGCCGGTTGCGGACGAAGTCGTCGCTCTGCGGCCCCACCACCTGGGTCTTCGCGGCCAGCCGGCGCAACGCCGCCGAGTGCACCACCCGGGCGCGGTCCCGCTCGAACGGGGTGCGTTCGGCGCGCTTGGGAGGCTCGTGCACCCAGCGGGCGCACGAGGCCGCGTCGTACCCTCCGTCGTTCGAGTACCGGTTGTCCGACCCCACGGCGACGACCCTACTGCGGGGCACCGACGGTCCGGACGGACCGGGACCAGCCAGCGGTCCAGACGGCGGTCAGCCGGCGGTCAGCCGGCGGTGCTGCCGTAGACGGTGACGTGCACGTGGTCGTAGTGGTTCGCGGTGGTCGAACCGCGATCCTCCATCGCCCGCCAGCCCTCGCTGCTGCGCTGCACGGTCCAGATGTGCTGGGCCCAGATCACCTGGCTGACGCCCAGGTCGGAGGCGTGCGCCCGCACCCACTCCGCGATCGCGTCGCCCTGGGACGAGCTGTCGATCATGATGTCGAGGGCCTGGCCGCTGCCGTGCTCCCCGCTGTCGGCGCGCACGCCCCCATACGTGCTCACCTCCGGGAAGGACGCGCACACCGAGCGATGCACCAGGATCGCGTCGGGGGTGAGCCCGCTCTCGACGTCGGACCCCGAGGGGCACGGCGCGTCGGTGATCGCGCCGCCGCTGCCGGAGGCGGCGGACGACTCGGCCGGCTCCGGGACGGCGGTGGGGTCCTTCTCGGACAGGTAGTCGGCATTCACCCAGCGGGCCAGACCGTCGTAGGAGACCTCGGCCCAGCCGTCCCGGACGCGTCCGGTCACCGGGATCTTCGTGCCCACCGGCAGCACGTCGAGCAGCGTGTAGTCCTCACCGGGGCCGCTCCAGACGTTGAGCGGCGCGGTCATGAACAGCCGGTCCTCGATGTCGGAGCGGTGCACCGGCTCCGGTTCCGGCGTCGGGGGCGGGGTCGGCGTCGCCGTGCGGCTCGGCTCGGGCTTCTCGGTGAGCCGCACCCGCGGCGCGGACCGCGAGACGACCTGCACCCGGCTCCCCGGCAGCGTCTCGGCCGCGGACTCGTCCGGCGCGGTGGAGGCGGCGGGAGCCGAGATGGCGGCCACCGAGCCGGTGGGACCGGTGGGATGGTGCGGCCAGGCCAGGGCGGTGCCCACCACCGTGCCGGTCACCAGGCCGGCCGCGAGCGCCGGTACGGCGACCCGGCGGGTCAACCGCAGTCGGCCGGCACCAGTGAGGGCCTCTCCGACGGCTCCGGTGAGGGATCCGGCGCGCAGCCGGGCGTTCTGGAGGGGACGGGACGCTCGCGCGGTGGACGAGCGTGGTGCGGCGTGCTTCTTGTGGCGGGGTGGTGCCACGGGAGATCACCAACGCAGGGGGGTCGACGGCGAAAACAATAGGGAACCACATCGACCGGTGCGAATCACAATCGACCCGGCCAACCGGACCAACCAGTTCGATCCGACTCGTCGACGCGCCCGTCAGGTGACCGCTGTCAGGGGGCCGCTGTCAGGGGCCGCGTCAGGTCAGGTGGCCGCGTCAGGTCAGGGGGCCACGTCAGGTCAGGGGGCCACGTCAGGTCAGGGCGAGCGCGTCCGGCAGCGCGGTGAGGGCGTCGACGGTGTACGTCGGCGTGGCCGCATGCGCCGGGTACCGCGAGGCGGCGCGGTCGATCCAGGCCGTGCGCATCCCGGCCCGTGTTGCCCCGTGCAGGTCCCAGGGATGCACCGCGACCATCAGCATGCGGGCCGGGTCGGTGCCGCAGACGGAGGCGGCGTACGCGTAGGCACGGGGGTGCGGCTTCCACACGCCGGCGTCCTCCACCGACAACACGTGCTCGAAGCGGTCCCGCAGGCCGTGGGTGCTCAGCAGCCGTTCGGCGATGCCGGCGGCGCCGTTGCTGAGGGTGACCAGCCGAAGCCCGGCCCGCGTCAGCGCCCGGATGCCGGGGATCACGTCGGAGTGCACCGGCAGCTGGGTGAACCCGTCGATCACGTGGCGGGTGGCTTCGGCGGGGTCGGTGGTGAGCCAGGCGGGGTCGAGCAGGTCGGCGAGCAGCTCCGCCCCGAGGTCGGCGAAGCCGGCCTGCTCCCC
>DASSVD010000145.1:0-10882 GCA_035706365.1 Nocardioidaceae bacterium
GACCCGACTGGTCACCGACTCCAACTCCACCAACGTCGCCCGCAACTCCTCCGGGCTCATGAACACCGCCGACGCCTCCCCGACCCGGTCCAACGCCTCCCCCACCGCACACGCGAACCGCAACAACCGCGGCCCACCACCGGCCGCAGCACCAGCCGCGGCACCGGCCGCATCTGCCGCGGGGGTCCCGTCCGGGCGGGTCTCGTCGAGTTCCATACCCCAAAGCTAGACGTCACCACCGACACTTTCCGGACCGTTTTCGAACCTGTGTACAAGCACCCACCCGCCCACCTGTGGACCAAAACCGGCCCGCGACGGCGATACGGCTCAGCCGACGTGGCAGCCGCTCGGTCAGCCGCTCAGACAGCCGCTCAGACAGCCGCTTAGGCAGCCGCTCAGCCAGCCGCTCGGTCAGCCGATCAGCGCCTGCGCGTTCTCCCAGCAGACGGCCCGGAGCCAGCGCTCCCCCAGGTCCAGCCGCTCGAGCGCTTCGAGCTGGTGGGCGTAGGGGTACGGGATGTTGGGGAAGTCGCTGCCGAGCAGGATCTTGGGCTGCAGCGCCGACAGGCGAGCCCGCAACTCGCACGGATAAGGCGCCATCGCCTCGAAGAAGTCGGTGAACACCATGGTGGTGTCCAGGTGCACGCGTTCGAAGCGCTCGGCGAGGTCGAGGAACTCGACGTACTCCGGCGCCCCCAGGTGCGCGATCACCGCGGTGAGGCGCGGGTGTCGGCGCAGCACCTCGCGCACGGGGCCCGGCCCCGTGTGCTCGTTCGCCACCGGCCCGGACCCGGCGTGCACCACGACGGGCGTGCCCGCGTCGGCGAGCAGCCCCCACACCTTGTCCAGCTGCGGGTCGCGAGGGTCGAAGTTGCCGACCTGCACGTGCACCTTGAAGATCTCGGTGCCAGCGTCGATCCGCTGCGCCACGTAGGCGGCGGCGTCCGGCTCCGGGAAGAAGGTCGCCGAGCGCAGGCACTCCGGCACGGCATCGGCCAGCTCGGCGGCCCAGGCGTTGAGGAACTCCGCGATCCCGGGCTTGTGCGCGTAGGGCAGGGCGGAGAAGCGGCGTACGCCGAGGGCGCGCAGCTGGTCCACCCGCTCCTGGTCGCTGCCCCGGTACTGGATCGGCCATGGGCGGCCGATCAGCGGACCGGCCGAGTCGAACTGCTCGCGCACCTTGGCCATCACCCGCGGCGGCAGGAAGTGCACGTGCGTGTCGTAGAGGCCGGGAAGACCCAGCCGTTGGCTCCAGCCCGGAACGTCGCCGTCGGTCAGGGACGCCTCACGGCTCGCTGCCGGTGCTGCCGGCCGCGTCGTACGGCTCGAGCCAGCCGCTGGGCTCACTCCATGCCTTTCAGCCGCCGCCCGAGGGCCACCTGCTTCTCGCGGTCCGCCTGCCGCTCGGCCAGCGCCTGACGCTTGTCCCAGGTCTTCTTGCCCTTGGCGAGCGCGATCTCCACCTTGGCCCGCCCGTCGCGGAAGTACAGCGACAGCGGCACCACGGTCAGCCCGCGCTCGTTGACCTTGGCGTCGATCTTGTCGATCTCCTGCCGGTTGAGCAGCAGCTTGCGCTTGCGCCGCGCGGCATGGTTGGTCCACGTACCCTGCGTGTACTCGGGGATGTGCACCCCGTGCAGCCAGGCCTCGCCCTCGTGCACCTCGATGAAGCCGTCGACCAGCGACGCGCGGCCCTGCCGCAACGACTTCACCTCGGTGCCGGTCAGCACCAACCCCGCCTCGTAGGTGTCGAGGAGGTGGTAGTCGTGGCGGGCCTTCTTGTTCTGCGCGATCAGCTTGCGCCCCTGCTCCTTGGCCATGCCGCCGATTCTCTCAGGTGGCGGCAACCGGATTGGAGCCGCGCATCCGCCGCTCAGACGCGGAGGTACTTGCGCGTCATCACCAACGTCGGCAACAAGGTCAGCCCCAGACCGATCAGCGCGATCCAGCCCATGGCCCACAGCCCGTCGCCCCAGTCGATCCAGGCGACGATGTTCGAGGTCGGTCTCAGCATCTGGTAGATCACGACGTACATGAACGTCCCGATCGCCGCCGCCGACAGCGCCACCCCCACCAGCGCCGCCACCAGCGACTCCATCAGGAAGGGCAGCTGGATGTAGAGGCTGGAGGCGCCCACCAGGCGCATGATCCCGATCTCGCGGCGGCGGGCGAACGCCGCCAGCCGGATCGTGTTGCTGACCTGCAGCACCGCCGCGAACACCAGGAAGCCGGCGACCGAGATCGCCCCCCACTTCATCACGTTCATCCAGAAGTAGATCGGCTTGAGCACCTCGCGCAGGTCGCGCACCGCGTTCACGCCGGGCAGCCCCTGCACCGCGCTCTTGATCCCCTGGAAGCGCTCGGGGTCCTTCAGCTGCACCCAGTAGGACTCCTGCATGTCCGAGGGCTTGATCGACTCGTACACCCGCCGCTCGGTGGCGTCGTCGGAGACGTAGGCGCTCTTCCACTTGCGGTAGGCCTCCTGCTTGGACTCCAGGTGCCAGGAGGCGACCTCCGGGTGCGTGTTGAGGACCTTCTCGATCTGGTCCTTCTGCGCGCCGGTGACCTCGCCGTTGACGCAGTTGGCCGACGTGGAGTTCTGGTTGCACAAGAAGACCGTGATCTGCAGCTTGCTGCCCCAGTACTCCTCCGCCTTGTGCGCCTGGGCATTGAGGAGCAACCCCATCCCCACCAGGGTCAGCGAGACGAAGATCGTCACCACCACCGCGATGGTCATGGACACGTTGCGCCGCAGCCCGTTGCCGAGCTCGGAGAAGACGTAGGTGAGCTGCATCGTGACTAGTTCCCTCGACGATCAGTGCCGCACGGCCGGTGCGGCAGGTTCGGTACAGGTTCGGCGCGACAGGGTGGGTGGTACAGGTTCGGGGCGACTGCTGATGGCAACAGGTCGGGTACGCCGCTCAGTGCTGGTAGCCGTACACGCCGCGCGACTGGTCGCGCACCACGTGACCCTCCGACAGCTCGATCACGCGCTTGCGCATCTGGTCGACGATCCCGGCGTCGTGGGTGGCCATCACCACGGTCGTGCCGGTGCGGTTGATCCGGTCCAGCAGCTTCATGATCCCCACCGACGTGGTCGGGTCGAGGTTGCCGGTCGGCTCGTCGGCGATCAGGATCATCGGCCGGTTCACGAACGCACGCGCGATCGCGACGCGCTGCTGCTCGCCGCCGGACAGCTCGTCGGGCATCCGGTCGCCCTTGCCCTCCAGCCCGACCAGCTCGAGGGTCTCGGGCACCACCTTGGCGATGTGCGCGCGCGGCTTGCCGATCACCTGCAGCGCGAAGGCGACGTTCTCCGTGACGGTCTTGTTCGGCAGGAGCCGGAAGTCCTGGAAGACCGTCCCGATCTGGCGACGCAGTCCGGGCACCTTCCACCCGGCGAGCCGGTTGATCTCTTTGCCCGCGACGTAGACCTTGCCGTGGGTGGGCCGCGCCTCGCGCAGCACCAGGCGCAGGAAGGTCGACTTGCCCGAGCCGGAGGAGCCGACCAGGAAGACGAACTCGCCCTTCTCCACCTCGACACTGACGTTGTCCAGCGCCGCCCGGCCCTGGCCGGCGTACGCCTTGCTCACACTCTCGAACCGAATCACGGGCATCGGGTGGTCGGGCTCGGGGACAGGGGGACTGCGCCGGCACATAAGGGAACGGCCGGCCTCCGACCAGTCCAGAAGTCTAGGCGACGAACCTGAACGTCCCTAACAGGCCGGTTCGCCGGAGTTTCGCCCCGACCGCCGTGCTCAGGCCTCGACCTTCTCCGCGCCCCGCCGCCACCGGATACCGGCCTCGAGGAAGGCGTCGATGTCACCGTCGAAGACGCCCTGGGGGTTCCCGGTCTCGTACTCCGTCCGCAGGTCCTTGACCAGCTGGTAGGGGTGCAGCACGTAGTTGCGCATCTGGTCCCCCCACGAGCCCTGCACGTCCCCGCGCAGCTCGTCGAGATGGGCACGCTCCTCGGCCTTCTTCAGCGCGAGCAGCTTCGCCTTCAAGATGACCATCGCGCTGGCCTTGTTCTGCAGCTGGCTCTTCTCGTTCTGACAGCTGACCACCACCCCGGTCGGGAGGTGGGTCAGGCGTACGGCGGAGTCGGTGGTGTTCACCGACTGCCCGCCGGGACCCGACGAGCGGTAGACGTCGACCCGGATCTCGTCCTCGGGGATCTCGATCTCGTCGGTCTGCTCCAGCACCGGCACCACCTCGACCGCGGCGAAGGAGGTCTGCCGGCGTCCCTGGTTGTCGAACGGGCTGATCCGCACGAGCCGGTGCGTGCCGGCCTCCACCGACAGGGTGCCGTAGGCGTACGGCGCGTGCACCGCGAAGGTCGCCGACTTCAGGCCCGCCTCCTCCGCGTAGGAGGTGTCGAACACCTCGACCGGGTACTTGTTGCGCTCGGCCCAGCGGGTGTACATCCGCATCAGCATCTCGGCGAAGTCCGCCGCGTCGACACCGCCGGCCCCGGAGCGGATGGTGACCAGGGCTTCGCGGGCGTCGTACTCCCCCGACAGCAGGGTGCGCACCTCGAGCTGCTCGACCGCCTTCTCCAACGAGCCGAGCTCGCGCTCCGCGTCGGCCATCGACTCGGCGTCGCTCTCCTCCTGCGCCAGCTCGACGAGGACGCCGAGGTCCTCGATCCGGCCCTGCAGCCGGGTGAACCGGTCCAGCTCCCCCTGGAGGGCGGAGAGCCGGCCGGTCACCCGCTGCGCGTTGGCCTGGTCGTCCCAGAGGTCGGGCGCGCCCACCTGCTCGCCGAGGTCGGCGATCTCGGTGCGCATCGCGTCCACGTCCAGCACCTGCTCGATGGTGTGCATCGTCGCGCGGAGCTGCTTGATCCGGGTCGGGAAGTCGGGGCCTGCCACGGGAGGAACGTTACCCTCACAGCTCCGCGTGGTCGGCCAGCGCCTTCTCCAGCTCCGGCTTGCTCATCGACGACGCGCCCTCGATGCCCGCCAGCTTCGCCTGCTGCAGCATCTGCTCACGGGTGGTGTCACCGACCTGCTGTCCCAGATGGGCCTCCCGGCTGGCCAGGAACGCCGTACCGAGCTCGGTCAGCCGCTCGCGGCCCAGCGACTCGCGCATGCCCGGCAGGACGGTCTCCTCCTCCTCCTTCACGTGATGGGTCACCGCTTCGACGAGGTCCTTGAGCGTGTCGTCGAACGCGGTCGAGGTGGGATCGGCCTCGGCCAGCTTCTTCAGGATCTGTTCGGCGGCGAGGTGCTCCTGCTCGCTGTGCTCGACGTCCTCGGCCTCGCCGGCCTCGTCCCGCGCGGCCGGATAGACCTCGGCCTCCTCGGCGCGGCTGTGTGCCACCAGCAGGCTGGTCAGCGTCGGCAGCACCGTGGGTCGGGTGCTCGGGTCGGAGCGGAGCTGGTCGAACATCCGCTCCATCTCCCGGTGGTCCTGCAAGATCAGGTCCACCACGTCGTTGGAGCCGTTGGAAGCGTTGGAAGAGGTGGAATTGGTGGCGCCGTCTGCCACGTGCGGCTCGCTCTCTGCTCGGGGTGGTGGTTGGAGGTCGGTGGTCGGTGGTCGGTGGTCGGTGGTCGACTGCCTACCCGCGTCACTGCAGGTTCAACCACCACGCAAAGCGGGTACGCCGCTCCGGCCGGTCTGGCACGCTGCTGCACAGCGCCGGCGGGCCGGCTTCGCACCGAGGAGGCACACCACGATGAGCAGCGACGCAGCCGCGGCGCCCGGCGCAGGCTCGGGCGACGAGGAGACCGAGCAGGAGCGGCTCACCCGCAACCTCAACGAGCTGCTCCAAGAGCTGCGGGTGACCCAGACCGGCGTGCAGATCCTGACCGGCTTCCTGCTCACGCTCCCGTTCACGTCCCGCTTCCAGGACATCACCGATCTGCAGCGCTACGTCTACCTGGCGATCCTGTGCGGGTCGGTGCTCGCCACCGGCCTGATCATCGGACCGGTGGCTTTCCACCGCGCGCTGTTCCGCCAGGGAGAGCGGCCCTGGATCGTGAAGAACGCCAACCGCGCGGCGCGCGCCGGCCTGTTCTTCCTGGCAGTGACCACGTCCGGCGTGGTGTGGCTGGTCTTCGACCTGGTCACCAACCGCACCCTGGCGCACGTCGCCGGCGGGGTGTCGCTGGTGTTCTTCGCCGCGCTGTGGGCCGGGGTGCCGCTGCTCGCGCGGCGACTCCGCCCCTGACCGACCAGCCGCGACGCGCCTCGGTGCCCGGGTCGCTCCGGGCCACCCCCGCGCTGTCGATCAGGCCAGCTCGGCGCGCAGGTCGCCCAGGATCCTGGCGAGCAACCGAGACACCTGCATCTGGGTGACCCCGATGTCTCCGGCGATCTGCTCCTGGGTCCAGCCGTGGAAGAACCGCAGCTCGAGGATGCGCCGGTCGCGCTCCCCCAGCCGGCGCACCGCCGGACCCAGCAGGATCCGGGCCTCGGCGCGCCCCAGGTCGGCGTCGTCCTGCCCCATCAGCTCGCCGAGCGAGGCGGAGCCGTCCTCGCCCACCGGGACGTCGAGCGACGCGGGGGTGAAGCAGCCGTCGGCAGCGAGCGCCTCGATCACGGCGTCGACCCCCACACCGAGCCGGTCGGCCACCTCGCTGGGCCGCGGGGAGCGGTGCAGCTCCTGCGACAGCTCGGCAGAGATCCGGGAGATCTGCGCCTGCAGCTCCTGCACGCGTCGGGGCGGTCGGACCGTCCAGCCGAAGTCACGGAAGTAGCGCTTGACCTCGCCGGTCACGGTCGGGACCGCGTAGCTGAGGAAGTCGCGCTCGAAGGACGGGTCGAAGCCCTGCACCGCCTTGACCAGGCCGACGTAGGCCGCCTGCATCAGATCGTCGCGGGTGATCCCGCGGTCGCGGTAGCGCGCCGCGATCGCGCGCGCCACCCCCATGTTGAGCACGACGACCTCGTCGCGGAGCCGCTTGGCCTCCAGGTCGTCGCTGGTCTCGGCGATCTGCCGCAGCAGCCGCGCCGTGATCTCGCTGCGGTCCGCCTCGGGGACGACGCCGGGACCGGGAGTCTCACCGTGCTCGTAGCCAGCCGTGTCCGCCTGGTGCGGCAGGACCGCCGCGCCTGTGGAAAGTTCTGCATCGTTCGTCGAGGACATACGTGCCTCAATCCTGCTGGAACTCGCGTGGCACTACTGCTGGACCACCCTCCCGACTAAACCAGGTCACACCGACAGGGACAAGGCCCGGGGTCCGCTATGCCCGGTTCGTCGACCGAAAGCGGAGGTTCCGGTCGGTCACCGCGGATCAGCCGGAGAGCTGCCCGCCGAACACGTCGCCGCGCTCGGCGACGCGGTCGAGCACCTCGCCCAGCGCGCACTGGCGCAGCGACCCGGGGTGCCGCGCGCCGTCCTCGATCTCCTCCCAGGTCCGCGGCGTGGCAACGAACGGCTCAGCCAGCCCCCGCAGCGAGTACGGCGAGATCGTGGTCTTCGAGCCGGTGTTCTGGCTCCAGTCCAGGAACACCTTCCCCGCGCGCAGCGACTTGGTCATCTTCCACAGCACCAGGTCGGGATGCTCGGCGGCGAGGTCGCGGGCGATCTGCTGGGCGTCGTCGCGCACCTCCTCGGAGTTCCTCCGGCCCGGCAGCGCGGCGTACAGGTGCAGCCCCTTGCTCCCGCTGGTCACCGGCACCGAGGGCAGCCCGCGTTCCTCGAGGACGTCGCGCACCAGCAGCGCCACCCGCGCGCACTCGTCGAGACCCGCCGGCGGCCCGGGATCCAGGTCGATGACCAGGCGGTCCGGGTTCTTCGGTTGCTGGTTGGCACCGACCCGCCACTGGTGCACGTGGAACTCCAGCGAGCCCAGGTTGGCCAGCAGCATCAGGCCGGCGAGGTCCTCCACGACCGGGAAGACCAGCGTGTCGCCACCGCCACGGGGTCCGCGCGAGGGAACTTTGACCGACCGCAGCCAGTCCGGCGCGCCCGAGGGCAGGTTCTTCTCGAAGAAGCGCCCCTCGCCGGTGCCGTTGGGCCAGCGGATCCGGGTCACCGCCCGGTCGGCCAGGTGCGGCAGCAGCACCGGGGCGACTTGGGCGTAGTAGTGCAGCACCTCCCCCTTGGTGGTGCCGGTGGCCGGGTACATCACCTTGTCCAGGTGGCTGATCTTCAGCGTCCGGCCGTCCACCTCGACCCGCTGCTCCTCGGGACTCACCCGGCGCCTCCGTCCGTCGGCTGTGCCGTGGGATCGCGATCACTGCCGGTCAGGTCCGCGGGAGTCAGGTCCGCGCGCTCGCCCTGGTACGACGGCTGCCGCAGCCGCCCGCCCCGGGTCACGCCCAGTGCGCGGATCTCCACCACGACCTCGGGGCGCAACCAGGTCGTCCCGGTCGCATCGACCCGCGGCACCTCGTCGCAGAACGGCGAGCTGTCGGCGCGTAGCGGCGCCAGCACCTCCCGCAGGCGCTGCCCCTCCTTGCCGGCGATCCCCGAGCCCACCCGGCCGCGGTAGCTCAGCCCGGCCGCAGTCGGCTCCCCGACCAGGATGGCCCCGAGCCGGCTGGTGCTGTCGGTCTCGAAGCGCCACCCACCGACGACGTACGACGCGCTCGGCCGGTTGGGGAACTTCAACCAGTCCGCGGAGCGGCGCCCGAACGTGTAGCGCGACGCCAGCTTCTTGCTCACCACGCCCTCCAGCCCCTGCTTCTCGGTGGCCGCCAGCAGCGTCGCCCCGTCGTCGTAGGTGGCGGGGACCTGCCAGTGCGGCCCGGCCAGGCCCAGTCCCTCCAGGGCGGCACGTCGTACCGACAGCGGCTCGCCGGTCAGGTCGCGGCCGTCGAGCCGGAGCAGGTCGAAGGCCAGCAGCGTGACCGGGTTGCGCCGGCTCAGCTGCTCGGCCCTGCGCGCGCTCTGCACGTGCATCCGGTCGGCGAGTGCGGCGAAGGTGGGGATGCCGTCGGCCATCGCCACCACCTCGCCGTCGAGCACCAGGTCGTGGGCGGCGCCCGGAACGTCCCCGCCGGGCGCGAGCGCGCCCAGACCCGCCAGCTCCGGGAAGCTCACGGTGACGTCGTTCTCGTTGCGCGAGGTGACCACGACCCGGCCGTCACGCACCTGCACGAGCACGCGCATGCCGTCCCACTTGACTTCATGCACCCAACCCGGCCCAGTGGGTACGGTGGTGCCACGAGTAGCCAGCATCGGGCGCATGGGCCCATCCTGGCATCCCGCAGGCAGCACACCCCGTGCCGACCAGGCGCCCACCAGCGCAGTAGGCGGACCGGGGTGGCGACAGGAAGGTAGGGGCGCGGCATGCGTGCCATCTGGAAAGGCGCAGTCTCCTTCGGGCTGGTCAGTGTCCCGGTCAAGCTGTACGCCGCGACCGAGAGCCACGACATCTCCTTCCGGCAGGTCCACGCCAAGGACGGCGGCCGGATCCGCTACCAGCGCATCTGCAGCATCGACGGGGAGGAGGTCGCCTACGCCGACATCGCGAAGGGCTACGAGGCCGACGACGGCCAGATGGTGATCCTCGACGACGAGGACCTGGCCGAGCTGCCCAGCACCAGCAGCCGCGAGATCTCGGTGGAGAAGTTCGTCCCCTCCGGCCAGATCGACCCGATGCTGCTGGACAAGTGCTACTACCTCGAGCCGGACAAGTCGGCGGCCAAGCCCTACGCGCTGCTGCGCGAGGCGATCAAGGAGGCCGACCGGATGGCGGTGGTCACCGTCGCGCTGCGCAGCCGGATGACCACCGCGGTGCTGCGGGTGCGCGACGACGTGATCGTGCTGCAGACGATGCTGTGGCCCGACGAG
Organism: Nocardioidaceae bacterium; assembly: GCA_035706365.1. GTDB lineage: Bacteria > Actinomycetota > Actinomycetes > Propionibacteriales > Nocardioidaceae > Nocardioides_C. The sequence continues at coordinate 9,752 of DASSVD010000145.1, forward strand.
GTCCGCAAGCCCGACTTCTCCACGATCGAGGAGACCGAGGGAGCGGCCAAGCCGCAGGAGCTGAAGATGGCCCGGCTTCTGGTCGACACCCTGGCCGGGGACTTCGACGCCAGCGAGTACGAGGACGACTACGCGGCCGCGGTCGAGGACCTGGTGCGTGCCAAGCTCGAGGGCGGCGAGGTCAAGGCGAAGCCGGAGACCAAGGAGAGCACCGGCGAGGTGGTCGACCTGCTCGCTGCGCTGCAGCGCAGCGTGGACGCCGCGAAGACCTCGCGGGGCGAGGAGCCGGCCGCCACCGATGGTTCGGAGAGCACCGACGGCACCGGCAGCGCCGCCAGCGCGGAAGCGGACGACGAGGGCGGCGACACCGGCTCGAAGAAGGCCTCCACCAAGAAGTCGGCGGCCAAGAAGGCCCCGGCCAAGAAGGCCGCGGCGAAGAAGTCCGGCACCAAGAAGTCCGCGTCCGCGAAGTCGGGCACCAAGAAGACCGGCACCAAGAAGACGGCGGCCAAGAAGGCCAGCTGACCGGCTCAGCGCTGACCGGCTGACCGGCTAACCCGGGGGCCAGGCATAGCGCCCGTTCCGCGTGGGTATTCCCCTCCTGCTGCACCGTCACCAGGAGGACCACATGACACACGGCGTCGAGACCGGCCGGATCACCACCGACATCCCCGCGCGGCTCGATCGATTGCCGTGGGCCCGATGGCACTGGCTGGTGGTGATCGGGCTCGGCACGGTCTGGATCCTGGACGGCCTCGAGGTGACCATCGTCGGCTCGATGTCGGCGGCGTTGGAGGACCCCAAGACCGGCCTGGGGCTGACCGCCTTCCAGGTCGGTCTGGCCGGGGCGGTGTACGTGGCCGGCGCCTGTCTCGGCGCGCTGTTCTTCGGCCAGCTCACCGACAAGTTCGGCCGCAAGAAGCTTTTCCTGCTCACCCTGGGCGTCTACACGCTGGCGACGGTGCTCACGGCGTTCTCGATGAGCCCGATCTGGTACTTCGTCGCCCGGTTCTTCACCGGCACCGGCATCGGCGGTGAGTACGCCGCGATCAACTCCGCCATCGACGAGCTGATCCCCGCGAAGTACCGCGGCCGCGTCGACGTGGCGATCAACGGCTCGTTCTGGGTCGG
>DASSVD010000146.1:0-8393 GCA_035706365.1 Nocardioidaceae bacterium
GTCCCTGCCGGCCGCTGCGCGCACCCGGCCGGGTCAGGAGGTGATCGCGTCGCGGACCGGGAGGAACTTGGCCTGCGCCTCGGCGAGCTCGGCCTCGGGGTCGGAGTCGGCGACGATGCCGCAGCCGGCGAACAGCCGCACCGTGCTGCCGTCGATCTCGGCCGAGCGCAGGGCGATGCCCCACTCGCCGTCGCCGGAGGCGTCCATCCAGCCGACCGGCCCGGCGTAGCGGCCGCGGTCCATCTGCTCGATCTCGGCGATCACCGCGGTGGCCCGGTCGGTCGGGGTGCCGCCGACCGCGGCGGAGGGGTGCAGGGCGGCGGCCAGGTCGAGCGAGCTGGCCGCCTCGCTGCCGCCCGGGGCCTCGTGCACCACGCCGGCGACATCGGTGGCCAGGTGCATCACGTTGGGCAGGTGCAGCACGAACGGCGACTCGGGGACGTTCATCGAGCTGCAGTGCGGGGCCAGCGCGTCGGCGACCGAGCGGACGGCGTACTCGTGCTCCTCGAGGTCCTTGCTGGAGCGGGCCAGCGTCGCGGCCAGGGCGAGGTCGCGCGCGTCGTCGCCGGTGCGCCGGATGGTGCCGGCCAGCACCCGGGAGGTGACCAGCCCGCGCTCGCGGCGCACCAGCATCTCCGGGGTGGCCCCGAACAGCCCGTCCACGTGGAAGGTCCAGCACATCGGGTAGGTGTCGGCCAGCCGCTCGAGCGGCCAGCGCACGTCGACGTCCTCGTCGGCGGTCGCGAGAAGGTCACGGGCGAGCACCACCTTCTCCAGCTCGCCGGTGCCGATCCGGCCGACGGCGACGGCCACGACCCGCTCCCACTCGGTGCCGCTGAGCGCCCCGTCGAGGAAGGTGACCCCGGCGGGAGCCGCGGGCGGGTCACTCGGGGCCAGGTCGGGCGGCGCGCTCAACGCGCTGCTGACCGTGGTCACCCAGGTGGTCTCACCGCGGCGCCCGACGATGACCTCGGGCACGGTCAGCACGCTGGTGCCCGGCTCGTCGGCGAAGGCGAACGAGCCGAAGCAGACCAGACCGGTTCCCGGATGGTCGACCTCGTCGCGCACGACCGCCTCGCGGGTCAGCGCTCGCCACCAGGCACTCGCGGTGGCGAACCGGTCGGGCCCGTGCGTGCGGACCTGGCGCGCGACGCCCCAGCCGACCAGGCCCTCGCCGCGGCGCACCCAGGCGAGGGCGTCCTCGGCGGGCAGCAGCCGGAGCAGCGCGCCGGGGTCGTCGACCCGGACGGTGCGGACGACCAGCGGCCTGGCGTCGTACGACGGCTCTGCCGACTCGGCTGCGGAAGTGGGCTCGGAGGTCACGAGGGTCCAGAATACGGTGGCGCCCCCACCGCCCTACAGTGTGGGCGTGACCCGAGCCGACCTGGACAAGCAGCCCGCCGAGGTGGCGGCGATGTTCGACGACGTCGCACGCCGCTACGACCTGACCAACGACGTGCTGTCGCTGGGGCAGGACCGGCGCTGGCGGCGCGACGTGCTGGCAGCGGTGGACCCCCTGCCGGGGGAGCGGATCCTGGACCTGGCCGCCGGCACCGGTACGTCGAGCCGGCCGTTCGCCCAGCGCGGCGCGACCGTGGTGCCCTGCGACTTCTCGCTGGGCATGCTGCAGGTCGGCAAGCGAGCACGCCCCGCGCTGCCGTTCACCGCCGGGGACGCCACCCGGCTGCCCTTCGCCGACGGCGCCTTCGACGCGGTCACGATCAGCTTCGGGCTGCGCAACGTGGTCAACCCCGACGCCGGGCTGGCCGAGATGCGCCGGGTGACCCGCCCCGGCGGCCGACTGGTGGTCTGCGAGTTCAGCCACCCCACCTGGGCGCCGTTCCGCACCGTCTACCTGGAGTACCTGATGCGCGCGCTGCCGCCGCTGGCCCGCGCCGTCTCCTCCAGCCCGGACGCCTACGTCTACCTGGCCGAGTCGATCCGGGCCTGGCCCGACCAGGAGCAGCTCGCGGCCCGGATCGGCGAGGCCGGATGGCGGCACGTGAAGTGGCGCAACCTGACCAGGGGGATCGTCGCACTGCACCATGCCACCGCATGAGGGGCACCGCGTGAGGCCCGAGTCGCGCCCGGCCCGGGCGGGCCCTAGACTGTGCCGTTGTGCCCATTAGTGAAGGGATTCACGAGGTCACATGCGCCGTCCGGCGTGGTGCGCCGCCTTCACGAGCACGACCGATACGGGAGCGAACGAGATCGAGGTAGCACGATGACCCGGACCACCGCCGACGCGCGGCAGGCCGACGTCATCGTCGTAGGCGCCGGGCCCGCCGGGTCCACCACCGCCTACCACCTGGCCACCGCCGGACTCGACGTCCTCCTGCTGGAGAAGGCGTCGTTCCCGCGCGACAAGATCTGCGGCGACGGGCTCACCCCGCGCGCGGTCAAGCAGCTGATCGGTCTCGGCATCGACCTGGACGCCCCCGGCTGGGCGCGCAACAAGGGGCTGCGCATCGTCGGCGCGGGACACCGCCTCGAGCTGCCCTGGCCGGAGCTGACCTCCTACCCGCCGTACGGCCTGGTCCGCACCCGCGCCGACCTGGACGAGATCCTCGCCCGGCACGCGGAGAAGGCCGGCGCCCGGCTGCACGAGCGCACCAGCGTCACCGGCCCGCTGCTCGACGAGCGCACCGGCCGGGTCGTCGGGGTGACCGCCCGCGCGGTCGACGACAACGGCCGGCGCCTCGGCGGGCCCGACGACGAGCTCGAGCTGCGCGCCCCCGTGGTCATCGCCTGCGACGGGGTCTCCGCCCGGATGGCCACCGCACTGGGTCTCGAGCGTCGCGACAACCGCCCGATGGGTGTCGCCGTCCGTGCCTACTACGAGACCCCGCGCCACGACGACCCGTGGATGGAGTCCTGGCTGGAGCTGTGGGACGGCGCCCCGCGGCAGAGCAACCTGCTGCCCGGCTACGGCTGGATCTTCGGCGTCGGCGACGGCACCGCGAACGTGGGCCTGGGCATCCTGAACACCTCCAAGGCGTTCCGCAACGTCGACTACAAGGACGTGCTGCGCCGCTGGCTGGCGCACACCCCCGAGGAGTGGGGGTTCCGCGACGAGGGGAACCGGGTCGGCAGGATCGGGTCCGCCGCGCTGCCGATGGGCTTCAACCGCAAGCCGCACTACACCCGCGGCGTGCTGCTGGTCGGCGACGCCGGTGGCATGGTCAACCCGTTCAACGGCGAGGGCATCGACTACGCCATGGAGTCGGGCCACCTGGCCGCCGACACGGTGGTGCAGGCGCTCGCGCTGCCGGAGGGCGCTGCGCGGGAGCGGGTGCTGGAGAGTTACGCTGCCGCCCTGGACGCGGCGTACGGCGGCTACTTCACCCTCGGGCGCCTGTTCGCCAAGATGATCGGGAACCCCACGATCATGAAGCAGGCCACCCGTTACGGGCTGCCGCGCCACACCTTGATGAAGTTCATGCTCAAGCTGATGGCCAACCTCACCGACCCCCGCGACGGCGACGTCTCGGACCGGGTGATCAACGCACTCAGCAAGGCGGCACCGGCCGCCTGAGAAGCACCACACGGACCAGCAACCGGATCGGCAACAGACAGGAGGGCTCGAGCGGTGGAGCTGTACACACCCGTCCTCGGCCTGATCATCCTCGCGGCGGGCTTCGCGATCTTCTCGGTGATCATGAGCGCGCTGGTAGGGCCCAAGCGCTACAACCGCGCGAAGGTGGACTCCTACGAGTGCGGCATCGAGCCGACGCCGCAGCCGGTCGGCGGTGGCCGCTTCCCGGTGAAGTACTACATCACCGCGATGATGTTCATCGTCTTCGACATCGAGATCATCTTCCTGTACCCGTGGGCCGTCGCGTTCGACAGCATGGCGGTCTTCGGCCTGGTCGAGATGCTGCTGTTCATCCTCACCGTCTTCGTGGCCTACGCCTACGTGTGGCGCCGCGGCGGGCTCGAGTGGGACTGACCGGAGGGAACTGACATGGGTCTGGAAGAGAAGCTCCCCAGCGGCGTACTGCTGACCACGGTGGAGAACGTCGCCGGCTACTTCCGCAAGGCGTCGTTCTGGCCGGCGACCTTCGGGCTGGCCTGCTGCGCGATCGAGATGATGACGTCGGGGGCGCCCAAGTACGACCTGGGCCGCTTCGGCATGGAGGTGTTCCGCGCCTCGCCGCGCCAGGCCGACCTGATGATCGTGGCCGGCCGGGTCAGCCAGAAGATGGCCCCGGTGCTGCGCCAGATCTACGACCAGATGCCCGACCCGAAGTGGGTGCTGGCGATGGGCGTGTGCGCGAGCTCGGGCGGCATGTTCAACAACTACGCGATCGTGCAGGGCGTCGACCACGTGGTGCCGGTGGACATGTACCTCCCCGGCTGTCCGCCGCGCCCGGAGATGCTGATCGACGCGATCCTGAAGCTGCACGACCAGGTGCAGCACTCCAAGCTGGGCGTCAACCGCGAGCGCGAGGTCGTCGAGTCCGAGACCGACGCGCTGAACGCCGCGCCCACCTCCGACATGAAGGGCCTGCTGCGATGAGCCCCAAGGAACCGGGCGAGTTCGACGAGGTGACCCCCGGCACGGAGCCGGACGCCACCGACCGCGCGCCGGAGAACACCCTGCCCGTCGACCCCGACGCCCTCCAGCCGGAGATCGTCGAGGTGCGCCGCGGCATGTTCGGCGTGAGCGGCAGCGGTGACACCTCGGGCTACGGCGGCCTGGTCCGCCCGGTCGCGATGCCCGGCGGTACGCCGCCTCCCTACGGCGGCTGGTTCGACGAGGTCGCCCAGCGGCTGGGCCAGGAGCTGCAGACGGCCGGATTCACCGACGCCGTGGAGAAGGTCGTCGTGCACCGCGGGGAGATCACCTTCTTCATCCGCCGCGAGCGGCTGCTCGAGGTCGCCCGGACGCTGCGCGACGACCCGGAGCTGCGCTTCGAGCTGTGCTCCAGCGTCTCCGGCGTGCACTACCCGGAGGAGACCGGGCGCGAGCTGCACGCCGTGCTCCACCTGCTGTCGATGACGCACAACCGCCGGATCCGGCTCGAGGTCACCTGCCCCGACGAGGACCCGCACGTGCCGTCGGTGGTCGCGGTCTACCCGACGGCCGACTGGCACGAGCGGGAGACCTACGACTTCTTCGGCATCATCTTCGACGGCCACCCCGCGCTGACCCGCATCGAGATGCCCGACGACTGGCCGGGCCACCCGCAGCGCAAGGACTACCCGCTCGGCGGCATCCCCGTGGAGTACAAGGGCGCCACCGTGCCACCGCCGGACACTCGGAGGGCCTACAACTGATGTCCACCACCACGAACCACACCGCGGGCGCCACCGACGACCCGTACGCACAGGCCTCGGAGACCACCGAGGGCAAGGTCTTCACCGTCACCGGGCAGGACTGGGACACGGTGGTCTCGGGTGTCGCCGACGAGGGCGAGGAGCGCGTCGTCGTCAACATGGGGCCCCAGCACCCCTCCACGCACGGCGTGCTGCGGCTGATCCTCGAGCTCGAGGGCGAGACGGTCACCGAGGCCCGCTGCGGCATCGGCTACCTGCACACCGGCATCGAGAAGAACATGGAGTTCCGCTCCTGGACGCAGGGCGTCACGTTCTGCACCCGGATGGACTACCTGTCGCCGTTCTACAACGAGGCGACCTACGTGCTCGGCGTGGAGCGGCTGCTCGACATCGAGGACGACGTGCCGGAGAAGGCGCAGGTGATGCGCGTCCTGCTGATGGAGCTGAACCGGATCTCCTCGCACCTGGTCGCCATCGCCACCGGCGGCATGGAGATCGGCGCGCTGACCGTGATGACGATCGGCTTCCGCGAGCGCGAGCTGGTCCTCGACCTGTTCGAGCTGATCACCGGCCTGCGGATGAACCACGCGTTCATCCGTCCCGGCGGCGTCGCCCAGGACATGCCCCCCGGCGCGCTGGACGAGATCCGCGACTTCATCGCGCTGATGAAGAAGCGGCTCCCCGAGTACGCCGACCTGTGCAACGCCAACCCGATCTTCAAGGCCAGGCTCCAAGACGTCGGCCGCCTGGACCTGGCCGGCTGCCTGGCCCTGGGCATCACCGGCCCGCCGCTGCGCGCCACCGGCTACCCGTGGGACCTGCGCAAGAGCCAGCCCTACAGCGGCTACGAGGACTACGACTTCGACGTGGTCACCTGGGACACCGCCGACGCCTACGGCCGGTTCCGGATCCGGCTGGGCGAGATGTGGGAGTCGCTGCGCATCGTCGAGCAGTGCGCGGACCGGCTGGCCGGCCTCGAGGGCGCGCCGGTGATGGTCGCGGACAAGAAGATCGCCTGGCCCAGCCAGCTGGCGATCGGCAGCGACGGCATGGGCAACAGCCTCGACCACATCCGCCACATCATGGGCGAGTCGATGGAGGCACTGATCCACCACTTCAAGCTGGTGACCGAGGGCTTCCGGGTCCCGCCGGGCCAGGCCTACGTGCCGGTCGAGTCGCCGCGCGGCGAGCTCGGCGCGCACGTGGTCTCCGACGGGGGGACCCGACCGTTCCGGGCGCACTTCCGCGACCCGTCCTTCACCAACCTTCAGGGCACCAGCGTGATGAGCGAGGGCGGCATGGTCGCCGACGTCATCGTCGCGATCGCCTCGATCGACCCCGTGATGGGGGGAGTGGACCGATGACCGGACCGGACAACGCAGTGCAGGCGGGAGCGGCCGCGCCGTCGCTGCGCGAGGAGCACCCGACGACGTACGCCGAGCTGCAGGAGATCGTCGCGCGCTACCCGCAGGGCCGCTCCGCGCTGCTGCCGATGCTGCACCTGGTGCAGAGCGTCGAGGGCCGGGTGACCGCACGGGGCATCGAGGCCTGCGCCGACATCCTGGGGATCTCCGCCGCCGAGGTCTCCGGCGTCGCGACCTTCTACACGATGTACAAGCGCCGCCCGGTCGGCGACTACCACGTCGGCGTGTGCACCAACACCCTGTGCGCGGTGATGGGCGGCGACGCGATCTTCGAGCGGCTCAAGGACCACCTCGACGTCGGCAACGACGAGACCGCGTGGCCCGAGGACGAGGGCGGCAAGGCGATCACGCTGGAGCACCTCGAGTGCAACGCCGCCTGCGACTACGCGCCGGTGATGATGGTGAACTGGGAGTTCATGGACAACCAGACTCCCGCCTCGGCCACCGAGCTGGTCGACCGGCTGCGCGCCGGCGAGGAGGTGCACTCCACCCGCGGGCCGCGCATCTGCAGCTGGCGCGAGGCCGAGCGCGTCCTGGCCGGCTTCCCCGACGACCGGGCCGACGAGGGTCCGGCCGCCGGGCCGGCGACCCTGGTCGGGCTGGAGATCGCCCGCGAGAAGGGCTGGCACGCCCCGGGCACCTCTGCCGAGGGGCCGACCACCAGCGGCGACGAGACGTTCCACAGCGACCGGCGGAAGGCCGCCGGCTCCACCGACAGCGGACGGGCGCAGGCCGAGGCCGCGGTCGAGGAGTCCCCGGCCGACGTCGAGGGCGGCAAGGGGTCGAACCCCGAGGCCGACGGGAAGGGCACTGGTGAGTGAGATGAGCGACGCCGTACTGACCCCCGTGCTCTCCGACAACTGGGACCACGACAAGCCCTGGACGCTGGAGAGCTACGAGCGCACCGGTGGGTACGACGGGCTGAAGACCGCGCTCGGCCTGGAGCAGGACGCGGTCATCGAGATGGTCAAGGAGTCCGGCCTGCGCGGCCGTGGCGGCGCCGGCTTCCCGACCGGGATGAAGTGGGGGTTCATCCCCCAGGGCGACGACAAGCCGCACTACCTGGTGGTCAACGCCGACGAGTCCGAGCCGGGCACGTGCAAGGACATCCCGCTGATGATGGCCAGCCCGCACACCCTGATCGAGGGCGTGATCATCTCCTCCTACGCGATCCGTGCGAACACCGCGTTCATCTACGTGCGCGGCGAGGTGCTGCACGTGGTCCGCCGCCTGCAGCGCGCGGTCCAGGAGGCCTACCTGGCCGGCCACCTGGGCACCGACATCCACGGCTCCGGCTACAACCTGGACCTGGTCGTCCACGCGGGCGCCGGCGCCTACATCTGCGGTGAGGAGACCGCGCTGCTCGACTCCCTCGAGGGACGCCGCGGGCAGCCGCGGCTGCGCCCGCCGTTCCCCGCGGTCGCTGGCCTGTACGCCGCGCCGACGGTGATCAACAACGTGGAGTCGATCGCCTCGGTGCCCGCCATCGTGCGCCACGGCGCCGACTGGTTCTCCTCGATGGGCACCGAGAAGTCGAAGGGCTTCGTGCTCTACTCGCTGTCCGGCCACGTGAAGCGGCCGGGGCAGTACGAAGCGCCCCTGGGCATCACCCTGCGCGAGCTGATCGACCTGGGGGGAGGGATGCGCGAGGGTCACGAGCTGAAGTTCTGGACCCCCGGCGGATCCTCG